>JAFTCU010000311.1 GCA_017454585.1 Thermoguttaceae bacterium | reverse complement strand
GCGTCGTCAAAAAACTCAGTACTGGACACGACGCTGGAAGCGTCGTCCCCGCAAAATTCTATTTGATGATTTTTGCCAAAACGTCACTCTCGCGGAGGATTTTGAATTCTTCACCCGCGACTTCGATGTCACTTCCGGAGTATTTGCCGTAAATGACTTCATCGCCAACGGCGACGGCCATCGCGCTGCGTGTACCGTTTTCAAGGAGTTTGCCCGGACCGGCAGCCACAACGGTACCGCGCTGGGGTTTTTCTTTCGTGGTGTCGGGAAGGACGATGCCGCCAGCGGTCATCTGTTCAGCTTCCATCGGTTTCACGACAAGACGATCATCAAGAGGACGAAGATTTGCGTTCATTTTAAGGTTCCTTTTATTTGAATGTGGAGTTCTTGTTTTTTCAGTCACATTAAGCCTCCCCTGAAAGAGGAGGGGGACCACCGAAGGTGGTGGAGGGGTTTCGGCAGTGGGATGGATCTCCTCAGGTTCGGAACCCCTCCGGCGCTCCGCGCCACCTCCCCTTTCAGGGGAGGCTTTTAATTTTTACATCATGCCGGGCATTCCACCCATGCCGCCCATACCGCCCATTCCCGGGGCGCCGCCTGCCGGGGGTTCCGGCGTATCTACCGGGATGTTCGTGATCACGCACGAGGTCGTCAGGAGCAGACCCGCAACACTCGCCGCGTTGGTCAGAGCCGTACAAACCACCTTGGCCGGGTCAATGACGCCCGCTTCCACGAGGTTGCAGTACTTGTTTTTGTCGGCGTCGTAACCGTCGTTTTGGCCTTCCATACGGAGGACACGATTCACGACTACGGCACCGTCAATTCCGGCGTTCTTCGCGATCTCACGAAGCGGAACCTGCAGAGCGCGTTTCAGGACCACGATTCCCAGAGCCTCATCACCCTCGAGTTTCAGATCGTCAAGGACTTTGGAGCAGCGCAGCAGAGCCACGCCACCACCCGGAACGATGCCCTTCTCAAGCGCGGCGGCCGTTGCGGCTTTCGCGTCGTCGAGGAGGAATTTTTTCTCTTTCATCTCGGATTCGGTCGAAGCGCCGCAGAGGATCTTCGCCACGCCGCCTGCCAATTTGGCAAGACGTTCCTGGAGTTTTTCGCGGTCGTAGTCGCTCGTGACCGTCTCGATCTCGGAGCGGATTTGAGCCGCGCGGGCAGCGATCGCTTCCTTGGAACCGGCGCCGTCGATGATCGTCGTCGTATCGTTCGAGACGATGATCTTCTTCGCAGAACCGAGCTGGGAAAGCTCCACCGCGTCGAGTTTGATGCCGAGGTCCTTGAAGATGGCCGTTCCACCGGTGAGCGTCGCGATGTCGCCGAGCATGGCCTTACGACGGTCGCCGTAAGCCGGGGCTTTGACGGCACAGACGTTCAGGATGCCGCGGAGTTTGTTCACGACGAGCGTCGCAAGCGCTTCGCCCTCAATGTCCTCGGCGATGATCAGCAGCGGCTTGTTCGCCTGGCTCGCGGCTTCCAAAAGTGGAACGAGCGACTGTACGTTGTTGATTTTTTCTTCGTAGCAGAGGACCAGGCAGTTTTCCAGCTCCACGGTCTGACGGTCGTCATTCGTCACGAAGTGGGGGCTCAAGTACCCGCGGTCGAACTGCATCCCTTCGGTGAATTCCACGGTCGTTTCGGATCCGCGGCCTTCTTCGACCGTGATCACGCCGTTCTTGCCGACTTTAACGAAGGCTTCGGCCAGAACTTTGCCGACTTCCGGATCGTTGTTTCCGGCGATGGCAGCGACCTGGGCGATTTCTTTCTTCGATTTTTCGTCAACCGGGACGGCCATTTTTTCGATTTCGGCGACCACGGCATTCGCAGCCTTCAGAATTCCACGCTGGAGGGAGACCGGATTCACACCGCCCGAGGTCACCAAACGCAGACCTTCGGGGTCAATTGCTTCGGCGAGGACCGTGGCGGTGGTAGTGCCATCGCCCGCGACGTCGTTCGTTTTACTGGCGGCTTCTTTTACGAGCAGCGCGCCCATATTTTCGTTAGCGTCGTCAAGGGTAATATCTTTCGCGACCGTGACGCCGTCGTTGGTGACTTTCGGGGCGCCCCAGCCTGGATCAAGAACTACGTTACGTCCGCGAGGACCAAGCGTACTGCGGACCGCGCGGGCCAGCTTCTGGACACCTTCCAGAATAGGCTGACGCGCTTCATCTTCAAAAACCATTTGTTTTGCCACTGCGGATTCCTCCTGTTGTTGGCGGTATGTAAACTATAATCGTATTCCGTTTCAAAAATATACCCAACCTGACAAATTGGGCTGAAAGCGTATGAGTTTTATAAATGCAAGAAGCGTGTCATTGACAAAGTGGCAGGGAGTTTCCACAAAACCGGCCCTTTTTCCGGCTCTCCCCCTTGTTTCTTTAAAGAGGTGTGCTATATTGAAAAGAGATTTTAAAGACCTTACCTCCCAAACACCAGCCCCGTTGCACTTCCACCTTTTATTTAAGCACGGATTTAATGGATTAAAAGGATTTTGTTTTATCAGATTGAGGATCACAAGAAAATACAGGAAAATCCCTTTAAATAATCTGTGGAAATCCTTTTAATCCGTGAAAATCCGTGTTTAAATTGAGGTTCAAATCACGCTGTGCATTCACCCGGGAAAAGGGTTTAAGGTTTTTGGAATTTCCTTGAAGAACGAACCAAATCTCCAGTTCAAAATTTTAGTCCACCCTTTCAACATCTGGAGCCGATCATGAATCGCAGACAGTTTTATCATTACGCCGCCGGTGCAGCCGGTGCGCTTGCTCTCGCTTCAGCGACCCGCGCGGACGAAAACGTCCCTTCCACCCGGATCCGCCGCCCGTTGTGCGTCTCGTCGTATTCCTACTGGGGATACCGGACGGAAGGCGCGCCCACCATGGAGCAGTGCGTCATCTGGGCCTCCGAAATGGGTTTCGTCGGACTGGAGATCCTCGAGAAGCAGATGTACCTGAACCCGGCGGCCGGCGAGATCACCGAGTCGAAACTCCCCGGGGGCGGGCAGCTTTTCCAGACGTACCGGACCAATCGGGCGTACCTGAAAAACCTCAAACGCTTTGCGTTCACGCAGGGGATCGCGCTGTGCGGCTACGCGACCCATCAGAGTTTCGTCACGCCGGACGAAGAGTTCCGCCAGAAGAACGTCGATGCGACGATTGCCGGGATCGAAACCGCCGGCGAGCTTGGAATTCCCACGCTCCGCGTTAATACCGGTCGGTGGGGGACCTCCAAAGATTTCACCGACCTGATGAACCACAAAGGGATCGAGCCTCCGCTTGAGGGCTACACCGACGCGGACGCTCTGCCCTGGGTGCTCGAAAGCCTCGAAAAATGCCTGCCGACGGCCGAAAAGTGCGGCGTCATTCTCGGTCTGGAAAACCACTGGGGCCTGGCCCGGCGCGCGGAAGGGGCGGTGGAAATCGTCAAGAAGATCGATTCGCCGTGGCTTCGTTTGACGCTCGATACTGGAAACCTGCTCGACGACGACCGGTACGAACAGATGGCGCAGATGGCGCCTTACACCACGTTCGTCCACGCCAAATCGTACTACGGCGGCGGAACGTGGTACACGCTGGAACTGGACTACCCGCGGATCATGAAGATCCTCGACGAGGCGAATTACCGCGGGTTCATCTCCTGCGAGTACGAGGGCCGGGAATCTCCCGCCACGGGCGTGCCGAAAGCGAAGAAAGTTTTGGAAGACGCGATGCCCGCGGGGTGAAGTTTCAAACTTGGCCGGCGGGGACGCCGGCCCTCCGAATCTTCGGCCCTCCGGATCTTATTCAAACGCGATCTCGTACGCCTCGCCCTTGAAGTTGGCGCCGGCGACGTACTGGATGGCGGTCTCGGAGAAACGTTCCTGGAACGGGAAATGCAGATGGCCGCAAAGGATCGCTTTCAGGAGCGGCTGCTTTTTCAGGTAGTCGATGAACTCAAGCGTAAAGTCGTTCGCACGCTGCTGCTCGAACCGGTGTTTCGGGTAGTGCCGGATCAGCTCCTCCGGCGCGCCCGTAACGTAGCCGAGCGTGTGATTCACGTTGACCATCCGGTCGAAAAGTTTCGGCGTGTAGAGCGGCACGTGGCACATCATCACGATCGGAAGCCCCTTTTTCACCTCCGCCTCGAACCGGGGCAGGTGCTCCGGGAGGAAGTAGTAGTACACGTCGTCGATCGCGATGAAATTCACGCCGTTCACCACCCGGGAGCAGAATTTCAGGTCGTTCGGGTACGCTTTTTGCACGCGGTCGTAACTCTGCGCCTTGTACGCTTCATCCTCTTTGGCCTCGCCGAGGTAATGGCTGAACTCGTGATTCCCGGCAGAGACGAAAGCGTCCCGGCCCTGGAAACCCGCGGCAGCGGCTTCAAAGTTCTTTTCACTGACGAAATCGATCAGGTCGCCCGTGTGCAGAAGCAGCTCGTTGTGTTCTTTCGCATAGGCGAGCGAGGCGGCAAAACAGGCCTCAGCGGTCTTGAAATGGCCGGTCCGGCTCTTGGCCAGCGCGATCTTGCGCTCGGTTTCGCGTTCATCAGCATACGCCAGATGCGTGTCGGAAATGTGGAACGCCCGGAACGGTTTCTCAAGACCGATCGAAATGGTCAGACGATCGATTTTCAGAAGGTTTTCTTCCTCAGCGAAACAGAGGGATGGCAAAGTACCCGCGGCGCAAAGTCCCGCGGAGAGTTGAAGAAAATGACGGCGAGTCAGAGTCATAGAAAGCTCCAAAATAATGATTTTAAGTCAGGGTTACGCGGTTTCAAATCTGGAAATGACTTCTTCCTGATGTGCATTACGGGTCACTATCAACGCGATGTCTCCGGGTTCAAAACGGAAATTGGCGCCCGGGACCTGGTTCTTTTCACCATTTTTCCTGCTGGCACCAAGGACAATACACTGCGGCGGAAGTTTTGCTTCCCGGACGGTAAACTGGGAAATTGGCGATCCAGGTTGGACCTCGATCTCCATAAGCTGGAGTTGACTCTTGAAAATGGAATCCATCGAAATGACCACACCGCGCTGGAGGAAATTCAACACCCGGCGGGCCGCGGCTTCACGAGGGCTGATCCAGTTTTCAATTTCCAGCTTGCTCTTGATCACATTACCATAGTCCACACGGTTAATCACTGAATATGTGCTCTTCACACCCATTTCTTTGGCTTCCACGCAGCCAATCAAATTATATTCATCCAGGCCCGTACACGCGACAAACACATCCGCCGTACCAATGTGTTCTTCTTCCATATCGGTACGGTTCCGCAAATCGAGATTGATGACTTCCACCGAACGTCCAAGCACTTCTGCCAGTCTCTGTGCGCGATCACGGTCAGTTTCCAAAAGGCGAATCCGATGGCGTGATTTAAGTATCTGCGCCAGGTGCATTCCAGTCTCACCGCCGCCGGCGATAACGATGTTTTTCTTTTGGGGGAGTTCACCGCCCAAGCTTTTGCAGACTTTCAAAAGGTCATCGTGTACACCAAAAATCGCGATCTTGTCTCCGGGCTTGAGAATGTCATCCGCACTGGGAATAAACGGTATTTCGTCACGGCGAATCGCTCCGATCCGCACATTATCCGGAAACTTCAGGTCACGGATCTTGCGCCCCATTCCTTTGGAACCGGCATCCATATTGAATTCCATAAACTCAAGGCTTCCGTAGAGATACGCCTCCAGATTGAGGGACTCCGTAAAATTATCGATCGCTTTCGCAAGCTGGACGGCCGTAAGATACTCGAGACTCAGAATTTTATCGATTTTGAAATGGCTGCAGTAGTTGAAAGTTTCCAGATTATCAATCAGACTGGAATAAACCCGGGCAACGACGCGGCGGGCCCCCATTTGCTTTGCCATGCTTGCCGCAACAAGGTTCACGGAGTCAGAATCGGTGACTGCGAGACAAAGATCCGTTTTCTCCACATTGGCCTGAGACAAAACCTTGGCAAGCGCAACATTCCCCTCAAGGACCATGGCATCCAGCGACTCGCTCAGCATTGCGAGCCTGTCCGGATTTTGGTCAACGAGCGTAACATCGTGCTGGTTCGAACTGAGAAGTTTCGCGATGGAATAACCAACGGTTCCTGCGCCGAGAATCAGAATGTGCATGGGTTTTTCCTAAAAAAGGATCATCATGATAACGAGGGTCAGAACCATAAAAAACCCGAGCGTAGCGCTCATACGAAGGGCATAATAAATCAGGTTCTGCGTGTCTTCATTTCGGGAAGCCGCATAGACAAAACTCGTCGCGAAAATCAAAGGGATCGCGTAAAGGCAGTCCAAACAACGAATAAAAGCTAAAGGTTCCATAGGGTCAGGCCCTTTCAACTGGTCGGGATTCCGGGTTTTCAGATTTCTTCCGCCGCATCATCTTTTTGGCGTTTCGCGCGTCGTTTCATACGCTTCTTCTGGAGCTTTTCTTTCCGGCGGCGTTCAGTTTCTTCCTCGTTGACCGGGCCGGACAACGCGTCAAAAATAGCGAATATGTTCAACAGCCCCGCCATTGTCGTCATGAGAGTCCCAAGCTCGAAACGGCGGTTCAGCTTTTTGCGTATATTATCGATCGAATTGTCGTTTTCAGAGTACCCGCGCAGGGAGGGCGTGACCCGCAGCGGCGGAGCCATCAGACCGTTCCAGAGGGGATTTTCCCCCGTAGGGTCGTGAATATACTGGATGATGGCGGGGAAAGCCGGTGAACCTACCCAAAACTGGGCAAAGTAGTAATATCGCATATCGCCGCCGCTGCCAGGCCGCATCGAAATATACACACATCGCGCAAGACCGCACTTCCCACTGGCAAGTATGGCCCCAAAAAAGAAAAGTCCCAAAATACAAACGGCGTAAATCATCGCCTTGGTCTTGCGACCCTGATACAAATGCCCCAAGCCTGGCAAGAGCCAGGTGAGCCAGGCGGCGATGTACGGATCTTTAAGCTGAATCTCTTGCGGAGAAGTTTTGGGACTTTGTTCTTTGGCGGCCATGGGAAAACTCAGGAGTTAATGTCGATTTTCACTATTTATTATAATATAGGATAATTCTGACAAATTGGTTTCAAGAAGTTTGAACATTTCGCTTTTTATTATACCCAAGATGAATAAAAAGAAAAGGACCACCGAAAAATTTTTTGAAATGTCCATCAGGAAAAGCCGGAAAATTTCTCCAAACGAAAAACTCAATCGTCGAGTCAGAAGTGTTTTTTACTTTTTTTTGAAGGAAGAAGTACCCTACTCGCTGGAAAAAAATAAAAATTTTCTAAAAAGTGAAATAAAAATCCAGAGAAAACCGCTCACGGGGGGTTGCAATTTTTTTGAATTTTGCATATAATAAGAAATCCTTTTGCATATAAAGATTTTGGCGGCTTGAGAAACGGATGTTTTTGGCCGTCAAGGAATACCTGATTTCACTTTACTGGAAATTTTACTATGTCAACTTTCAGCGTTTTTCGTAAAAACCAGAAATTATGGCTTGCCGTCCTCGGCGTGCTGACCATGCTTTCTTTCGTTTTCATCCCGACCCTGGAACAGTGCAGCGGACGTTTCGTTCCGGGAAACCAGGCTTACTTCAAAACTCGTGAGTTCGGCGATCTGTCATACGGCCAGTTCGAGCTTGAACGCCAGAAACAAAGCTCCATTTATCAGGTCTTCCAGCAGAATTT
Source organism: Thermoguttaceae bacterium (assembly GCA_017454585.1). The sequence continues at coordinate 22,094 of JAFTCU010000311.1, read as the reverse complement.
CTATGGACTGACCAACCAAATGGTCGCTTCTACATGGCTCAAAGCCAAGTACGCTGAAAAATTCGGTTTTGTCGTCTCTGACTATGAAATCCGTGATTTCATCAGCAAGAGTTTCGAGTCGGCTGATGATTATAAGAAAGCGTTGGATCAGTTTGGCATGAACTCCTCCACTTTCGAGGAAGGGTTAAAAGAAATTATCCTCGCTCAGAAATACGAGACGTATTGTCTTTCGGGTCTTCTCGCGCCTCGTACCATTCAGCAACAGTGGGAACTGTTCTGCACGATTTACAGGAACGCCAATATTAACGTCATTCCGGTTCGTGCGGAAGATTTCCTTACCAAGGTTTCCAATCCGTCGAAACTCCAGCTCAAGAAATTTTTTGAGGAACACAAGAGTGAGCTCCCCAATAAAAATTTCGGAATCGTCGGTTTCAAAATCCCGGCCAAGATGCGTATTCATTATCTGGTTTACAAAAAACCGGTAATTGAGGGCACGCCCGCTGCGGAAGCCGTCCCGCTCCCCGAAAACATCAATCTGGAAGAAGCGGCACCTGAAGCGGCGCCTGAAGCGGCGCCTGAAGCGGCTCCTGAAGCGGCTCCTGAAGCGGCACCTGAAGCGGCACCTGAAGCGGCACCTGAAGCGGCTCCTGAAGCAGCACCTGAAGCGGCTCCAGAAGCGGCACCTGAAGCGGCACCTGAAGCGGCACCTGAAGCGGCACCTGAAGCGGCACCTGAAGCGGCACCTGAAGCGGCTCCGGCTGAAAACGCTCCGGCTGAAGCCCCGGCCCAACCTTCTGCGGACGCACGGACTCAGAATCCATTCCGTTTGGTTGCTGATGAAACCGTAACCACCGAACCGGCTCCTGCTGATGCGGCTCCTGCTGATGCGGCTCCTGCTGATGCGGCTCCTGCTGATGCGGCTCCTGCTGATGCGGCTCCTGCTGATGCGGCTCCTGCTGATGCGGCTCCTGCTGATGCGGCCCCGACAGTCGATTTGGAAGATCCTTACGATGCCAAAGAATTCCTGAAACTGGTCCAGACCGACCTTTCAACTTACAAACAGGCCGCAGCCCGCTACGAGTTCAGTGAAAATGAAAACCTTGAGAAACCCGTGTTTGAATTCAGCGCCGAAACCAAGGCTTACATGGAAAAATGCGGTATTCAGTACGTTGAACTTGAACTGATGGACATGGAAACGCTTGCTGAGCAGCCGATCGCAAAGCTGAACGGCTTTGAACGTCTTAGCGCCAAAACCTTTATGGGAATCGAATGCAATGACCCGGCCAACGAGTACATCGTTTGGAATGCTGAGTTTGTTCCGGAAGAAGAACTGAAGGAAATGACGGAAGAATTTGAACCGGTGGTCGAGAAGGCGTGGAAACTCGAAGAAGCCAAAAAACTGGCCGCAGAAGCCGCACGGAAGAACGCAGAAGACTGCGTAAAAGCCAACGCTCTGAGCGGAGTGGCAGCCCCGATCGAAATCGAAAACTTCGCCCGTTGCAAGATGACGGTTGAAGGTTTCCCGACCCCGGTCGATTTGAGTACCTACACCCAGTTGGAAAATGTGGCCGAAAACTTCCGTACCAGTGTTTTCCAGATGACTCCGGGTGAAATCAAAGCGCTCCCGAACCGCAGCGGTACCGTGTTCTACGTGACTCAGCTAAAGTCCTTCGACCCGGCTGATGCGGAACTTCAGGAAATGTTCAAAAACCTGAAATCCAACCCGATGTACATGTACCTGAGCCAGCAGCAGAGCCAGATGGAACTTCAGAATGAGTACCAGATGTGGCAGAATTCGGTCTTTGAAGACGCGGGCGCTTCTTTCGCGGTTCAGGAACGTGAAGAAGAGTAAAACGTTTTTTGAGGCCCTGCTCCTCTGATTATAATTCAGTGGTCAGTGGTCAGGAAACCGTTCAGGTTTCGGTCAAACCGAAGAACGGATTCCTGATTTCTGGCCACTGATTATTTATTCCCGGCCAGAATTTTCTCGTAAATGTCACGGATTTTCTTCATCCGCACACCAAAGCTGTACTGGGCTTTGATCGTGTAATTCCCATTTTCACCGAGCATACGCCGATAGTCAAAATCTTCGATGAGCTTTTCAAGCCGAAGTTTCAGCTCCAGCTCGTTTTTAATGTCGATCAGAATGCCGTCGTAGCCGTTCGTGATGAGGCGAGGAACACCCGCCACGCGCGTCGAGATCACGGGCACTTCGTACGCCATCGCCTCAAGAACGACGTTGGGAAGACCTTCCCGCAGACTGTTCAGGACGAAAATGTCCAACCCCTGGTAGAAGTCCATGATGTCGTCGCGGAAGCCGAGGAGCCGAATGTGCTCCGTGAAACCCGTGGCGTTGATCTGGCGCTGAAGCGAGTCACGAATCGGACCGTCACCTGCGATAAAAAGCGAAATCGGAACGTTTTTCTTCAAAAGCTCCGCCACGACCCGGATCAGGCCCACGAAATTCTTTTCCGGGGAAAGCCGGCCGCACGCTCCAATGACAACACGATGAACAGGAAAACCGAGCTTTGCCTTGGCTTCTTCGACCTTCATCACGCGACGGTACTGCATCGTATCGATCGCGTTCACGATCAACGAGCACCGGCTTTCCGGAACGCCCAGCGCGAGACACTTCTCATACAGGTCGTTCGAGACGCAAATCACGTGGTCGTAACGGCGCAGACACCATCGGTCCAGCAAATAGTAAAACGGTGTCTTCCACGTATGATGGACCCAGCCGTGAACGGTCGTAACCAGTTTCATCGGGTGTTTTTTGCGGAGTTTCAGGCCAAGGTAGTTGCTTTTGTAGTCGTGCCCGTGCCAAATCGTAATATTTTTTTCCTCGCAAATTTGGAGAAGACTCCGGGCCACACTTCGGTCAAAGGCTCCTGAATCATCGATTCCAATCAGTGGGCAATTCAAAGCCTCCGCACGCTTTTTTATGACTTCAAACCCTTTATCTTTCGGTGGACGCATATAGGCGCAGAGCGTAGGAAAGCCGTAGCTCGTCATATAGCGCGGCGTGTTGAGGATCGTTTTCTCGGGACCACCCCCCTGCCCGGTCACGACTCGCGTTTCCAGAACGGTCGCTTTTCGTTCGGTCTTGCGTTTTTCGGAAGTAATGGGTACGATTTCGTTAATCATTTTTGGATATGTTTTCGTTTTCCGTAGTATCTTCCAGGATATACGCTTCAAACTGCCGGGTTTTTTCGTCCCACGTTTCACTTTCAAGGCGTTTTCGCGCACTGGCCTGTGTCTCCGGGAGACCGCTCAAAGCACGAAACCGGGCAAGACGTGAAAAAGTTTCCGGGGAATCCGCCTCATCCAGAGCGTCAGCCCACGGATGAGATGCGCGTAAAGCCCTAACCACCGCAGGACGCCCGCTCGCAAGGTACTCTGTCATTTTCAACGGCTGGATCTGTTCGGTAGTCTCGTTTTTTCGGTACGGCATAATTAATACGTCCGACTCTGCCGCAAGCCGTGGGAGTTTTTCATACGGGACCATTCCCAAAAGACGCGCGTTCGGAATCGCTTCCAGCCGCTTCGCGACTTCAGGAGCCGCCACTGGACCCGCGAAGAGAATCGAGCCTTGGGGAACATCCTGGCTAAGCCGTTCCACCATTTCAGGATCAAGCCGCTCGTCGATCAACCCCCAGAACGTGAAAACCGGCCGGGGCAAATCACGAGCAAATTGGGGATTTTTCCTGACTTCCGACGATTGCGCACCATGCCAGAATTCCAGATCGATCCCGTGTGTCAGCAGAAGCGATTCGCGCCCCAAAGACTGGATCCGATCGTGAAGATTTTCTCCCGCAGTGACGATCCGGTCCACTTTACGGATCAGTTCCGCCTCCATTTCCGCCAGCGGTCTCGCGTCCATACCTGGCCAGAGACTCCAATCATCCACGCAGTAGTAAACCCAGCGTTTCACTGCCGGCAGTTCCCCCGGAAGATCGGCCGTGATCGGAAGGGTCGTAATGGCCGTCACGTCCGTTTCACCCGCCTTCGCCAGTACATGATTGATCGCGCGGCTCATCAGAAAACGATTCAACCGACGGTCAAAACCACGTCGAAACCACGGATACATGAACGGATGGAGGATTCTCGGTGCCGGTTCGTTTTCACTGGAAGCAGTTTTTTCTCCCACTTGGGAATTGGTTTTCTGACTATCAAAAAACCAGGAACGGATTTTCCCAAAACCGCGTCGAAGTGTCAGCAAATTCCAGCCTGGCGGGCGTGTCCCAATGGTATTCACCCAGTACACACGATGGTTCCCCCGCGACATTAAACGACGCGTCAGGTGCTGGCAGCTCGAAGGATGGCGGCCCCAATCGTCACTGAAAATGAGGAAAACGGACATTTGTTACGTTAACGAATAATGAAGAACGAATAACGAATAATGACGCTTGCGCGTAATGTTCGTTGAGAGGAGATTTTCATCAAATCTTTCATTATTCATTATTCGTTATTCATTCTTCATTCTTTTTTTCAGGTGTTCTTCCAAAAACGCTTCAAAATTGCCTTTCTTCCAGTCGTTTAAACTGCGGAACTGGAAGCGCAGGCAGTCATATTCCGGGTTTCGGCTGTCCACCTCGGAGTGGAAACCAAAACCGCTGATCCGGCCCATCGTGAACTCATTTCGACCGTTGAAAAGCTCGATATAAACCGCGTCGGGTTTTTTCGTTCCAACCCGGCACCAAATCCGATTCGACCCTGCTGGAACGATTGGAACCACGACTTTATTCTGCCAGCCCCATGAAGCGTTGGGCGCAACGCGTTCCAAAGCGGCAATAATCGTCTGAAGAAGGTCCTGATTCCAGCTCGGTCGAACATTTCCGATGAATCCTTTCCGGCTTTCATGCCACGCCCGACCGAGTGTCTTCCACGGTTTCAGGTCCGTTGGATCGGCTTCGACCTGCTGAACCAGCGTCTGAAACGCTTCCTGCGCTTGTTCAAAAAACTCCCACATTTGCGGGTGATTGAATTCGTCCCAATAATGGACGCGAAGTTCCACTTCCTGGAAACCGTCTTTGGAATCGATCAGCCGAACCCGCGGCGACGTCCCGTAAAGTGGAAGTTCCGGGAACTCATTCAACGGACGAAGGTTCAAACGCTGGATCAGGTCCGCTTCCTGGAAGGAATCTTTCGCAACGCGGAAACTCAACTTCAGAAGCCATTCGTCATTGGTGTACAGATGAAGGAATTTCATCGAGGTTTTTCCGGACGACGCGACACGGATCACGTTTCGGTCGTTCCAGTCAATCTCCACGTCATCCATACTTTCGAGCCGGTCCATAATTGCGTCGAAAACCCGCACGTCCCACTTGGCGGGCGGCGGTGTCGGGATGGGTGAGACCGGAGGTAAAATTTCCCCGTGCTCCAAAACGGTTGAGCGGCAACGGAAACTTCGTCCTTGGGTGTGCCAGCGGATCCCGTCCACTTCCCACGGCATTTTCACCTCGGCGTTCATTTCCGAAAGCACGATTTCTTCCGTTTGTGCTCGACGGAACTCATCCAGATTGAACCGTTTTCTTTCCTCGTACGGACCGTTTTTCAGGATCGGCGCAAGGAATTCACCCGTCCAGCTCCGTGGAAGAGGCTTGCGGGACTTAACCGTTTTCTTCGCGTTGACGGCGTACTTTACCACATCCTCGGGCGTACCTTCCGTCACCAACTCGCCGCCGTTCACTCCCGCTTCGGGGCCAAGCTCCACGATCCAGTCCGCGTTCTTGATCACGTCCAGGTTGTGCTCGATCACGACCACTGTATTCCCCATTTCTACCAGACGGTGAAGGACCTCAAGGAGTTTCGCCAGGTCAGAAAAATGCAGACCGGTCGTCGGTTCGTCCAGAATGTAAAGCGTCTTTCCCGTATCAGGGCGGGAAAGTTCCGCCGCCAGTTTTACGCGCTGAGCCTCACCACCCGAAAGCGTCGGAGCAGGCTGACCGAGGGTAATATAATCGAGACCAACGTCGCAGAGCGTCTGCAAAATGCGCCGAATGACCGGAACGCCCTGGAAAACTTCCAAAGCCTCTGCGCACGTCAGGTTCAAAATGTCGGCAATGGTGTAGCCCTTGAACCGGACCGAAAGGGTCTCCGGCTCGTAGCGCTGACCGTGGCATTCGTCGCACGTGACCCATACATCCGGCAGGAAGTGCATCTCGATTTTTATCTGACCGTTACCTTCACACTTTTCGCACCGGCCGCCCGGAACGTTAAAACTGAATCGTCGGGCAGTAAAACCGCGCAGTTTGGCGTCCGGGAGCTTGGCAAACAGCTCACGAATGTGTTCAAAAACGCCCGTATAAGTCGCCGGGTTGGAACTTGGCGTGGTTCCAATGGGACGCTGATCGACTTCGATCACTTTATTAATGTACTGGATCCCGCGAATCGTGTCATGCGCTCCCGGGATCGTACCAGCGCGATGCAGAACTCGGGCAAGCGACGAGTACAAGACGTCCTCGACCAGCGTGCTTTTTCCGGAACCGCTCACGCCCGTCACGGCAGTCAGCGTTCCAAGCGGGATCCGGACGTTAATATTCTTTAAATTGTTCTGACGCGCACCGATGATTTCCAGCCACTGCCTCATCACAAGATTGGATTCTGGCGGACGTTTGGCCGAAATGGAGGAAATACGGCGGTTTGACGGAATTGGGATCGTAGTATTCCCGGAAAGGTAGGACCCCGTGACCGAAGTCGGATTGGATTTAATCTGGGCAGGAGTTCCTTCGCCAACAATTTCACCACCCCAACGGCCAGCCTTGGGACCAAAGTCGATGAGTTTATCCGCGTTCTCCAGAACATCACGGTCGTGTTCGACGATCAGAAGCGTGTTTCCCAAATCGCGCAGTTTTCTCATCGTATTGATCAGGCGCAGGTTATCACGTGGATGGAGGCCGATCGTCGGTTCATCCAGAATATAAAGCACACCACACAAGCCGCTCCCGACCTGTGCAGCGAGGCGAATACGCTGCATTTCACCGCCTGAAAGTGTTGGAGCCGGTCTGGAAAGGGTTAAGTATTCAAGCCCCACATCGAGCAGGAATTGCGTTCGACTCCGAATCTCGCGAATAATTTCGCCCGCGATTTTACGTTCGGAAGGAGTCGTTTTCCAGTCCGCAAAAAGATGCTGGAGCTGGTCGAGGGGAAGCTCGCAAATTTCGTCCATCGTCCGGCCATGCAGACGGTACGCGGCCGCGTCGTCACGTAAACGGCTTCCGCCGCACTCGGTGCACGGCACATCGTCGAGGAAAGATTCCAGCTTGTGTCGAAGCGTGGGAACCAACCGGGCCGTTTCATCTACGACTTCCATCAACCCTTTAAGCTGGAAACGGAAAGTAAAGTCCTTCGTTTTGACCTGGAACCAACGCTCCCCCGTTCCTCTTTGGAGGATTTTGCGGTAGCGCGGCGCGAGCGATTCGTACGGAACGTCCATTGGAACTTCCATTTCCGTACAGAAGACTTTAAGCATTTCCATCGCAAGCGCGCTCTTGTGCGTGTTCCAAAGTGAAATCGCGCCCTCGGCGAGTGTCAGCTTCGGATCGCGCAGAAGAAGGTTCGGGTTGGCCCCGCTCTGTACGCCAAGTCCCTCGCAGGTCGGACACCAACCCAAAGCGGTATTAAACGAGAAATTATTCGGGGCGAGCGTTTCAAAACTGCGTCCGCAACGGTCACAAACGTTGTGCAGACTGTGTGTTTTGGACTTCCACATCGTTTCCGGCTTCAAATCGTTCACTTCCAGAACGATCATCGTTCCGCCGCCAAGCAGAAGCGTCTGCTCGACGCTTTCCGCAACACGGGCACGAACTTTCTTATCGCGCCGGATCTCCACACGGTCCACGACCACTTCCACATCATGCTTTCGACGGCGGTCAATGTCCGGAACCTGATCCAGCGTATAAATCATTCCGTCGATGCGAACACGCACAAAACCGCCGCGGCGCAGTTCATCCCAAAGGGTTTCGGAGCGGTGTCCCACAGCGACTTCACGCGACGCCAGCAGCATCAGGCGCGTTCCTTCCGGGTACTTCATCACACGGGAGATGATTTCGTCAGTAGTCTGTGACCCAACCGGGATCTGACAATCCGGACAGTATGGTTTACCCAGTCTTGCCATCAAAATACGCAAGTAGTCGTAAATCTCTGTAATTGTTCCAACCGTAGAGCGTGGGCTTTGGCTCGCCCGTTTCTGCTCGATGGCGATTGCGGGAGAGAGGCCCTCTATCCTCTCAACGTGCGGCTTCTGCATCTGGCCCACAAACTGGCGGGCGTAACTGGAAAGGCTTTCGACGTAACGCCGCTGTCCCTCCGCGTAAACCGTATCCATGGCCATGGAGCTTTTCCCGGAACCGCTCGGGCCGCAGCAGACCGTCAATTCGTTGCGCGGAATTTCCACACTCACGTGTTTCAGATTGTGCTGGCTCGCATCTTCTACGTGAATGCAATCGTGGCCGCAGGAACACGCTCCTGTTTTGGTTTCAGATTGGATTATGTCTTTTGGGGCTTTTTTCAGAGTACTGGCCGGGACCGAAACCGATTCCAGAGCTTTTTTCTTCGCGGCAGGGGTAAAAACGTTCTTCAAAGCCGCCGCTGTGTAGGATTTTTTACACTTCACTACGTCTCGGGGCGTACCGCAGACAACGATCTGCCCACCTTCGTTTCCACCTTCCGGGCCGAGGTCGATGATCCAGTCCGCCGTTTTGATGACGTCGAGATTGTGTTCGACCACCAAAACCGTATTTCCAGCATCGGCGAAACCGTGCAGGACCTTCAAAAGCTGCTCAATGTCGGCGAAATGCAGCCCCGTCGTCGGCTCGTCAAGAATGTAAATCGTCCGTCCGGTGCTGACTTTCGTCAATTCGCGCGCCAGTTTGACACGCTGGGCCTCACCGCCGGAAAGGGTCGGCGAGGATTGGCCGATTTTCATATAGTCGAGGCCGACGTCGTGCAGGGTTTTGAGTTTCTGGTAAACCTTTGGAACGTTCTCAAAAAGTTCCATGGCTTCCTGAACGTCCATTTCAAGGATCTCCGCGATGGAATGGCCCTTGAATTTCACCTGAAGCGTCTCGTAATTGAAGCGCTTCCCGCCGCAGACCGGACACGTAACCCAAATATCCGCCAGAAAATCCATTTCCAGCTTCGTGGAGCCGTAGCCCTGGCACGCCTCGCAGCGGCCGCCATCCACGTTAAAGCTGAACCGGCCAGGCTTGAAACCGTGCTGCTTCGCCTCCGGAAGTTCCGCGAACATCATACGGATCTCGTCGAACAGCTTGATGTATGTCGCCGGGTTACTGCGCGGAGTGCGGCCGATCGGAGACTGATCGATCGCGATCATCTTGTTCAGGAAATTCAGTCCCTCAATGGCCCGGTACGCTCCGGGTGTACCGATCCCGTGGTTCAGGTCACGGTGCAGTATCTCCTTCAGGACGCCGTTGATCAGTGAGCTTTTCCCGGAACCGCTCACACCCGTGACGCAGATGAACTTTCCAAGTGGAAATTCCACGTCCACATTCTTCAGATTGTGATGCGAGACGCCGCGCAAAACGAGCTTTTCACCTGTTCCTTCACGAGGGTTCCGCACGGCCGGAATGGCGCGCCTGCCGGAAAGGAACTGGCCGGTAATGCTTTCGGGGGCTTCCAAAACATCTTCCACGGAGCCTTGCGCGACCACGTGCCCGCCGTTTACGCCCGCGCCGGGGCCAAAATCGATGATCCGGTCCGCACTGCGCATGGTGTCTTCGTCATGTTCAACCACGACCACCGTGTTTCCAAGGTCCCGCAAATGACGAAGCGTCGCCAGAAGTCGATTGTTGTCACGCGGATGAAGACCAATGGTAGGCTCGTCCAGAATATACAACACGCCAACCAGCCCGCTGCCGATCTGACTCGCGAGGCGAATACGCTGCAGCTCACCGCCGGAAAGAGTTGGGGCCGTCCGCGCGAGCGAAAGGTAACTCAGTCCCACGTCCTCAAGGAAACCCAAGCGGTTCCGAATCTCGTGCAGAATGTCTTTCGCGATGAAACGCCCGGTCGCGTCGAGGTCCAAATCACGGAAAAACTCGATCACGCTGGAAATCGGTTCTCGGACCAGTTCCGGAAGAGAAAGCTCACGATTGACGGAATGACTTCGGATCCGAACGGCCCGCGCCTGCGGATTGAGCCGCTCCCCTTTGCAGAAGCCGCACGTGCAGACGTTCATGAATTTTTCAAGGTGACGTTTCTGGATCCGGCTTTGGGTGGTCCGGTAGGCTGAAAGGAGTTGGGGGATGATCCCGTCGAAAGTCGCACCCCAATTTAATCCTTGGGGGGAATTGTGCCAGGAATACGTAATATTTGCGTTTTCCGTCCCAAAGAGGAGCGCTTCCTTGATCTCCTCAGGGAGAGTTTTCCACGGTTTGTCCAGGATCGCCTTGGCGTTCAGCCCAAACTGCGGATAAGTACGGGCCAAATACTCCGCCACACCGCGAAACTGTACGTGCTTCCAACGGCCCATTTCCTCCCACGTACCGAACGTCTTAATAGCCCCCTTCCGAAAGGACTTTTTCTGATCGGGAATAAGCCGTTCAGGGTCGAACGTGTAAATCTCCCCCAGACCGTTACATTCCGTACACATTCCCTGCGGAGAGTTGAAGCTGAATAGCTGTGGCGTCGGCGGCTCAAAACCAACCTGGCAGTCTGCGCAGGCGTACTCGCTCGAGAGCATCATTTCCTCGAACGGTTCCTGCTCCGAGTCTTTATCAGGAGCAATGATCAACGTGTTATTTCCGACTCTCAGGGCCTGCTCCACCGCCTCACTCAGACGGGAAACAGAATCGTGACGCAAAACGATCCGGTCCACGACCAGGTCGATCGTATGGCGCATTTGACGGTCAAGACGCAGTTCCTCGGTAAGCTTCACCACTTCGCCGTCCACCCTGGCCCGGATGTAGCCCTGACGCAACAGATCCTTAAAGAGGTCCTTGAATTCACCCTTCTGACCGCGTACCCGCGGGGCGAGGATCAGGAGTTTGGTCCCTTCCGGCAGGAGCTGGATCTGAGCGAGGATCTGGGGGCGTGTCTGCGCGCTGATTTTCCGGCCGCAGTAGGGGCAATAGCCGGTTCCGACACGGGAGTAAAGAACACGTAAATAGTCGTAAATCTCCGTGATGGTCCCAACGGTGGAACGGGGGTTTTGGCCCGTTGTTTTTTGGGCGATGGAAATCGCTGGACTCAGATGGGTAATGAAATCCACGTCGGGTTTGGGCATCTGACCAAGGAATTGACGTGCGTAACTGGAAAGGCTTTCGACGTAGCGTCTCTGGCCTTCCGCGTATAGCGTATCAAACGCAAGCGAGCTTTTCCCGCTTCCACTGACCCCCGTAAAACAGATGAGCTGATTGCTCGGAAGCTCAACTTCAACATTTTGCAGATTGTGCTCCCGAGCTCCCTTAACGTGAATATTCTGATTGACCATTATATAAATTTTGAACTTTGATGCGCACTAGTTTAAATAATCTTCGTATTATACGCCAAAAAGTTCATTAAGTCAACGTGGAACCACTGGATTTTTTGCGATTTTTCTGAAAAAATTGCAGAGAGTATTCATCCGCCTCAAGGACTTTTCGACCTCATCCTCAACCCTGAAAAAAGGGACTGTTTTTTCAAACGTAAAAACTGTATTACAACAATTAAAGTCCCCAAAAGTCCGAAATTTCAGTTCTAAAATGCACGCAGGAAAAATTTGAGGCTTACCCGTCTTGATTTTTTTGAGGGTTTTGATAAAATATTTACAGAAGTATCGATCAGATACCACCCTGGAAGCCTTTCCCTTCAAATTTTATGGGGTTCGACCTTTTTCCGGTTTTCCTTTATGAAACGCTTACTCCTTTATCCATAGAGCAAAATTCCATGAAACGCTTTTTTTTCGCTTTTACACTCCTGTTTTGTTTCGTTCCGCCTTTGTTCTGCCGGGATTTCGGGGATAAACCCCTGGAGCCGGAGGCGCAGGCAAAACTCGACGCGCTTGTTGAAAAGCTGAATGACCCATCCAATAAAAAACGTGAAAAAACGATTGAGGAAATCCTCAAGTTCGGGGATGGAGCCATTGAAACTCTTCAAAAGGCGCAATCTCAAGCCGATTTCACCATCGCAGAAAACGCAAAGTACTGCCTTTCCATGTTGACCCGGGGGTTGATCCGGTCGAACGATTCGCCGAGGACGCAGATTTTCATCAAGCAGTATGATTCATGCCAGACCGTGCAGAAAATGATTTTGCTCATGGGATTAAGCGAGATCCCTGCTGAGGAATCTCTCATTCCTCTCATGCGAATCGTAACACACGAGAAAGACCCTTGCGCGGCCCGTTTTTCTGCTCTGGCCGTTATGTGGGCGCTCCCTTTTACGCAACCGATTCCCGAGTTTCCCCTGCCGGTTCCCGAGGCAAAAGTTTTTCCGAATCCGGACGAGTGGTCCTCACGTAATGAACTGAATCAAAAAAAACGCGCAGAAACACTTAAAGCACTCCGCGAGTATTTGGCTTCGGAACCCGCCACAACAGAAGGAAAACGCTTTCTTCACCAACTCCTTGAACTCGAAAAAACGGCTCGGGCTGAAGATGCTGACGCTTCGGCATTTGAGGAAACGTTTCAAACTCTCTATGAAGAACTAAATACCGACGACCCGATCCAACTGAATTTTTTACAGGAGTTTTTGTATTTTTCAGCCGATCTCCTCACGCAGAACGGGCATGAAAAAGAGGCAAGAGACTTCTTCCTCTCACAAACCGCCATGGGGCTGACCGGATTTGGAAAAGGCCATTTCGAAATAGCGAATGAACGTTCTCTGACCTTGAATTATCGCGTTTTACTGATTCAGCGTCTCGTTCGAAGAGGCCATTGGGCGCTTGTACCTAATGAAATCGCCCTTCTGAACAAAGACATCTCTACCACGGAAAAAGTCCGGCTCCTTCCCTCGTTCAGCTCGGATTTGAGTACCATCGGCGAATTCAGCCTCGCCCGGGAATACACCAAAAACTCACGGAGGCTCAATTTCCTGAACATCAAAAAGGCCAGTGAAGACAATGAAGACGAAACGTCAATCGAAATGAATCAGAAACTTACCCAGCTCCTGGCTCTTGATGCTTGCAAGAATAAAGACTACGCCAAAGCAAAAGAAGCGCTCGTGAAAGACTTTGAAGCCGATGCGGAACCAGACATAGACTCGTTGATTCTTGCAAGAAAAATTGCCGTTTTCACCGAAGATTCCGAGTGGCTGAACACTCTGGATAAAAGGATCGATGATTTTCTTGATAAGACAGAGAAGAATTTCCCATCGACGAAGGCCCTGCTGGTATCTCAGCTCAATACCTACGCCTGGCTGGCAGCCAACACGAACCGAAAACTCGACGAGGCCCAAAAATACGCTGAAGAGGCGGTCCAACTGCAACCTGAAGCCTCCGGAATTCAGGACACGCTGGCAACGGTGTACTTCGCGCAGGGCAAATATGAAAAAGCATTTGAGACTCAAACCAGGGCTGTGGACTCCGGCTCCACGGAACTGGAACTTTGGGTGAATCTGGAACGCTTTCGCGTGTACCGGGACGAAAAAAAGTCAGAAAAAGTTGAAACGACCCCTTGAATTATTGAAATGAGGGGTTAAAATTAGGGTAATATTGAGATTTTTTCCATAAAAAATTTCCTTCCTAACATTCAGGAGACTCAAAAATTATGAAACGTCGTGAATTTCTCGCCGCTGGTGCCGCCGCGGCCGTCGCTCTTTCCTCCAACATCGACCTGAAAGCCGAAGTCACGGACTCCACGTACGACGGCAAAAGCGCCAACCAGCAGGCCAACGCCCACCTTTGCCTCTGCTCCCAGCTCGGGATCATTCCGGGAAACGGCGTTGAAGAAAAATTCGCCAAAATGAAAGCCTGGGGCATGGAAGCCGCTGAATTCGGCGGTGATGTTGCGGACCCGAGCCGCGCTGAAAGCTACAAAAAAGCCTTGGCCGACGCCGGCCTGAAAGCCGCGGCAGTCTGCTGGGGTTCCCACGGCGGCGACCTGATGAGCTTCGAAAAAGAACGCAAACAGAGAGGGACCGATGACCTGAAAAAAGTCCTCGAAGGCGCTGGGATCCTGGGCTGCACGGGCGTGATCTACGTCCCGGCCTTCAACGGTCAAAGCCCGCTCACCAATCAGGAGATCCGCAAAATGCTGCTGGACGATTTCCCGGCGCTGGCCGATTTCGCTGCCGAGTGCGGCACGACGATCATCTTCGAGCCGCTGAATCGCGGTGAGGCGTTCTTCCTCCGTCAGGTCGCTGACGGCACTGCGATTGCCCGCGACATTAACGAAGCCTCCGAGAAAAAATGCGGCATGGCGGTCATGGGCGACTTCTACCACATGAGCATCGAAGAAACCGACATGATGGGCGCGTTCATCTCCGGCGGTAAACTTCTGAAGCACGTCCACCTCGCGGGCGGCGTTTCCAATCCGCGCCGTACGCTCCCGGGGCTGAACCAGAGCCGCTTCGTCGAAGGTTTCCGCGGCCTGAAGTACATCGGTTACACTGGCCCGTGCTCGTTTGAATGTGGCTGCCCGAAGGAACTGGACCGCGAAGAAGCGATCCAGAACTCGCTCAACTTCCTCCGCAAGGAATACGAGCTGGCGGTGATCTGACGCCCATTTAAAGGCCCATCCTTGAGGGGGCTGGCTCGCGAAGTGAGACTGGGGGAGTTGCAGGAACGCACCATCATCTCCCCAGGCGCGTAATTCCGGCCTTCGGCCTCCATTACCGCCTTGCATTTGATGTACTAAGACTTGAAAACAAAAAAAGGTCCGAGTGAGCGTTAAAACTCATTCAGACCTTGCTTTTTAAGCGTCTCCGGCGGGGGTCGAACCCACAACCTCTGCCTTCGGAGGGCAGCGCGCTATCCAATTGTGCCACGGAAACGGATCCAGCCAGGATTTCTCCCAGACTTCTTTTTATTGTACCCGATTTTCACGGTTTGTCAAGGGGTTAATCTTCAAACTTTTTAAAAATCACCACCGCATTGTGCCCCCCAAATCCCAAACTGTTATTCGCCGCGACACGGATCGGCCGTTTTACCGGCTCGTTCGGCGTAATATTCAAATCACAATCCGGGTCGGGCGTTTCAAAATTGATCGTCGGCGGTACGATTCCCGTCTCGATCGCCTTCACACACGCGACAGTTTCCAGAGCTCCAGCCGCCCCAAGCGCATGGCCTGTTGAGCCTTTGGTGCTGCTCACCGACACGGTTTTGGCGGCTTCACCGAGTGCCATCTTAATGGCAAGCGTCTCGTATTTATCATTCAGAGGGGTACTGGTCCCATGAGCGTTAATGTAGTCGATCTCGTCCGGCTGGATCCCAGCGTGTCGCATCGCGATCTGAAATGCCCTGGCATCGCCTTCACCAGTGGGATCAGGGCTTGTAATGTGGAAACCGTCCGCAGTGGCTCCGTAGCCAATGACTTCCGCAAGGATTTTCGCGCTGCGTTTCCGGGCGTGTTCCAGATCTTCCAAAACGATTACAGCCGCACCTTCACTGGCTACGAAACCGTCACGGTGCAGATCAAATGGCCGGCTTGCGTGAAGCGGATCCCGGTTGCGTGTACTCATCGCCTTCATTGAGGCAAATCCCGCGATGCAGAGTGGCATAACGCTTTCTTCCGTGCCTCCGGCAAGCATAATATCCGCATCACCCCGCTGGATGATCCAGTACGCCTCCCCGACCGAGTGACAACCAGAAGCGCAGGCAGAAACGATTCCAAAGTTCGGTCCCTTCGCGCCATACCGAATCGAAAGATCGCCCGACGCACTGTCACCGATCATCATCGGAATCGCCAGTGGAGATACACGGCCCGGGCCTTTCTCAAAAAGGATGGAGTTTTGGGTGGTCGTCGCAATGATCCCGCCAACACCGCTTGAAACCAAGACCCCAACGCGGTTTTCGTCCAGTTCGCTTTCCTGAAAATTTTTGGGAAGACCCGCACTAAGCAGAGCCTCATCACCCGCCGCAATGGCATACTGGCAAAAAAGGTCCATGCGTTTGGAGTCTTTAAAAGGAACATACTGCGTAATATTGAAATTTTTGACTTCGCCCGCGATTTGAGTGCGGTAACCGGAAGCGTCAAATTTCGTGATGCGCCCCAATCCGCAGCTTCCCTCAAGCAAAGCGTCCCAAAACGTCGATGAATCGTTTCCTATACACGAAATGACCCCATAACCTGTAATTACGACCCTTTTTTTCATTTTATATCTCCCCGGTTTATTTGTGCGTCCAACCATTCTTTATTGATCTGAATCTTACGGTACACCAGTTTACCAGCCAGGTCCAGCGCGTGAAGTTCTTCCTCGGTGCAGTCTGATGTCAGGTGGTCAATCAGTGCGTCTAAACGCCGATCCATTTCACGAAAAATCTCTGTGATTTCCTCTGACGCGAGAATTCGAACGTTCCGGCGGTCTTCCGGATCCAAAACACGAAGAAAGACTTTGGACTGAACCATTTTCTCGACAAAAGTCGAAGCCGCAGAAGAGGAAAGACCCGTAATTTGCATGATGGTGTTCAAATTGCAGGGAAGCTGAAATCGAATAAGCATCAGGTAGTACACATGACGGGCGGAAAGCTTCGCGATCGATTTACCGGCACAGATGGAATCCCACTCACGGCTGATGTAACTGCGGCGTATGTAGTCCAAAAGACGGCACATCCGTTTAAATGACTCTGTATCCATGAAAAGCCCAAAATATATTATTCCCAAAATTGAAAATCTCTATTTTAAAGCATATTTTACCACAGAATCGTTTTCTTTGCAAGAGGTAGGGGGGCTTTTTTCAAGAAATCCTGTCAATCCTGGCATAAAAAAACGAACGAACAGCGAATATTTTTCACTCTTCACTGTTCGTTCGTCACGTTTCTTTTATACGTCAGATTTTTTTCAAAGCGTCAATTAACTGAACCATGAGCGTTTTCACCTCATCGACTTCTTCCGGATTCGGGAGGTAAACCGACGTGAACCGCCCGCCGGCGTTCGGAATGTGGACCAAATCGAACGCACGAGCAAGCGTATTCTGCGCATTTTTCAGCGTCTGCGCCTGATCTGGTGTCAACCCCTGAATCCCGCTCACCCGCTCGATCTCCGCCTGGAGGATCTGCAGGTACGCAGCGTCTTCCACACCTTCGCGCGCCTGTTCCAGACGGACCGACGGCACGATCTCATTCCGCCCGATCAGTTTGTCGGGGTAGAAGATGAAGCCGTCGCCGTTCGGGTACAGAACGTAGTACTCGACACCCGGCTGATCGCTCTGATGGATGTACGAGTGCCAGCCGTAGCGGTACGGGTCGATCGTGAACCAGGAGCCACCCCAGAACTCGTAGCCGTCCGCCTGGTATTTTACCGCCCAGTACGGAAGCAGACGCTCCGTCGCGCAGAACGGCGTGTCGGTGCACATCTGGCCGTCGGTCGTCCACCAGATCCGGTCGCCCCGTTTCAGCGATTTGTAGATCTGTTCCTCCGGAACGCGCCCGTAATGGCCGATCCCCCAGACCGTGATGTAGCCGTCCCATTCCGGAACATGGACCCACGTGCTGCAGTAAATGGGAATATTCGGGTCCACCTCGTGGATCATCTCGCAGCAGGCCTGCATTTGCGCGATGATCTCCGGCTTGGAATAGAACGGCTCGTCCGAAATGTACAGAACGAAGTGTTTGTCCCAGCCCTTTTCTTTCAGGTGGTCCCACATCAGGCGCAGTTTGTCCTGGTAAACTTTCTTGAATTCGGGACGCAGGATGCGGCGATCCACGCCCTCGAACGGCCACTCACCCTCGTACGGCTGGATCCCCTGGCGGGCCCGCGGCGGCATTCCCCACCCGAAGCAGTACCAGTCGCCCGGCATATACGCGAATTTGACCTTCAGGTCGTTGAAGTAATGCTCGCACGCGGCATCGAACTCAGCGAAATCGACCGTCCAGGTCTTCGTTTCATTGTCGTACGTGAATTTAGGCTCCACGCGCATCCGATCCGAGGAAAGACGCTTGGAGGCCACGTACTCGACCATCTTTTGCGAAAGGTCCTCCCCTTCTTCCCGGTTCCAGAATTCGGGGTGAGTCATCCGAATGTCGTAAATCGCACAAACGGCCGGTTCGTCCGGGATCGCGAAGTCCTTGACTTCTACGCTGAACGGAACGGACGTGACCTTTCCCGTCTCGAGGCTCTTGAGCCAGATCCTTCCCCGGTAAACGCCGGCGGGCGTTTCTTTCGTGGTCTTCACCTGGACCGTCAGCGCCCGGGTCTCCCACGCGCGGAACTCGATGAGATTCCGCTCGGTGTAACGGGCCAAACGCTCGGAATCGCTGGAATACTCCGCGCTTTCCAGCTCACTCAGGGCCTTTTCCGCCTCAGCTTTCGGCACAAAGACGTGATTCGCCGAAATGAACCGGATCATCGGGTCCGGCCACATTCCGACCCAGCCGTCCGCGTTGCCTGAGCCTTTCGGGAGCTTGCGGAACCACTTCGCCTGCCGCGTACTATAGTAGCTCGTCACGTGTTTGATCGGGACGTAACCAATGGCGAAAAGATCCGTCGGAAGCGTGATTTTCCCGTCCGCCGAAACCGCCGGGAAAAGCGCGACCTGGAATTTCTGGTCCTCCGCGTAACGGAAGGCGAACTGAATGGTTTCTTCCTCGTTTTTGGCGGTCACGATGCCGTGCGGGGCGGTCTTTTTCAGTTCGTCCGGGTTCCTCGACCATGTGGAGTCGGGGAAGACCTTGATTATCGGCGAAACCTGGAAAATCCCAGTACTTCCACCCTGGAAATCCTGAGGAATTCCCGCGTCCATTTCCATCACGAAAACGTCATCGTAGCAGAGCGTTTCGGAATCGTTCGTCGTGAGCTGGAGGCTGATCTCCGCCGCGTCGTCCGGCGTACGGATCAGGCCGGAAACCAGTGACCACTCATTCGGACCGACGGCCGTGCCGCCGAAAGAGGTCATTCCGCCCGATTCGCAGAGTTTACCCTCGGCCGTACGGAAGTGAATGTGGATCGCAAACTGGCTCGCGGTCGGGCTTTTCATCCACGCGCCGCAGAAGTAGCTGCGCCCGCCCTGAATTTTGAAATTCTGACGCCAGCCGGACCACGAGGCGCGTTTTCCCGGGTCGATTTTGATTTCGGCGCAGTATTTTCCCAGCGCGTCATTTTCGGCTTGAGGGTCGATCGCGTTGAACGTGATCCCGTCCTTCGGAACGTCCACGTTCCAGGCCACGGGCTTCCCGTTCTGGTCGAGTTCCTCGAAGCCAGGATTTTGCACGAGGTTTTGATTCTTGACCAGGATTTTTTTCAGGGCCGAAAGGTCTTTCAGCGAGACCGATCTCGCGGCCGTTTTGACCTGCTGGAGTGACGTTCCGGGGAAACCGGAGTCCGTGGTCTGCTGGTCGCGCACCCGGCGGGCCGCCTCGCCACTGGAAACCGCCGTCGGTTTTTCCGCGAGGATCAGCCAGGAAATGCTTTTCGGCGGGAGAGTTGGCGTGACGAAAAGGTTCGAATCCCACGCGTCCACTTCGAGCGGCTCGCCGTCAAGCCCCAGAATTTCCACGTTTTCCGGCGTCATTTCGACCCGCCAGCGCGCGGAAACCAGGGAGGCTTTCACGTTCACCAGCGGCTTGCGCTCCTCATCCGAGAAATTTTCCACACGAATAAACGCGAAGCGGGGCAATTCCGCGGCGTTTCCGAAGAATTCCTGGGCGTTGAACTGAGCCGCGCCGTTTTTGGAGCCACGGACCGGGAAAACGTCCACGAGCGGGAAGGTTTCCACCTCGCCGATGGAAACGGTGACTTTCGGCGTTTCAACGCTTTTTTCGATCAATTCGACATTTACGTCATCGGCCCAGGCCGTACCGGTTCCGTACAGAACGGTTCCGACTGCAAGCCGGTCCACATCGGCCGGGACCACGAACTCGGCAGAGATTTCTTTCCAGTCGAAAGTTCCGCCGCCGGCTTGCAGCATTCCGTTCCCGATCATTCCATTGCGGTCGTTTCCGAGATGCCAGTACAAGCCCGCGTAGCCTTTGACGTTTTCGGCTTTCGTCCAGCCGGAGAGTTTGTATTTTTCGCCTGGACGGACCGGAATTCCCATCTGACGCGCGGAAATCCAGGACGCTTCTGCGCCTTCGGCCACGGTCGTTTTGATGCACATTCTTCCGGTTCGGGCGCCGGTTGACGCTCTTTCGACTTTGTGCGTCGCGTCGCTGGCATCGAAACGCCAGCCGCTCGGGCCGTTTTCTCCCTCCTCGAAACTGCCGTTCTGGAAGTAGTGGAAGGTCCACCAGTCGGACTGTTCCCACGCCTTGGGGTTTTCGTAATAGACGTAAAAAACGGTTCCTTCCTCCAGGGTCGTGAGCTCGATCGGAACGGCGATTTTCGCACCGGGTTCAAGCGTGCCGGAGTGCTGCGACTCCCCGTCCGTGCCGAGGATCTCAAAGAGGTACTCGACGTTTTTGCCCGTGCAGATCCGAACGTCCTGTGCCCGGGCGCCGGCCAGCGGGAGGGGATTTTCCACGTTTTCCGTGTCGGCTCCCGGAGCCACGACGGTGAAGACGAAAAGGGTCGGTTCCAGTTTGGAATTCATGCCCGTCGCTTCTTTGGCGGCTTTTTCGTCGTCGCCCAGTAAATCGGCGTTTCGGGCCTTCAGCTCGGCCAAAACTTCCGGGCTGATTTGAAGTTCAAACGCGACGCGCTTTTTCCACGTACCGCCGTCGGAGGTGGAGAGATTCATGTTCCACGCCGCCGGTTCAGCGCTCAAAAGGGAACAAAAAGCACAAAATGCAAGAGTGAAAAAAAGGTTCAAGTGGGATTTCATGGCAGGATCTTGGGAAAGAGGAAAAATGTGGGGATGACGCTTCCAGCGTCGTCTTATGGAGTGCGGCAATACAGAAGCCGAAGGCTTCCTTTGCCGCTTTCACTTAGCGGCCTAAAAATGCAGCGGGGAAAACGGTTTTTCTCGTGGGAAAGATCCAGCTCGCTTCAGCGGCAAACGCCTCTTCGAGGCTGAATTGCCGCAAGGGAAAGCGGTGAATGTCGCTTGCGCGACTGTATCACCGCACTCCAGATAAAACGACGCTGGAAGCGTCGTCCCCGTAAATTCAGAATCCGCGGGCGGCCAAAATGTCGTCGAAATCACGCAGGTGGTAGCCGATCCCCACGTAGTCGAGCAGACGGCAAAGCGCGCGCTGCGCCACGCCGACGCCGTCCGGGCCACTGTAACCGCCGAACTGGCCGCCGCCCTTCACGTGCGGTTCCAGGTCCACGAAGAAACCGGGGATCCCGCGCGCCTTGAGTTTCGCGTCAATTTCGGGAAGTGCCTTTTTCAGCTCGCGGAAAATGGCCTCGTGGCCGCCATCGCCCAAATTGCACGGGACGAAATTCTTCAGCTGGTCCTCATCGATCGGGTCGCCCTTTTTCACCGGTTTGGGGTGACGGTAGTCCTTCACGTGGAACCACCCCAAGCCCGGCAGGCAGGCGCGGAACTGGTCCAGGATCTCGCACGCGTCGAAGCCCTGAACGACCAGGTTTCCGACGTCAAAGACCAGGACCATAGACGGATGGTTGATTTTCTGGTAAAGCTCGGCAAGCTGCCAGCCGTTTCCGCCGACCAGGTTAGGCTCGACTTCCAGCCCGAACGTCAGGTCGCTGCGGTGGCACGTCTCCGCGATGGCAGAAAGCTGATCGACCGCCTGGTTCATGTAGTCGTGAACGTCCGCCCCGTGCGGGTGGTAGAACGAAAAACCACGGATCAGCTTGCTCTCCAGCGCGTGGGTGATCTCGCAGGCGCGGTTCACCTCGTCCATGTAGTCCTTGAACGGGACGTAGCGGTTTTTCGTGCCGTCTTCCACGTCCACCAGCTTCACCTTTCCGATGGGGGAACCGATCGATGAAACGTTCAGGCCGAAGTCGTTCTGGACTTCGCGGATGGTCTGGATCTCGTCCATCGTGAGGTTCATGACGTTTTTCGTGCCGTTTCCAACGTCGATGAAGCGGATACTGTAGTACTGAAGCCCGATCGCGGCGTAAGCGGTGAACTGCTCCTTGATCGACTTTTCCGGC
>JAFTCU010000310.1 GCA_017454585.1 Thermoguttaceae bacterium | reverse complement strand
TTGACGGCCGCGACGTCACCGGTCACGTAGCCGGTCACGATTCCGGAGCCCGGTTTTTCCCAGCCAAGAAATTCCACGTTCGCGGATTTCATCATGGCATCCACGCCTTCAACGAGAGCAACGAAGCCCTTCGTTTCGATCATTCCCAATGCTTCCAATGTTTTAGCCATTGCGTTTTCCTCTTTGGTTAATGGGGTTTAGTTAAATGTAGTTCCGTTTATTTGTAAAGTTCGATTTTATCCGCGTGGTCAATATCGCAGGCGTTCCCTTCGTCGGTATCGAGATGCACTTCGAGATGCACCCCTTTATCGACGCGGACAAGCACGTTTTCAAACGTCGTGGTGCACGGGCCGGAATAAACGCGCAGGTTCATGTGGTCTTTGTCGTTCACGCCGTAATATTCGGCTTCGGACGGGTGCATGTGAACGTGACGCTCGGCACGAATGACGCCGGATTTCAGTTCCACGACTCCTTTGGGACCCACGAGAACGCAGCCGGGCGTGCCCTTCAGGTCGCCGGACTGACGCACCGGAAGCGGGATCCCGAGCGAAATGCCGTCCGTGAAGGCCAGTTCAACCTGCGACTGTTTGCGAGTGGGGCCGAGGATCCGGACCGAGGGGAGCATCCGTTTGCGGGGACCGACGACCATCAGCGTCTCTTTCGCAGCGTAAAAACCGGGCTGATAAAGGTCTTTCGCGACCGTAAGTTTGTAACCGGGGCCGAAAAGCGTCTCGACGTCGGCGTCGCTCAGATGAATGTGACGTGCGGAGATACTCACGACCAGCTCGGGCGCTGGATTGGGCTCCGGTTTGCCCGGGATTCCGATGCACTCAAGGACGATTTTACGGACGATCTGCTCGACCAGGTCGGCATTAATGTTGGTTGTATCCATATTTCAAGCCACACAAGGGGGAAAAGTTTATATTATGTCATTTGTGGAATCGGTAGAGAGTCACTCCGGCTTTATCGAATCTGACCGAAACAGAAGGTTTTGGCGCTTTTGAAAAGAGTTTTTAACGGTTGTATGGGTCGTGAGGGATTTTAGTTACGAGTTAGGAGTTAGGAGTTAGGAGTTAAAAAGCCTTCGGCTTTTGACGGGTCGAGATCTTTCTGAAAGTGGCGTTACGCAAAGCGTAACTCCTAACTCCTCACTCCTAACTCCTAACTCCTAACTAAAAAAAGCGGCCTGCCAGCCGCGAAGGACTAGCAGGCCAAAGAGTCATTCGAGGCGCTGCCCTCGTTATTTTCCAGGTGGTAATTGTCCCACATTTCGTCGAGTCTGCGCAGAGCGCTGGGCAAATCGTACACCTTATAGTAAGGATCCGAGCCGTCCTCGGGCGTAAACTTTTTAATGAGGTTCTTCTCCACGAGTTTTCGCAAGGCGTCGTCCACTTCAAAGTCAATGTAAAAGCCGAAGTTCTTCTCGAGCCACTCCTCGACGCGCTCATCCAGACGTTTTTCCGTCAGCGTTTCACTTCGCAGGAGGTAAAGCATAAAATAAGCGAGAAACGCCTCCTTCACTTCCTGCGTTTCGGCCTGCTCGACCAGCAGATTCACCGCGCCCATGTTCCCGGCAAGGCTCTGGTGGTACAGGCTTTCCGAGTAGGTTTTGAGGCATTTCATGCGGGAGGTGAAGAAACCGGTAAGAGAACGGATGAACCCCATAACGAAGGCGAAGAGCATCGTACACAGTACGACTACACTCATTGCGGCCATCATGATGATTTTAGCTACAAAAGTTAAAAGAGCGCCTGAAAAAGAAGCTCCAACTTTCACTTGATCAAAAATCGGGAGCCGCAGCTTCACCTCAGGAACCACGACTTTCAGGTTTTCGGCCGGCACATCACGAAAAACCTTCGTAATGATCTGACTTCCATGCTCTTTTTTGTACCTGGCGACGACGAAAATACGCTTGAACTCGTAACTTTCATACGATTTTTCCAGGAAAAAGAATTTTTTGATGGTGAAAGTCTTTTTAGTAAGACCACGATAAAAGATCCTGAAAAAGTCCAGCTTTTTCATGTCCACCTTGATGGAAAGCACACCGGGGTACGGAGCTTCCAGGATTTCGTTTCGTTTGTCGTCCGGCAGCTCACAATAGTTGCACGCATTCAGCAGAAGCTCCAAACTTTCCAGGAGGTTCTGGCGGCAGGATTCTTTAAACTCTTCAGAATAATCTTTCCTGTATCGAACCTCCGCGTCGGGATCAAACGGGCCGAAAGCGCTTTTGAGTTTCAGGAAGGTTTTGTGATAGTCCAGATGATAGTGCTCGGCAAACATCTCGGCGAGGGTCTGGAACTTTGCGCATTCCTCCTCCGTAAGCCGCTCGTCCGTTAATGCTTTTTCCAGAATATCCTCAAAATAAACGGGAATAAAATGCTCCGCATCCGAAAGACTGGTCAGGTCCGGCAGTTTGGTCTCGTCAACAAGCAGGAGTTTGGTTAATCGGTCGTAAAATTTCATAAATCACTCGCGGAATATGAAAAAAACCGCCCCTAATATGCAGAGTGTGGCCCACAAATAGTTCCACGTAATTGGCCGCCGCATATAAAAAAGGGCAAACGGTACAAAAACGCTCAGGGTGATGGCTTCCTGAAGGATTTTCAGCTGCGGAAGGGTCAGGAAACCGTTTCCCAGCCGATTGGCGGGGACCATTAACATGTACTCAAAAAGGGCGATCCCCCAGGAAACCAGAACGACCTGCCAAACCGGGGCGTTCGGGAGGTTTTTCAGGTGCGAGTACCACGCGAACAACATAAATGTGTTGGAGCAAACCAGCAGGAAAACGACTGCAAAAAATTTCATGATAAAAGATTTACCAGCCTTTCATTTCCCTTTTTCAAAAATTCTTTGCCAGTTTAACAACCGCTTTACACAGTTTGTCGGCTTCTTTTTGAGTCGGCGCCTCCGCGAAAACACGAATGATCGGTTCCGTGTTGCTTGGCCGGACCTGGATCCAGCGTTTCTCCCACGCCAGGCGCAAACCGTCCTGCGTATCCGCCTGCGCGTCTGAATACTGGAACGTCAGCTCGTCGTAGAACGAGTCCAGAAGTTCACGATCAAATTTTACTTTCGCCTTGGAAATCGCGTACTGAGGAAGCTCGGCGGCAAGTTCCGAAACCTTTTTCCCTGTACGGGCCATCAGGTCGAGCGCCAGCGCCATTCCGAGGAAACTGTCACGCACGAAACCGACTTGCGGGTGGATCGGTCCACCGTTTCCCTCACCACCGAAAATCGCGTTCAAGGCGATCATTTTATCGACCACGTTCGCCTCACCGACCGGCGTCATGGCGTACTCGCAGCCGGCTTCGGCGCACAAATCGTGCGTCATTTGACTCGTGGAACAATTTGTCACGACCGGCCCTTTGGCGCCTTTGAGAAAAACATCTTTCACGCACAGAGCCACGGTGCATTCCTCGCCGATGTACGAGCCGTCCTCAGCCAGAATGGCCAGCCGGTCCGCGTCCGGATCCTGACAAAAGCCCACATCAGCTTTGTTTCCCGGGACCAAAATTCCCACGCCCTTCAGATTGTCTTCTGTCGGTTCCGGCGTATGAACGAATTTGCCGTCTGGTTTTTCATTGGTATTCGAGAAAATGAGCTTGCACCCCAGAGCCTTCATCAGTAACGGAGCCAAAACGCTTCCCGCGCCGTGGTTCGAGTCGATCAGGACAGTAAATTTCCGCTTCTTGATCGCTTTCACATCGACCAACTTCAAAATCGCGTCGATGTGCGGTTTCTGAAATTCTTCGGCCGGTGGAAGCGGTGGAGGAAGTTCCTGTTCCTCGTCTTCGTCCGCATTGTCGAAGTCAGCACAAATCTCGAATTCTTCCTCAAGAAGTGTATTGTAGAAACGCTTCACTTTTTCACCGTTTACGGCAGGAATTACACGTCCATCGGAGTTGAATAGTTTAATTCCGTTCCACGGGTTTGGGTTGTGACTCGCGGAAATCTGCACGCCGGCCGGGTAGCCGTATTTCTTGACCAGAAAACCGAGGGTTGGAGTGGCCGCGACACCAATATCAAGAGTTTTAACGCCCCCTGCACGAAAACCACGTGCGACTTCTTCCGCGATCCACCGGCTGCTTTCACGTCCATCGTTTGAAACGAGAACCGTTTTTCCCTCAACCCCACCCGCGTCGCGGTTTTGAAGCCGTAAAAACTCCGCATACGCGAAAATATAACGCTGAACGACGTCTGGCGTGAGTGTGGAACCCACTTCCCCGCGAAGACCTGAGACGGAAATAATTAAAGGAGTGGCGTTTTTCTTTTTCATTTGTTCGGTTTTATCAGTTGTCAGAGTTCTGCCTTGGCAGAAATAAGTAGTCAGTAATCAGTTTTTAAAAAATTTAGACGTGCTTTT
The DNA here is from genome assembly GCA_017454585.1 of Thermoguttaceae bacterium. The sequence goes on along the minus strand of JAFTCU010000310.1, from coordinate 5,070 downwards.
ATTGCCTCAGCCTGCAAGGGAAAAATACCCTTTTTATTCGGATTTCCAACTGCTAAAAGCTCAACTCGAGCACCTACAAGGAACAGGGAACAAAGTTTCCGAAATGAATTTGCAAAAAGCTGGGACGATAAAGGCACGTCGCACAAAGGTTTTTGTATTTTCTGCAGTATTCAGCTGCTCTGAAAAGGACCAACGATTGAAACTAATCGAAACAATCCATAAATAGTAAAGTTTTTTTATCCTCCTGAGGTTTGAGTTAATGAAAAACGGAGATTTTTCACCCGGGGCACTGAAATCCTGTCAGTACCCCGCCAAACCCGGAAAGATGCGAACTCGTTGGAAAGTCATGGGAATCTCCTTCATGGAAAAAACAGTTCCATCACTCAATTAGTGCCAGCCTGAGCAGCCTTTAACCTCCGCGGATGCCTGGCCGGGCAAATCCAACCAACAGTTACAAAACAAATACTAATTACCGGGGCCTTTCACTTCCCGTTGTGACCAAAGCGCTTTGGACAAACAGTAAACCAAAATTAAAGGCCGGTTTTACCCTGGCTGTGAGATATTGAAAATAAGTTTACTGAAGTGGGCTTGGGTCGAACCTGCAAAAATGTGAAAGCACGTAAAACACGAACAGTTCCGGGTCACTCATCGCGACAAATTACCGAAAAGACGACCAAAAGGTACACGAGGCTGAATCAACAGGGCCTCAGAGGAAATCCTCCGTCTGAATCGGTCAAACTTGAAACGTCTCAGCGTTTCCGTGTTTCCACGGTCTGTTTCACCTAAAATTTATCGTCGGGAAACACCCTTTTCTCGCTTCATTTTCCTGAAAAAAAGAAAAAAAGTTTCCCATTTTCTCTAACGAGGACGATTTATTGTAGTTCTGCGTTTTTTGCAGAGGGTTCCGGTTTTAACCCCTGAAGCTTTTTTTATTTGCTTACTTTTGGGTTTCGGTTCCCCTTAACCAATATAGTATGACATATTTTCCTGAAAATGTCAAATGCGTTTCCCCCCATTTTAAAGATTTTTTAAGAAAAATATTGAAAAAACAGGAAAAATTTTCTCGTTTTTGAAAATAGAATGATTTTTTGAGAACTTGGGTAAATTTTTGAGGGCAATTTGTGCTTTAATTTTGCAGGTTTTGACAGACAAATCCCCCTCAAAAATGCCATGGGATATTTTGGTTAAAATTTAATTTGTCCCTCCCAGAGGAATCCCCTTCAATTCAAATGGGGCTTGAACCTCATAAATCCCGCAAGGTCTTGGGAAAACAAGTTTCCACCCGCTCAGCTCCTTCAGGATTTCGTCGTTCACGGGAAAGTAGATCTCTGCGGCAATCTCGTTTGGAGTTTGGCGCAAAAGTTCTGACCGCTCAGACACGATCTCCGCCCCATCCGGCCCGAGAAGCATCGCGTCGTTCTCATAAATCCACGTTCGGTGTGATTCCATCGCCTCGTGCGCTTCTTCATACCGGTAGCGCAAAGTCGCGGCCAGGTACGTGCCCGTTTTCGTCTTTTCGGTCCGCAGCCGGCTGAATGTCACCAAAAGCGCCGCGGTTCGGGCGGAAGCAGGCGTAAAGGCCCGATCGAGTTTCTGGTCCAGCGCGTCGAACGTGAAATCTTTCCTCGCTCCGCACGCCACGGCCGAGAGCGTCCCACGGATCGCCAGCGTTTTGGCCTCCGGAGAAACGAGCCGGGCAGAGAGCGGTACGTCGCAGAACGCGCGGAAATCGTTTTGCCCGATCAGAATTTCGTATTCGGTCCCGGGGAATTTTACCGGCTCGCCGCCGTCAAAGGAACCTTCGGTCAGTTTCAGGTACGCGAAAACGGGCTGAATCCGCGGCTCCCAAGCCAGTTTCAGACGAAGAAGCCCGGCATTTCCCACGGTTTTTTGCATCTGGACCGCCTCAAGCCGAAAAGGCTGAAGATACGCAGGACTCGGCGTCTGACGGTCTGTCGGGACGAGTTTCAGCCCTTTCTTTTCGGGGAGCGCTTGCGGTTCCAGGTGAAGCTGATCGCAGAAAGCGTCGAGGAACGGCCAGAATTCCATCGCCGCCAGATTCTGCGGCTTCGTAAAAACGGCGTTTTCAGGAAGGTCGGCCTCGATCAGATTCCCCGTCTGTTTCGCAGCCAGAGCGAGCATTTCCGCGGCGCTCCCGGAAGTGTAATCCTCGGGAAACGTGACGACTCCCGCCTTGAGCGAGTCCTCAGCGACCTGACGCTCCAGTTCCAGCCGGACCCGGTTCAGGCGCATTTTTGCTTCGGGCGAACGGACCGACTCAGGGAGAAGCGGCAAAATCCCAGGCCCAAGCTCCAAAAGCCCCTTTTCCGCCGCCGCGCGCTTTGCCGCGGATGGGCTAGTCAGGTTTTTCACCAAAGCGTTCACTTCCTCGGGAGTCTGAGCCAGCGCAAATCCAGGGAGCAAAAGGAACGTCAAAATGAGCAGGAAACGTTTCATTATTTCTTCAAAATTCCAAATATTTCGCGAGGGATTCATGCCAGTCCGGCATTGCGGGGCCACCAAGGGCGTGGTATTTGCCGCAATCCAGCACACTGTAAAGGGGACGTGGGGCGGGGGCGTTCCATTCCGCTGTCGTGATCGGGCCGACTTCAGGGGTCAGGCCGCAAAGACGGAAAATCTCGTGCGCGAAGTCGAACCAGGTCGTTTCTCCCGAGTCGGTCAGGTGGTAAAGGCCCCACTTTTCATTTTCCAGGAGCCAAATCGAGGCCTGCGCCAGATTCTGGATCCACGTCGGCGTGCAGCGCTGGTCGTTCACGATGCGGAGGTTTTTGCGCGAGGAGCCGAGTTTGCGCATCGTCTCGACGAAGTTCCCCGCCGTGTTCGCACCGAGCTTCCCGTACAGGCCACAAGTGCGCAGGATCAGGTGCTTTTCGTGGGTTTTCTGAATGTTCTGCTCGCCCTCGAATTTGGTCACGGCATACACCCCCTCGGGGGCCGGTTCGTCGGTTTCCGTCAGGGGCGAGCGCTTTTTCGTGCCGCAAAATACGTAGTCCGTACTGATGTGGACGAGCGGAAGGCCGCGTTTCTCGCAGGCCCGCGCGAGATTCAGAGGCCCCAGAGCGTTCACCCGGCGGCAGATGGCCGGCTGCTGCTGGGCTGCATCCACGGCGGTGAAGGCGGCGGCGTTCAGGACCGCAGCGGGTTTTATCGCGTCGAGAAGTTCCTCAACTGCATAAAAGTCCGTAATATCACCGTCCGGCAGATCGACAGGAAAAGCGCGTTCGCCGAGCCGGCGGGTAAATTCGGAACCGAGCTGGCCTTTAGAGCCAAAAATCAGGAATTTCGGGAGCATAAAATGAAAGCGTCAAAAAGGAGGAGGTTTGGATGGGGAAACGTCTGAAAAACTTTGATGTTTTTGACTCTTTTATTATACACCAAACTTTATCCGGTGGAAGGGATCCGCGAAAAAATTTCTTCATTTGGGCGATATTCTTTTCGGGAGAGCAGTGAATATTCCCCAGATTTGATCTTTTCAAAAAATTTCGTTTTTTTTCTCCCGTCTCCCCCCTTGAAGTGAAAAGGATTTCCGGGTATAATAAATTTTTGCCGTTTAAGTTCAGTGAGAGTATAGGCGAGCGGGGGACGTTGGTCTCCTGTGGGATTTAATCATTCGGTTCAATCAGGAAACAAAACCCATGAAAACACGTGCTGAAGAATACGCGGGTCTTTCCATCGCGATGGTCACGCCGTTCAAAAATGATAAAGTAGATTATGAGGCACTGGAACGGAACACAGAGTTCCTGATTCGCTCCGGCGTGACGTGCCTCGTCCCGGTCGGAACCACCGGTGAATCTCCCACTCTCTCCCACGAGGAACACGAAATGGTCATCACGACTGTCGTCCGCGCCGCCGCGGGCCGCTGCAAAGTGATGCCGGGAACCGGTTCAAACTGCACGAATGAGGCACTCCGTTTGACCCGCTGGGCCGAAAACACGGGCGCAGATGCCGCTCTGCTCGTCGCTCCGTATTATAACAAACCAACGCAGGAAGGTTTTTATCAGCATTTCAAGGCCGTCGCCGAAGCGGTCAATATTCCGATCTGCATTTACAATATTCCCGGTCGTTCGGGCAAGAACATCGAGCCGGAGACGATCCGGCGTCTTGCCGAGATCCCGAACATTCAGCTCGTGAAAGAGGCGTCCGGGATGATGGACCAGGCGTCCCGTATCATCGCCACGACGGATTTGACGGTGCTTAGCGGTGACGACAGCATGACGCTCCCGCACATGGCCGTCGGCGCGAAGGGGATCATTTCCGTGGTGGGGAACATCGTTCCGCAGGATATGGTGGCGCTTTGCAACGCGATGCTCAAGGGCGATCTGGAAACCGCGCAGAAATGGAACTACAAGACCTTCCAGCTTTGCCGCGATATGCTGAGCCTGGCGACCAACCCGATCCCGGTCAAGTGTGCGATGAAGCTTCTTGGAATGGACACGGGCGAGATGCGTCTGCCGCTTACTCCGCTGGACGAGAAGCAGGAAGCCTCCCTGATCAGTACGTTAAAGACGTACGGCCTTTTGTAAAGAAAAGACCCACGATTTTTCCGGATTTTTTTCAGAAATTTCAGGAAAAAGGATTTGAACCCCTTGATTTTATTGGGGGATGATACATAATAAAGATTGAACCATTGGCGTTTTGCGCCTTGGTGTGATTTTTCCGTGACCCTAGAAACAGGAAACGTAAAATGTTGAATCGTCGCAATATGCTCAAAGGGACGGCCCTCGGTTTGGGTGCCGCCGCACTGGGCATGAATTCTCTCAACGCCGCTGAAAACGGCACAGCCCAAAAAGGAACTACACTCGTGAAACGCTACGAAAACGATTTCTATTACGACAAAGATGGCAATTTCCTCGTGAAAAGAGCCAAACAGGCGTTCTTCGAAATGTTCGACGCCTACCACTACCAGTACCCCGAAACCTTCCAGGACGACAGTTTCTTCTGGGTTATCGACTTTGGTCTTGGCGATTTCGCCAACTGTGGAATGGGCGGAGTGATTTGGCTCAACCGGAAGAATTTCCGTTACTTCAGCCATGACATTTTCCTACTCCC
>JAFTCU010000309.1 GCA_017454585.1 Thermoguttaceae bacterium | reverse complement strand
GGTCAATTTCGCCCGAGGTCTGTGCTACAAACGCCGCAAGTCGATCGGCTCTCTGGGCGACTACACCGACAAAATTCCGGCCTCGGTCGATTTCAACCTCTGGAGCTGCCCGGCGATCTACACCGACCCGAAACTCACGCGCCCTAATTTCCACTACGACTGGCACTGGCAGCGACTCTACGGAAACGGCGACTCCGGAAACCAGGGCCCGCACCAGTTCGACATTGCGCGCTGGGGCCTCGGGATCATGCGTCATCCGAACTCCGTGATCACCTACGGCGGCCGCGTCGGCTACCAGGCTGAACGCAAGGATCCGAACTACGTGGACGCCGGCGACACGGCCAACACGGAAGTCTCCATTTTCAGCTACGGCGACAAGACGTTGGTCTTCGAAACCCGCGGTCTGGAAACCCCGGACCTCGACGGTGCCAAGATCGGCGTGATCTTCTACGGCACCGAAGGAAAACTCGTCCAGGTGAACTACGGTTACTGCGTTGCGTATGACAAAGAAGGAAACGTCATTAAGGAATTCAAGGGCGGCAGCGACCAGCTCCACTTCGACAATTTCATCGAAGCGGTTCAGAAGCGCGACCCGTCCATCCTCAACGCTCCTATTCTGGACGGCCATCTCTCCGCGTCGCTGGCCCACCTTGGAAACGCCAGCTACTACTTCGGCGAGAAGAACAAGATTTCCGTCCCGGAACTGAGAAAAGCGCTGGAAGACGTGCGTGGCCTGGACGACGATGTGGCGACGCTGGACCGCACGGTCGAGCATCTGCAGGCGAACGGCGTCGATCTGGACGTCACGCCGCTTTCCCTCGGTCCGACGCTTCACTTTGATCCGGAAAAGGAAGAGTTCTGCGACAACAGCAGCTACGCCGCGCCTCTCCTGAACCGCGAATGGCGCGAAGGTTTCGTCTGCCCGTCAGCGGAAGAAGTCTGATTTCAGGGTTGAGATTTGAGAGTTGAGAGTTGAGTTGACGCTGGCGCGTAACGTTACTTTACGAAAAACGTCAACCCATAAAAAGCCGAAAGCTTTTTAACTCAACTCTCAACTCTCCATATTCAACACTCAACACTCACTCCACACTCCAAACTCGAATGGAACCTTCTGAACTCAAATACCTGTTTTATTGGGCCGTCGGTCCGGTGGTCATCCTGCTGGCTTATATTTACCTTCGTGACAGGTACCACAAGGAACCACTTGGGCTCTTGGCGAAAATCTTCTTTTTGGGGTTTGTTTCCGCTTACCCAATCGTAATTGTTGAAAATTTCATTGCCGAATTCATTGATTTAATTCCCTTTCCTGCTCTCCACGCGATCGCCGTTGGTTTTATTGGCGCCGCCATACCGGAAGAGTTCGCCAAGTTATACATCCTCAAACACTGGATCTGGGACAACAGAGAGTTTGACGAGCATTACGACGGGATCGTTTACGCCGTTTTCGTATCTTTGGGGTTTGCCTGCATTGAAAATCTTATGTATGTTTTTGGCGGGCTTAATTCAGGTGTCGATACGGCCCAAAATATCGCCTATACCCGTGCCATTTTCAGCATTCCCTGTCACGCGCTATGCGGTGTAATGATGGGGTACTTTTTCTCCCTCGCAAAATTTGAACGTGTAAACAATAAGAAATATTTGAGCTACGCACTGTGGGTCCCAGTCCTTTTCCACGGTTCCTACGACGCTGTTCTGTTTTTGAGAGACATTGAGGGAATGAATGAAGGAGTGCTTGGTCTTCTGTACCTCATGTTCCTCGCAATCAACGTCTGCCTGTGGGTCTGCTCGATCAAAAGAATTCGCCACCTTGCCAGCCTGCTCGTGCCGGAAGGACAGGAGGAAAACGCCTTGAAAGTGTGTGCACAGTGTGGAAACGTGTACGCCTCAAACCTGAAAAGGTGCCCCAACTGTAAGAGTAAAATCATTCAGGTTTATGAATCTGAACCATTGCAAGACCCTAATTTAGTGATTCAAACGTGGGAATCTTTTGAAACCGGAGAGGAGCACGAAGAATGATCCTTTCCCTGATTGGCTACCGGGCGACCGGGAAAACGACGATCGCGAAGCTTCTGGCCGAGGCGCTGAACTGCCCGTGGATCGACTCAGACCGGGAAATTGAGCGTCAGGCCGGCAAAACCATCGCCCAAATTTTTGCCGAGGACGGTGAACCTGCGTTTCGTGACTTTGAAGAGCGGATCATCGCCGAATTGTGCATGAAGCCCGAACTGATCCTGGCCACGGGCGGTGGCGCGGTCATGCGGGAAAATACGCGGAAAGTCCTGCGTGACTCCGGCCCGGTACTATGGCTGACGGCCAGTCCGGAAACGATTCTACATCGCATGACGGGTGATGAAACGACCAAAACGAGCCGCCCCAGTCTGACCAATCTCCCCGCCCTCGATGAAATTCGCCACCTCCTCGAATTTCGTGAACCAATGTACCGCGACTGCGCCACGATGGAAATCACGACCGAACTGTGCAGCCCAGAGGAAATAGTGAAACAACTGCTTGAAATCAACGGCTCCCCCCTCCTTACGCATTAATCCTGATTAATATGTATTTTTTTGCGTTCCTCATTTTCGGAATTTTCCTTGGCGCTCTGGCGAACTACGCGGCAGCCGCTTGGGCGTGGAGTCCCAAACGAAATCATCCGTGGTGTCATTCGGATCGTCCACGCCCATTTTGGTGGAAAATCCCGATCATCGGCTGGTTTGGAATGAGGAAGGAGGCCGACCGTTTCGGACGTGGGTTCTGGATCCGGCCCCTTTGCGTAGAATTGGGAATGGGCGCTTTCGCTGGCTGGTTTTTTCAGTCGCAGGTCATGGGAATGCTCATACTGGCTTTTAATCACGAGATTCCCATAACCGCAACGTTCGTGTGGAGCCTTTTGGCCCGATGCGCTTTCCAGTTGGTTTTCATTGGATTGATGCTCGGCGCGTCCCTGATCGACTTTGACGAAAAGACGATTCCCGACCAGATCCTCATTGGCGGAACGCTTCTGGCCCTGGTCGTTTCGTTTTTCACTCCGTACACGTTCGACGAGAGAAAAGATGGGACTGATCAGATTTTACCTGTTACGCAGTTGCTTGATTTTCCTCTTTGCAAAGTCGAATCAGGTGAGGATTTGATTTTCCCGCTGAACGCTGCCTCTCCAAATCCCCCACTGGAAGTTTTTCGAAACGAAAAAGGCGGGACGTGGGGACTGATATCTGCCCTGCTCTGCTGGTGGGGCTGGTGTTTCGCCCTGATGGAACGCCATTGGCGAATGAACCGTGGGTTCCGTTGGGCCTGTCGGATTTTCTGGGAACGGCTCAAACGTACACATTCCACCCTGCTGCTTTGGAACCTCCTGAAATGGGGGACAGCTGCCATCATTATACTCTGGGCGCTCGCCTGGCCGCAGTGGCTTACAGTCTGGTCCACCCTTTTAGGGATGGGAATCGCTGGCAGTTTTATGTGGATACTCCGGATTGCCGCCCAATTCGCCATGGATCGCGAGGCAATGGGATTTGGCGATGTACTCCTCATGGCCATGTTCGGCGCGTTTCTCGGCTGGCAGCCATGTATCGTTTTATTTTTCCTCGCCCCGTTCGCGGGATTATTCCTTGCAATACCCCGTTTGATTTTCCTTCGTGACCTGGAAACGCCGTTCGGCCCCTTCCTGTGCCTTGGAGCGCTCATTACCATGTTGTACTGGCCGTTCTTCTGGAACCTCACGCTCCCGGTTTTTCGGCTTGGGCCTCACCTGATCACGCTGGGATTGGGGCTTCTGCTCCTCATGGTGATTTTGCTCACGCTGATTCGTTGGGTGGAAAAACTCCTTGGATTTGATTATTAAAGATTCGGAGGGCCGCCGTCGAACGGCTCACACGCCGTCTCATTTAATCCAAAATTCACAATTCATAATTCATCATTTATAATCAGGAGAAATCTCATGAATCGTCGTCATTTCCTCGCCTCGAGCGCGGCGCTGGCTGCCGCGTCCGTTTTTCCCGCCCCCGCTCTGATTGCCGGAAGTCCCAATGAAGAGGTCCGCGTCTGCGTCCTCGGAAACGGCAACAAAGGCCGCGAGCACAGCAGCATCCTGAACCGCCTCGCGGCCGCCGGTGAACCCTACAAGCTCGCCGGGATCTGCGAAGTGGACTCCGTGCGGCTCGACCAGGGCAAAAAAGCGTTCAATCCCGCCAAGACCTTCACCGACCCGCGCAAAGTGTTCGATGATCCCGAAATCGACGCGGTGGTCATCGCCACGCCGAACCACTGGCACTGCCTGGGCGGGATCTGGGCGATGCAGGCCGGCAAGCACGTGTACGTCGAAAAACCGCTCTGCCTCTCATTCTGGGAAGGCCAGCAGCTCTTCAACGCCTCGCGCAAGTACAAGAAATGCGTGCAGATCGGCACTCAGATGCGTACCGACCGGGAAGCCCACGCGGAAGTGAAAAAGTTCCTGCACGAAGAAAAAGCCCTCGGCAAGATCCTCGCGATCCGGGTCAACCGGTACTTCGTCCGCCGCCCGATCGGTCTGAGAGAAACGCCGTTGACCGTTCAGCCCGAGGTGAACTACAATTTGTGGCTCGGCCCGGCGGATGACCTTCCACTCTACCGGAACCAGCTGCACTACGACTGGCACTTTATGTGGAACACCGGAAACGGTGAGACCGGGAACTGGGGCGCACACCTTCTTGACGACTGCCGGAACGACATTTTCTGCAACCAGATCTCCATCCCGAAGCGCGTTTTCTCCTGCGGCGGCCGCCTCGGGATCAAAGACGCCGGCGAAACGCCGAACACGATGTTCACGTACTTCGACACGGGATCGGCCCCGGTGATTTTCGGCTTCTCGGGCGTCGAGGACAAAGCAAAGCGCGGCGCAACCTGCCCGTGCGTCGGCCCGAATCCGGGTTACATCGTGTACTGCGAGGGCGGCACGTACCAGAAGCCGTGGGGGCCTGCGTCCGCGTATGATACGACCGGGAAGAAGATCCGCGACTTCAAAACGTCCGACTACGGCGCGGGCGCCTATAATCACCTGAAGAACTTCTGCGACTCGGTGCGCGCAAACGATCCGACCAACCTGAACGGCGAGATCCAGGTCGGGTGGGACACTTCGTTCTGGTACAACTCGGCGAACGTGGCGTACCGTCTGGGTGGGAACTGGTCGAAAGAAAAAGCCCTCACGATGGCTCAGGACACTGGAAAACTCGGCGAGATGATCGACGATATGAAGAAGTACCTGGCAACGCAGGAGATCGCATTGGACGAGACGTTCGCGCTCAGCCCGATGCTGACTCTGGACGAGACGACACGTCGTTTCGTTGGTGAAAACGCGGACGCCGCCAACGCCCTGATGGATCGTCGGCCGGGACGTGGAGATTTCGTCGTTCCGGAAGTGACACTGGATTAAACGTTCTGACCGTTTAAAAAGAAAAGGCGAGCGCCGGGTTTTCGCCCAGCCTCGCCTGACCGTTACAAACGGGAGGAACTTTTTATTTCAGATCGATCACTTTCTCTTTTTTGATCTGGATCTCTTTTTCGTTCTTTTCGCCTTCAGCATCTTCTGCTTTTTCGTCGTCGGCAGGAGCTTCCAAAGCCTTGGTGATCGAATCACCGTTAATCGTCACGCCACTTCCCGATTCGAGGAAATCCTTGACTTTCCCGCGAATTTCTTCCGGGATCACGTCCAGTTTATCCTCGGTAGTTTCGTAGTCTTCGTCTTTCCATTCAACAAGGATTTTCGCAGGCTCGTCGCCAATCTTTCTGACAGAAACCGTCAGTTTCTCACCATTTTCAATGGACGCCATCGTACGGGCCATTGCCGTCCCGTTCGGGGTCACTTCGATTTTCATCTGCTGCTGATTCTGACCGCCGGGGACCATGCGGAAACCGAAGCCCCCCTTCTTCAGCATGTCGCGCTGCTGTTTCAGCATTTCACGCATCTGTTCCGGAATCGGGAGATTTTCGTCGTCAAAATCCATTTCCGGCATTTCGGGCATTTCAGGCATTTCACCGAACGGGATCTCCATCTTGAACCCTTCCGGGACGCGCATTCCACGCGGGCCGCGGCGCGGGAACCCTTTCGCCTGGGCCGGACGTTCCGCCGGAGTCATCTCAATTTTCTGGGTTTTGGCGGCGCGGAGGATCTCGACGGTGAGTTTTTCGCCCTTGGAGGCTTTTACCTTTTCGACGAATCCATCGCCATCGACCGCTTCCCCGTTCACTTTCAGGATGATGTCGTAGGTTTTCAGACCCGCTTTTTCAGCCGGGGATTCAGGAACGACCTGCATCACGCAGACCCCTTTTCCTTCCGGGATCGTGCCTTCCGCGAGCTGCGCAAGGATCGGTTCCGGGATCGGGCCGATCATCGCGCCTACCCAGAATGTTTTCTCGACTGGAGCCGCTTCCTCTGCGTCCTTTTCGGTTTTATCTTCCGCCTTGGCTTTATCTGCTTCCTTCACGCCATCAACGAGCTGAATGGCAGAAGATTCAAGGACTTCCAAACCATTTTTCGCTTCTTCGGCGACAGACTTCAGAACTCCTGAGGCCCCCAAAGCAGCTCCCAGGCAGAACATCGCGCTCAAAACCAAAATCTTTTTCATAAAATCCTCCATTCAATGATGAACTTTTGAAATTTCTGAATGATTCTTCAGAAAATGGTGATCTAACCGGGGAAAATCCTGCTCCGCCGGCTTGATTCTTTTTTCCTCAAAACTACATTTTATCACGTGTTTTTCAGAACCAGCCAATCCCCCAGTTTCGGGAACAGCTGACTGATAGTGAACAAAATCCTGGCCTTTTTGGGAAGAACGAGGTCCACATCGCCACGCTCGGAGGCTTTGAGGATCGAATCCACCAGCACTTTTGGCGGGATCCGCTTCACTTTCACGCCTGCACCGGGGCGCCGCGCTTCTTCGGGAAGATCTTCCAGCCCCTCTAGCGGGTAAAGACGTTCCGTCTCACGCTGGATCGGTCCAGGGCAAACCAAGAGTACTTTCAGCTCGCCGTGATGCTCCAGCCGCAGCTGCTGCGAGTAGGCCGCCACCGCGTGCTTGCTCGCCGGGTAAGCGCCCGTCCAGCGGGAGGCCGATTTGGAAGCGAGGGACCCAATATTAATGATCCGGCCCTTCGATTCCAGAAGCATCGGGAGGAACGTATGCGTGACCCGCACCAGCGCGATGAAGTTCAGATTCATCACCTTCGCGAAATGGTCCGCGTCACACTGGAGCATCTTCCCGCGGTCGGTTCGGCCCGCCACGTTCACCAGAACGTCCAGCCGGCCGAAACGCGTTTCGATTTCCTTTTTGAGCGTCTGCACGTCCTCATCGGAGCAGACGTTCACCTGAAAACCAGTCACGTCGAGGCCTTCCGCCTGAAAATCCTTCGTAACGGCTTCCACCGCGTCTTTTTCCAGAGCCGCGATCACGACCCTCGCCCCATTTCGGGCGAACGCCGTGACGAGTTCCAGCCCCAGCCCGCTGGAGCCACCGGTCACGAGGACCACTTTTTCTTTCCAAAAGGTCATTTTCATGTTCTTTACTCTATTTTATGCTAAGAGCAAGAGGAAGGTTTCAAAAAAAGTCAAAAGAAATAAAAAAAAACGTCAAAGGAAATCCCCATGAAAAATCAGGACTAAAATATTTTTCATGGGGTAATCCTTTCATACGTCAAAACTCGTTTTTCCACTCTTCGTACAACTCGTCCGGCGTGGTGTCGTTCGGAAGCGGAGTGTCTGGCTCCGTCGGAAGGTCTGGCTTGCTCTTGGGTTTGGCAGGAGCGAGGATCTCCGACTTCATGCCTGTCAGGCCCACGAGCTTTTTCAGGCTTTTCACTTCCAGAGCCGTCAGCGAGCGGTATTCACCCACAGGCAGTTTGCCCAGTTTCACGTTTCCGATCGAAATGCGAACCAGGTCGAGCACATTGTGCCCGATGCGGGCGAGGATGCGGCGGATCTCGCGGTTGCGGCCCTCGCGGAGCGTCACCTCCAAAACGGCTGTTCCATCGCGGTACACGTGGCGAAGTTTTACCTCTTCCGCCTTCGCAACCCCTTCGGCCAGGTGGATCCCGCGGCACATTTGAGCGATCTCCGCCCGGGTTGGTGTTCCGGAAACACGGACGCGATAGACTTTCGGCACTTCGTAGCTCGGATGCGTCAGGCGGTTTGCCAGCTCGCCATCATTCGTGATGAGCAGTAGCCCTTCACTGTGAAGGTCCAACCGCCCGACCGGGAAAAGGCCCGGCACGTTTTCATGGATGTAGTCCAACGCGCGGCGGCGCCCAGCGGGGTCATCATTGGTGCAAATCACGTTCGTCGGTTTGTTCAGCGCGTAGTACACGTAACCCTTGGGACGACGTACCAGCTCTCCATCGAGATGGATCGTTTGAGTCGGCAAAACACGGGTTCCAAGCTCCGTCACAATTTCCCTATCTACCATGACACGCCCGGCAAGAATGAACTCTTCGCAGTCCCGGCGGCTTCCGAATCCAGCCGTGGCAAGGACTTTCTGCAGACGTTCCCCCTCAGGGGCCGGGCCTTTTGCCGTGGCTTTTTTCGAGGAACGCGGTTTCGTCCCGAACGGCTTGCGCTCCGGTGCCGGTTTGGAGGCCGTTCTCGCTCTGGAGGCTGCGGAGCCGGTCCCTTTACGCGGGGATTTGGCGTCACGGAAGTCTTTCGTGAACTTCCCGGCGGCCTTCGTCCCACGGATCGACTTCCGGAACGGCGACGCGCCGCGTTTCAGGCCCTGATCGGCCCACTCGTCTTCGTCCATTTCGACGAATTGAGGCGACGGAATGCTCACGATGCCGTCTTCTTCATCCGCCCGCAGGTAATTCAGTGGATTAAAATGCTTCGTGGGGCGGTTTCCCGCACGGCCATTGGAACGGCCAGGCGCTTCCGGGCGCACGTAATCGTCCGCTTCCTCGAAATTCATCGAACCAGCAGACCCACGGCGGCGAGGTCCACGACCAAACCGGTTTTCCTCCTCGCCCCCACGACGTGGTTTTCCCCCCTGAAAACCCGCACGGTTTTTGGCCTGATTGAATTTTTTAACGCGACCGACCGGGCCGGGATTGCGGGCGGTTTTGGAACGAGGAGAATTAAATTTAGCCATGACTTAAATCCCTTCTTTTAACAAATGAATAATGAATAACGAATAACGAATAATTATTCCTTTCATTATTCGTTATTCGTTATTCATTATTCGTTCTTCGTTTACAAAAGTTTCGCTTTCAGGACTCCAAAACGTCCTTTTCGCGAGCATCCGCCAGCGAGTTGATTTCTTTCTCGAACTTCTTGATCAGATTGTCGATTTCTTCCTTGGCGGCATCGCGGTCGTTTTCAGAGAAAAGTTTGTCTTTCTCGCCTTTGTCGCACGCTTTCACACCATCACGGCGAATGTTACGAAGGGAAACTTTCGCTTCTTCTTTCAGATCGCCGATACGCGAAACCAACTTGCGGCGCGTTTCCTGAGAAAGCGGCGGTATATTCAAACGGATGACTTTTCCATCATCCTGCGGAGCGAAACCGAGATCACTATTAATGATTGCCTTGCTGATGTCTTTCAGCGTGCTCGGGTCGTACGGACGGATCACGATCTGCGTCGGTTCCGGACAGCCGACGGAAGCAAGCTGCTTCAGCGGGCACTGCGAGCCGTAAGCGTCCACCTTCAGGGAATCCACCAGTCCCGGATTAGCGCGGCCGGTACGAATTCCAGCCAGGTTAGATTTCAGCCGGGCGACCGCTTTTTCCATGCGTTCTTCAACATCTAATAGAATATCGTCTGTCATTTTCAACTCCTATTAATAATTTGAAATAAGCGTTCCGATTTCCTCGCCTCGCACCGCTTTTTCAATGTTCCCGTCCTGGCGGTAATTGAAAACGCGGATCGGGAGGCTGTACTCCATGCACTTCGTGACCGCGCCCTGATCCATGATCCTCAGGTGCTTGGCGAGCACTTCCTCGTACGTCAGATGCGGGTAGAAAAGCGCGTCGGGGTCCTTAACCGGGTCACTCGAATACACGCCATCGACTTTCGTCCCCTTGAGCAAAATGTCCGCGTCCAGTTCCAGGGCACGCTGCGCCGCCCCGGTGTCCGTCGTCACAAACGGACTGCCGATCCCCGCAGCCAGAATGATCACGCGGCCTTTTTCCAGGTGACGCAATGCGCGGCGGCGAATGTACGGTTCCGCAACGCCATCCATCCTAATGGCCGTCATGACGCGGGTCGTGCAGCCGACCGATTCCAGCGCGTCCTGCATCGCCAGAGCGTTCATCACCGTCGCAAGCATTCCCATGTAGTGGGCCGTCGCCTCATGGACGTGTGCACCCTGGGTCATGAATTGCGCGCCGCGAAGGATATTTCCGCCGCCCAGAACCAACCCGATCTGCGTGCCGTGCTGGCTGGCAGCGTAAACCTGCTTTGCGATCGTAACGATGGACTCCATCGAAACACCGCGCCCCCCTGCCGGAGCAAGAGATTCACCCGAAATTTTCAGAATGAGACGTTTGTATTTGAGAGCGGTTTCGTTTGCCATGATTCACCCTTTTTGAGTAGTCACAGTCAGTGTTCTGCCTTCGGCAGAATTTGAATAAATCCCATTTTTCGGCACAGCCGAAACGCGGACTACTGACTACTTAAAAAAAGGGACAGTTCACCCCATCCACGAAGGCAGGACAAACTATCCCTGATTTCAAACCTGATTATTTGCCAAGAATCCAGTGAACGAACTTGATGATTTTCAGACCGTTCTGATTCGCAAACTGCTCGACCGTGAGAGACGGTTCCTTCACAAACGGCTGGCTCAGCAGACATTTCTGGGCAAGGAATTTGTGCATCGAACCATTGATGATCTTCTCTTTGATGGCGTCCGGCTTGTTGGCGTTTTTCGGATCGGCATTCATAAGCTCGAGCTGGATACGCTTCTCGTTTTCGATGACGGCCTGATCAAGGTCTTCTGCGCGGAGGCCTTGCGGCTTCATCGCTGCGATATGCATGCAAATGTCGCGCCCGACCGCTTCGTCGCCAGCCTCAAGGAGAAGCAGAACGGCGGATTTGTGGTCGTGGTGGAGATAGCTGGAGCAAAGACCATCGACTTTCAGGAAACGCTTCACGCGGAAGACTTCACGAATACGGTTGAACAGTTCGTCCAGTTCATTCTGAAGCGTCCCATCGAAATTCGGGGCTTTCTGAGCCATCAGTTCTTCCGTCGTGGCAAATTCCGGATTGGAAGCGACCACTTCCGCGATGTCGTTGGCGAGCTGGACAAAGCCTTCGTTCGTCGTAACCGGAGCGCTTTCGCACAACAGTTCAACAAGACCAAGGGAACCATCTTTGCGAACCATCGCGATGATACCTTCTTCAGTGGTACGCTCGGTCAGTTTTTCAGCCATCTTGGCCAAACCTTTTTTACGAAGAATTTCGATTGCGAGGTCTTCGTCACCGTCAGCTTCGTTCAGAGCTTTTTTGCAGTCCATCATACCCAGACCGGTCTTGGCGCGCAGATCCATTACCTGTTTCGCTGTAATAGCCATATTAATCTCCTTGGATTTTCATTAATGTTTGAAGTAGAAGGTCCGTAGAAGAAACGAATAATGAAGAACGAATAACGAATAATGTGATTTACCTTTTGATCCGTTTCTTCCATTATTCGTTATTCATTATTCGTTATTCATTCACTTCACGCTTGATGAAACTCATTCCGCAGCCGCGGCGGTCTGCCCTTCCTGTTCCGCTTTCGCAGCGGCAATAGAACCGGCAAGATAACCAATGATCAGGTCAATGGAACGAATGCTGTCGTCATTACCCGGAATCGGAAGATCAATCTGGTCAGGGTCACAGTTCGTATCAATCAGAGCAATCGTCGTAACATTCATTTTACGCGCTTCAGCGACCGCGTTCTTTTCTTTCTTCGGGTCCACAATGACCAGAACTTCCGGAATACGGTTGAGCGTACGCAGACCGTTCAGGTTACGATACATTTTACGGTACTCGCGGTTCAGGCTGGACTGCATTTTCTTGCTGTACTGAGCGAATTCCTCACCAGCGCGAAGGTTTTCCAGTTCCGTGAGGCGTTCCAGACGTTTCGTGACCGTACGGAAGTTGGTGAGCGTACCACCCAGCCAACGTTCACTGACGAAAGGCATTCCACAGCTTTCCGCCTGGCGCTGGATGATTTCGGAAGCCTGACGTTTGGTTCCGACAAACAGAATCAGACTGCCGGCGGCGACGACCTGCTGGAGGTACTTGCGAGCGCGGAAAAGACCACGAAGAGTCTCGCGCACATTAATGATATGGATCTGGTTCAGACGACCGTAAATATACGGGCGCATTTTCGGATTCCAGCGGCTCGCGCGGTGACCATAGTGTACACCGGCATCAATCAGGTCTTTGACCATCAGAGACGACATTGTAATTCTCCCTCTAATAAGAGTCACATCAGACAGGCGACACTCGCGTGCCCGCCCATAGTGTCCAACGTTAGGTTAATCGGCATGACAAAATACACCATCGCTAGCCGTATCACGATGGATTTTAGCATTATACCAGATTTTTCATCCACGTCAAGGGGGGCTCAAAAAATCTGCAAAGATTCCTGAAATCCTCATAATACAATCGCACCATGATTTCAATTTATCAAAAAAATCTAACAATCTTTCAATATTTTTGTTTAGTTTTTCTCTGTTTAAGCCTCTTATTATGGGTAATTATTTGTAGAGCTACCATGATTATTTATCCGGCTTTATGGACCAAAAAAACAGACTCGAACAAGAGTTTGAGTATATATTCAACGATTTTTGGACGGAATTAGTCAATTTCGCCAACCAGTTCGTGGGAAACGTCAATGCTGAGGACATCGTTCAGCAAGCCATGAATAAAATATGGCTTCAGATTCAGCAGGAGGAGATCGTCAACCCGCGGGCCTGGCTTTATAAAGTAGTCTATAATGACTGCAACAATTTCCTCCGCTCAAAGAAAAAACAAAAAGTTGAGGGGAGGAATTCGGTTGTCTTCAAAGACATTTCCGAGAGCGAAGACACTCACTGGAAACATCCGATCGAAACCCTGATCCAGTCTGAGCAGCTTGAAAAAATCAATAGCCGGATCCATTGTTTTTCAAAAATGGAGAGGAACATTTATTATTTGACCTACCAAAGTGAGAGTTCTTTTTCCATTGAGGAGATCGCCCTGCTCCTGGGCACGAACAAACAAACCATCAGCGCCGCCAAAAACAGACTCATGCGCAAACTGAAAGAGCTTTTTCAGGACGAGAATGAAAATCTGTAAGTGGCGGCAAACCGGAGAATAGGGAATGATTTCCTGTTTTCGTCAGTACCGGGGTTAAAAAATACGACAATAACAGGAAAAAACATTAAAAAAAACGACAAAACAGTAAAATTCTCTTTTTTTTAAGAAATTTATCCATTTTTCTGTTTAGTTTTTTTCTGTTCAGGGGTCTTAACTACAGAAGGCTATAAAGTCTTCGTATTAAAATATTTTTTGAAAGGAACAAAAAATGTCCGTTAACGAATCTCGCCGCTCTTTCCTTCGTAAAAGCGGTCTTGCTCTGGGAATCGGAGTCGCCGCAGCTTTTGGCGCAGAGCCTCCTGAAGTCCAAGCTCAACAATATCATCCTGTGCCGAATCCAGGAACACCTTGCAGACAGCAACAACCGCCGCCACCGCCGCACGGTCAATGCCCGCCGCCACCACCGCCGCACGGCCATTGCCCACCGCCGCCGGGTCCACGTTGTTATCCACCTCCGCCAAGGCCAGAGCCGGGGTCAGAATGTGATTTAGGCCGTGGAATTGGCGAATTGATTGGGCGCATTATTGGTGGTTAATTCATTTCCAAGAACCAAACCTTTTTATAATTATGGGGGATGGTTCTTTTTTTATAAAATTTTTGTTTTGAATAAGTTAAAATATCAAGATTCTGAATTCACCAGAAGAAAAGATGAACAAACGGGGGAAAAAAACAAACAATCTGGGAAATTTTCCTATTTTTTAAAATTTTATTTATTTTCCTGTTTAGTTTTAGTCTGTTCAGGTGTCTCATTGATAAAGGACTTGTCATCCTTGGTGTCACCCCTTTATATTGAAAGGAAGAATCAATGTCAGTTAACGAGTCTCGCCGCTCTTTCCTTCGTAAAAGTGGCCTTGCGCTGGGAGCCGGTATCTTCACCGCTTTAAGCGTTGGTGAAGCGAACGCTCAGGCTCCACCGCCTCCACCGGCCCCCCATGGCCCTCAAAGTTGTCCCCCTCCACCGCCGCCGGGGCCAGATTCAGCCTGTTGCACATACCACCCCGCCAACTAATCCCATCTTGTATTTTCCTGAAAATCTGGTACAATATCCTGTACAAATTCAGGAGTTACCAATGGGATTTAGGACAAAAAATGGAAACCGCGAGCAAATGCTGCTCTTG
>JAFTCU010000308.1 GCA_017454585.1 Thermoguttaceae bacterium | reverse complement strand
TTTAGAAAAAAGAAAAACACTTTTTTTCAATTATAGACGATATTCCGAAAAAAACAAGTGGGGGCGGAAAGGGGTGGGAGAAAAATTATTCATCGTGTGGAAGAACCCGATGTTGGTTTGAAACTTAATCGGCATATACTCGACGATTGGTAACCCATTGAAAGAAACAGGACTGTAATGCTGACCGAAGAACTGCGCCAAATACTCGAACGACGTTCGAAGCTCCATCCCAATGATGATTTTCAGACCGAAAAAGCCTGGGAAGAAGAAACGGAGCTGCTCTCGAGAAACATGGAGGAAACGATTCAGTTCCTTGAGAATGAGTGTACCGCCGACGAGTTTTCATGGATCGCTGAGGTCTTTGATGAGGTTGTGAGCCGAACCCAAAGTAAAGACTTCATTCAGGCGCTCTACCGTGTGGTCAAAAAGTTTCCCGAGGAATGTGAGACGTATCACATTCTGGATTCCATCCATTTTGCCGAGTCTTATTTGAAGTAAACCCCGGGGTGAAATGATGTTTGATCACGCCAAATTTCGCGAATTGCTCGCCGAACGTGAACAGATCCATAGCGAGTGGACGGCTGGTCTGGCCGACTACTATAAAAGAATGAGTTCTTTTATCGCGGAGAATATTACGGATTCCATCGCGTTCCTGGGTCAGACGTGTACCGCCGACGAGTTCGTCTGGCTCTCCGAAGTCTTCGATGACATCGCGCGGAAATCCCAAAGCAGGGCGTTCATCGACTGCCTTTATGCCGTGGTCAAAAAGTTTCCTGAAGAAGACAAAAAGTACAATCTGACTCATCACATCGAGGACGCGGAGACCTGGATCGATTGAAGAAACCGCGTCCAAAATCAGAGAAAAAGCCCGCGCGGGCCCTGCCGAAACAGGACCCGCGGGAGGTTCTGAAGAATCACCAGAAATAAACGTACAGCGCAATCGTCACCACCACGACGAGGATGCCGAACACGGCCGCGCCCTTCGACGGGGTGAGGTCCATTTCCGTTTTCTTCGGAAGTTCAAGCGGTTCCTTGCGCGGGCAGACGAGCGTGAAGAGCATCATCAGGACCCACAAAACGCCAAACGTGACCGACATCTGGTTCAGGTAGTTCATGCTCGCGGTCTGCGGGAGGAACTTGGTCGCGCCATAAACCACCGGGCTGAGCAGGATCGTCAGCGCACCGGCGAAACCCGGGACACGCTTCGCGAACAGACCGAAGAGGAAGACGACCAGAACGCCCGGGGACAGGTAGCCCTGGAACTCCTGAATGTACTTGAACAGACCGCCGAATTTCGGGTTGGCCAGGATCGGGACGATCAGGCACGCGATGACCATGAAGAGCACCACGCACGTGCGGCCGACGAAGACCTGCGTTTTCGGAGCGGCGTTCTTGTGGATGTACTCGTTGTAAATGTCCATCGTGAAGATGGTCGAAGCCGCGTTGAGCATCGAGGCGAGCGAGCTCATAATGGCGCCGAACAGGGCCGCCAGCACGAAGCCCGTCATACCAGCCGGGAACGGAAGGTTGCGCAGCAGAAGCGGGAAAGCCGCGTCGTACTTGTACCCAACCAGTTCTTTCGAGATGGTCATTTTCGCTTCCCCAGCCTGTTTGACCAGCTTCTCGTTGAACCTCTGGATCGCCAGCTCACGCGGGAGGGTTTTCGCTTCCTCGCTGGTGTCATTTTCATCAATCTCCAGTTCATCCTTCACTTCGGCGATGCACTCTGCAAGACCTTTTTCGTAAGCGTCAGCCGGAGCGTCTTTCTGGACAAGCGTCAGGTTGTACTGCGCGATCTCCTCGGCCAATTCCGGCTCCAGATCGGCAAATTCCCTGTTAAACTTGAAGACGGTGGTACCCGGTTTTTCCAGAGCCAGGGCGAATTCATCCAGCACCGGTTTGTTCGCCATGCTGTCGTTTTGCGCCTCTTCGTGCATCTGTACCGAGTACATATTAAATGCGAGGATCCCCGGGATCACCACGATAAACGGGATGATCAGCTTCATCGCCGCCGCAAACACGATCCCTTTCTGGCCCTCAGCGAGCGACCGGGAACCGAGCGTACGCTGCATGATGTACTGATTCAGGCCCCAGTAGTACAGGTTCGGGATCCAAATGCCGAACAGCAGCGTCGTCCAGACGATGTTCGGGTCAGATGCCGGACGGAGCATGTGAAGTTTGTCGGGAGCGACCGCCCTGAATTTCTCGAACACCGTCATGTCCGCTTTCAGGTCATCGGTCAGGTCCAGATCGTTTTGATAGGCGTCCGGACGCAAATAGACCGGCGTGTCTTCGAGCAGCTCTAACTCGGTCTTGTCGAAGTTGCTGAACGCGAAGAGCATCACGATGAAACCGCCCAAAATCAGCGCGGAGCCCTGCAGAAGGTCCGCCCACGCGCACGCCTGAAGGCCGCCGATGAAGACGTAAACCGCGGCGAGAATGCCGAGCGCCCAGCTCGCGGTGATGACGTTCACCTCAATGCAGCCGAAGATCATGAAGCCGTGGAAAAGCGTGTCGATCGTCAGGGCGCCGAGATAAATCACGGCCGCGATGGAAACACCAACCAGAATGATCATCATGAAGAGGCTCATCAGTGACCGCGCGAATTTGTTGTAGCGGTACTCGAGAAATTCCGGGATCGTGTAGATCCCGCACTTGAGGAACATGGGGAGGAAAATGAAACCGACCAGAACGAGGGTGATCGCGGCGATCCACTCGAAACTGGCGATGGCCAGACCAGTACACTGGGCGGCGTTACCGGCCATTCCGACGAACTGTTCCGCCGAGATGTTGGCGGCGATGAGCGAAAAGCCGATCAGCCACCATGACAGGCCACGGCCGGCCAGGAAATAATCTTCGCTGGATTTGCCGGCGGAACGGCTCATGAAGGTACTAATGACGATGACCGCGACGATAAAGGCGACAAAAACACCAATATCGATCGGACCGAAATTAAATTGGGCGAGCATTAAACTCATGGGTAAACTCCCAGTCTAAAGAAAACTGACGTAAAAAAATATTCATCTTCATTTTAAACCGACTTTTCAAAATAGCAAGATGGGAGGAATGAAAAAAGTGGAAAAATCCTGAAAAAAAGAAAAAATTTGTGAGAAATTTTATCAGTACGCCCTGACAGAGAACAAAAGGAAAAAACTGAAATAAACCCTTGTTTTCGGGTTCATCCGACAAGTGCGTACCGGCCCTTTTGATCTCAAAGATGTTCAGCTTGAAGTATCCTCCATCGCGAAAACCATGATCCTTGCGCTTCGCCGTCTTGATTTGGTTGTTCCAATCAATCAGTCAAACAAAAATATTAAGCCACAAAGAACATCACTGGCGCATCTCTGCTTGAGATAAAAACAACATACACCGGGTTACCGGATGAGCCAAAAGATTTCAATAAATAAAAATATGGCAGACTCTAAATATCACAAAATTTCACAACGTATCGCTCTGTATCCACTTCTCGCGAAATTGTTGTCTCTTTGTGTTCTTTTAGAGACCGCCATATTTTAACTTTACGGAAGTATCATTCCCGAAAAAACTCTACTTCTTATTTTTTGACAGAGTCTTTGACCCATTGCATGATCTGGGCCGATTTTTCACCCGTCGCGTGGCCGCGGTGCGGCTCGATCAGCATCTCTTTGTCCTTGGACGGGATCATGTTGAACGCCGCGTAAACCGAGCTGGGGCTGCACGTCGTGTCGATGAAACCGACGCTCAGGCGGACCGGGCAGTTGATCCCGCGCGCGAAGTTCACGCCGTCAAAATACGGGCCCATTTCGGTGACTTTCGGGTCCTGTACCGTGTCGTAAAGTTTCGGCCAGCCGGGGCTCCGGTTCACGATCGCGCCGCCGTGGTCGCAAAGGGCCGGGACGTTCCCGGAAATGTGGGTGAATTTCCCGTTCAACCCGCCGAGGATCAGCGCGCTGCCGCCGCCCTGGCTCGTCCCGAAGTACCCGACACGGGTTTTATCCGCGTCCGGACGTTCCAGAACGTAATCCATCACTCGGTCAATGCCGAGGTAGGCGTTCCGGAAGAAGTATTTCTCACGGTCCGGCGCGCCGTAATAGCAGTAACGGATCCCAAGACCCTCGTTGTATTCGTCGTACTGTTTCTGTCGCTCTGCGTAGTCGATCGCCACCGGGTACGGGAAAATCGGCATCGCGAGGACCATGAACCCTTCATTCACCGGGCCGGTCGCCTCTGGACCAAAACCAACTCCCGCCCAGGAAACCGTCACGAGCACCGGGAACGGGCCGTCACCCGCCGGGACTGCCAGGAAACCGTGCGCGCGCTGGCCGTCGAACGTCGCCATGCTGATGCGGTAGGTCGTCTTTTGGTCGTTGGACCAGGAATCGATCTTTTCGAGCTGGAGGTCAGCAGGGACTTCCTCTCGCAGTTTCTTCTGCAAGCCGCGCCAGTAATCCCAGAAATCTTCCGGCATCAGTTGCGCCGGTTCGATTTTCTCCGGCTCAAAAGCGGCTCCACCGAGAGCCGAGACGCCATTGAACGTAGCGCGGAGGCTCAGGAAGCCCGGAACGCCCAGATTCCCGGAGACCGTCGCCGGGTTGGACTGGGAAAGGTCCACCGTTTCCCGATTGAGTTCGATCCGATTATCGTTTGTGAGGACGCACAGCAACTTGCCCTCTTTGACCAGTTCGCCGTTTTCATCCGTGACTTTTACGGTGAACTGGGCGTTTTCTTCGAGCGTGTACGTGTGATTTTCGCGGTCAAGATCGACTTCGACCTTAAATTCATCGGCACAAACCCATGAGACACAGGCGAGCAGGAACGCAAGAGTTAAAAGCTTTTTCATTTTGGTACGTGGGGGGTAAGGGGGAAGATTCGGGGGGCCGGCGTCCCGCCGGTCAAGTTAATATTTAGAGGGCCGACATCTCGCCGGCCCGATTGAACGAAACCAACCACTTTGATGGTTTTTTATGCGCGGTTGAACTTTTCTTTGGGCTGTCTGCAGCGCAGGCAGCGCCAGTCGGCGGGAAGGTCCTCGAACGCGACGCCGTCGTGCTCGGCCGGATCGTACACATAGCCGCACACAGAACAAACGTATTTGCCTGTCGGCGTCTTGAACACGATTTCTCCCGGAGGTATGACGGCGGGCGGGTTCGCGAGATCGACGACACGCTTCGACTCAAGGCTTTCCAGCGCCTCCGGCGTGTGCGTACCGAGCCAGACCGTCGGACGCGCGGCGCAGAACGCGCGGCAGCGGTCGAGCGTTTCGCGGGCCGCGGCCTTGTCTTCATAGACGACGGACAGCTTGTTCTCGTAGAAAGCCACGTCGGTGTAGGTGACCTCGCCGTGGAGGAGGTAGAAAAGTCCGTCGGACTCAACCGCGACGATGCAGTTGCCGTTCGAGTGCCCGGGC
>JAFTCU010000307.1 GCA_017454585.1 Thermoguttaceae bacterium | reverse complement strand
TTCCGGGCGTGCAGGTCGAGACGCGGGTCCTGAAGAAAAACACGCACCTGACCTCGAAAGTCCTGGAGGAATTCGCGTCCGAGCCGTTCACCCGGGACGAGTCGGGCGTGAAGCGGTTCCAGCTCGTAATCTACGACCGGACGCTCCCGCCGATCAAGGGGGAGGGGCTTCCGTTTGTCTGCTTCGCGCCGCCGGAGGACACGGATCTGTGGACCCGTTCGGAGACGGTGCGGGACTACGTGATCATGCCGTGGATGGACGGTCTGCGCAGTGGAATCTCCACCGCCGGGGTGGGCTTCACCGGGACGCACGCCCTGACGCCGACCGCCTCCGCCAACGCGCAGGCGTGGTTTTTCTCCCAGAGCGCGCTGGAAGTGAACGAAAACCGGAACGTCGCCGAGGAGGACGAAAACTTCGCGAAACAGGCGAAAACGGTCGAAATGACGGAACTGTGCTGGGGACTGGTCCCGGCAGCCGGCCCGCGGTGCGTTCTGGCCGCGTGTGACCTGACGCAGAGCGACTGGATCCTGGCGGACGATTTCCCGCGCTTTTTGCAGTACTCGTTCGACTGGCTGATCAACACGCCGGCCTCGGATGCGCGTCTTGCCCGCGGTCTGGAAACGGCCTGGAATCCCGGCGAGTCGTTCACCGACGCGGACCTCCAGCTCCCCGCCAAACCGGAGAAAATTTTCACGTTCCCGGCGGAAGACCTGATCCCGTTCTGGTCGATCCTCGCGCTGATCGTCTGCGGCGCGCTGGCCGCCGAGTGGTACTTCTACCAGCGCCGCTGGATCGAGTGACCAGTTGAACTTCATCCGCCTGTAATTTACAATTCATAATTCATAATTCACAATTCATAATTCACAATTCATAATTTTCCCGAGCCATGACTTTTTTCCTTGAACGTCCATACTGGCTGGTTTTGATTTTGGTTTTGGTCCCGCTTTGGCTGCACTGGCGGAAGGGGCTGACGCGGCAGTCGCGTCTCCGGGCGTGTACCATCCTGACGCTGCGCGCGGCGGTGGTCCTGCTTCTGACGGCGGCGCTCGTCGGCCCCGTCGTCACGTGGAAGAACTGCGCGAAGTACCTCGTCTGCGCGGTCGATGTGAGCGAAAGCGTTCCGGAAGGCGCGTGGACCGAAAACCCGGTCCTCAACTCGGCGGCAGGGGAAGCGACAAAGAACGCGAAAAACCAGTGCGTTTTTCTCCCCTACGCCCAGAACCCCGGCGTGATGTGCGACTCGGCCGCGGACCTTTCGCCCGACGGATGCAACGTGGGAATGACGAATCTTTCCGCCGCTCTGGGCGCCGCCACCGCGCTGGCTCCCGAGGATTACGTCCCGGAGATCATCCTTTTCACGGACGGAACGACCAATCTGGGACCGTCGCTGCGGGCCGCGAGCGCCTCGGTCCCCGTGAACGTGGTTTTGACCCCGTCGGTCGGAGGCGATAACGGAACGCAGAAAGAAACGTGGATCGAACGTTTTGCCGCCCCCGTGTCGGCCTACGAGGGTGAAGTGGTCGGGCTGGACCTTTTCGTCCACGCCACCCACGCCCTGGGCGAGCTGAAGCTGGAACTCCTGAGAAACGGCGAGTCAGTCGAAACACAGACGCTCGTTTTCGAGAAACCGGGCGTTCGCGGCGTCCGTTTTCAGGTCCCGGTCGTTCCGAAGGCCGGCGAATCCAGCCCGCTGGTTGAGTGGAAAGTGGTCATTTACCCGGCCAAAGAGTTTGACCTTCTGCCTCAAAACGACGCGGTGACGGCCGTGACCCGCATCGTGCCGCACCAGAAAATTCTGCTCGTAGAGCGCGCGGAAAATCTCGGCGATCTGCTTCGCGGCGTGCTCAAGAAAGAGTTCATCGAGGTGGAAACGTGCGTTCCGGAAGATCTGCCCGCGACCGCCGGGGAGCTGGAAAAGTATGGTCTGGTGATCCTCTCGAACATACCGGCCTCACGTCTGACGCAGGCGTCCATGGACGCGCTGGAAACGTTCGTCTCGACCTATGGCGGCGGCCTTTTGGTCATCGGCGGCGATCAGGCGTTCACCTCCGGCGGCTACAGCGGCACACCGATCGAGAAACTCCTCCCGGTCGTCTGCGTCGAGAACGAAAACCGCCCGCGTGAGGGCTTGGCGATCGCGCTGGTCGTGGACCGTTCCAAGTCGATGGAGGGTGAGCCGATCGAGCTGGCTAAAGAGGCGCTCAAAGGTGCGCTGGACGTTTTGGGACCTCAGGACCAGGTCGGGATCCAGGTGTACGCGGAGTCGAGCCAGTGGCTCCCGATCGACCCGAAAAACCCGATTTGGAACCTGACTGCCGAGAACAAGCAAAAGGCGTTTCGTATAATAGACTCCGTGACGGCAATGAGCACGACGAACATGAACCTCGCGCTCGAAAAAGCCGCCCGCGTGCTGGCGGAGGTCCCGGCCGAGCGGAAACACATCATCGTCATGACGGACGGCATTTCGGTCCCGGCGGACTTCATGGCCACGGCCGAAAAGATCCACGCGGCCGGGATCACGATCTCCACGATCGCGATGGGGGCCGAGGCCGAGCCGAATCTGCTCGCCGACATTGCGCAGGCGGGCGAGGGAAACGCCTACGTCTGCGTCGATCCGAAGTCCATGCCGAAAATCTTCGCGGTGGAGACGGCTTCGGCCGCGAAAATCGGGATCGTCGAGGGGCGCACGCCCGTGAAGCAGATCACCTCCATCCCGGGCTTTTTGAACTTTAACTTCACGAAGGTCCCGCCGTTGCTGGGCTACGTGCAAACGTTCGCCAAGCCGGAGGCCCGCGTCATTTTTGCGTCGGAGTCGAAAGACGAGACGCAGGCCGGCGACCCGATCCTGGCCTGGACCCGATTCGGCCGCGGGAAAGTCGTGGCGTTCACGTCCGACATGGAATCGCCGCAGTGGCTCCAGACCTGGCGCGGCGGCTGGCCGGACTTCGACCGTTTCTGGGGCCGGCTCGTGGCGCACGCCATCCGGAACGACTCGCTGAAAGACTTTCAAATCGAAACGGCGTTCCACGGTGAGTGGCTCCACGTGACGCTGAGCGTTCCGGAGGGGAAGATGCTCGACTCTGCGCCGGAACTGACACTTCCGGGTGAAACGCCGCTGACGCTCCTGCCGGTGGCGCCGGGAGTTTACGGCATCCGCACGAAAATCGAGCCGGGCCGCAAGTACGACCTGACACTTACCGCGGAGCTGAACGGGCAGAAACGCACGTGGTCCGCCACGACGCTGCAGTCGTTCACGGATGAGGTCCTCCCGAACCGCCAGCGCGACGTGACCGCCGAGCTGGAGAAGATCGCCAAAGAAACGCACGGGAGCACCACGCCGGAACTCGCTTCGATCTTCCCGACGGGCAAACCCGGGCCGGACGCGCCGTTTGTGCTTCAGACGCTTCGTTGCTGGAACTTCTTCCTCCTGCTGGCGATCCTGACCTGGCTGGTGGAGCTGGGGCTGAGACGGGCGAAGAGTTAAGGATTTGGAGTGCGATGATACAGTCGCGCAAGCGACCTTCATCGCTTTCCCTTGCGGCAATACCGCCTCGCAGAGGCGTTTGCCGCTGAAGTTCGCGGGACGTTTCCCACGAGACAAACCGTTTTTCGCCGCCGTATTTTTCGGTCGCTAAGTGAAAGCGGCAAAGGAAGCCTTCGGCTTCTGTATTGCCGCACTCCATAAAATTCAAAATTCATAATTAGAAAATCATGACCATTTT
>JAFTCU010000306.1 GCA_017454585.1 Thermoguttaceae bacterium | reverse complement strand
TTTTGCCGTCCAGATACGCCACCGAGAGCATGTTGCGGCAGTAGTAATTATACGTCAGGCCCCTCCGGCTCGGCCAGTCCGCGCGGGCGAGTTCCTCACCGGTCATTCCGTCCCAGACGGCGACGTACTCTTTCCCGCAGTCCACGCGCCCCGTGACGTTTTTCTGAAGTTCACCTGAGGCGAAACGATCGTCGGCGGTCTTCACGGTCACTTCGGCTTTCCCATCGCCGTCCAGGTCCGCACAGATGAAGGGCGAATACCAGACGCCGGTTTCGATCCCCGGTCCTAAATCGCGCCCCCAGAGGAACTTCCCGTCCGCGTTGTACGCCTCCAGCGTCAGAGCCCCCAGGCTCGGCCGCCAGTAGTAGTAATACGGATCGACCCAGCCCGTTTTGTTGAAGAGGACCACGTAGTCGTACCGCCCGTCGCCATCGAGGTCCGCGATGGCGAACTGCGAGACTTTCGCCTCCGGGTCGCGCAGCCTGATCGAGATCCCGTGGTCAAAATTCGCGACTCTCGCGAGGGTTTCCGCCCCGCCCGGCTCTACGAGTTTCCACTCGTAGGAACCGTCCTTTTTCGCGGTCAGGTCGTGAAAATCGGTGGTTTTCGTCAGCGGCTCTGTGTTGAGTTTCACCCACTCGCCGACGTTTTGCCCGTCGGTGGCTTTTTCCCTGCGGTAAAGGTCAAAACCGGCGTCTTTCGCGTCCGTTTTGAAGAGGCGCCAGGTCAAATACCACCCCTCCTTTTCTTTGACCTGCGGCAGGGCGATCAGCTCGCGCGTCATTTTCTCCTCGACGCGGTGGGTGAAGTACCCTTCCACCTTCTGGCAGCTGGCCGGGGCCAGAGCCTCACCAACTTCCAGCTCCGGCTCCCCCGCGCAGAAATCCAGACGGTTGGTCACGAGTTTCGCGCGTTCCTCGGAGATCGGCCCTCCTTTGGGGTCGCTCATGTGCTCGACCATTCCGGAAGTGACCGGCCTGGCCGTGTACTCGAGCCGGACTTCATCAAACTGGCCGTCCGACGGGATCTTCAGGATGAACTGGGTCCAAACGGTGCTTTCGTAGGACATTCCGTTCCCGCAGCCCCAAGTGGAGATTTTGACCGGTTTTCCGTCCTTGAAGGCGGTAAGATTCAAGCGCCCCACGCCTTCCGCGAAGCGCATCCAGCCCTTGAAAAACATCACTTTCCCCTTTTCCGCGGCGGGGATCCGCTGGCGGCACAGCACGCTGAGACCATTTTCGCCTGCGGCCGTCACGTGGAGACACGGTTTCGCGTACTCCCCCTCACCGTTGGGGAGGAATTCCATCTTCGCGTCCACGCCTTCACCCGCGGCAAGCGTCCAGTTGGACTCGTTCAGCGCAGCCTGATGGATCGGAACGTCGGTGGACGTCGGTGAGTACTCGCCGGCCAGCACAAAACCGGCCGCCAGAAAAACGCTCAAAAGGGAGAAAAACGGGAGAGTTTTCATGGGTCAGAACCTTTCTTTTGTAAGGGGGGGGGATTTTTCCTTTATTTTAAATGAATCCCCACGGAAGTCAAGGAGAGGGGAAAAGTTTTCGGCCTCAAAACGATGAAAAGGGCACATCGGTCGTCACGAAGGTTAAGTTTCGATAAAAAATTTGACTTTTTTTCAAAATTTTGACTTTTTTTAAATTGAAATCTCGCATCCTTCGTATATAATTATTGAACGAGAGTTTTGACCCTTTTGAAATTTTCCCGGTTTTCAGGGACGGGATTTTGAACCTGACCCGCGAAAATTTCGGCTTCGTTTTCCTTTTTAGTAACCACGTGAGAAGATGAAACGTTTCACCCTGCTTTTTGCTTCGATCCTCCTGACCATCCCGGTCTTTGCCACTGATATTACGATCAACACGGACACGGACTACGACAAAGCGACCTACGACGGAAACAATCTGATCATTACCGGCGGCAGTACGCTGACCTTTCAGGATTGCACCCCTGCAACCATCAAAACGATGGTCTTTACGCTCGGAAACTCTTCGGTCGAGGGTGACACGGGAAACATCACGTTCAACATGACGACCCCACAGCCATCCGCCAATCCTACAGAGGCCAACTGCATCGCCCTGAAGGACGGTAACGTGACGTTCAACGGGAAGGGCGTCATCACGATCCAGGGCGGCGGCGACGTGGCAACCTACACCGGCGGCGACAGTCAATTAAGCTCCATCACGTTCGCACTCGCCAACGGCTCCCAGATCAACGTCACGGCCGGCCGCCTCATCAACGGGCACTGGGGTTTCCAGCATTGGGACCAGAACCAGGCCGATCTGAACCTTGCGGAGGGCGCTACGCTCGACCTTTGGGACGGAGCCTCCGTGTACGTCAACGCCCTGAACGGCGCCGGAACCATTACACCAGCTGGCCGTACTCCGCGCGGCCCGATGTACATCGGAAACGGTGACGGCTCCGGTACGTTCGACGGAACGATCCAAAGCAACGCCAAAATCATCAAGGTCGGCACCGGAACCCAGACGTTCACCGGCCAAAACTCCCAATTATCCCTGCAAGTCTCCAACGGGACCGTCGAGCTGACCGGGAACGGCCTCCCCGCCGGGGCGGGCAATACCGTGACGGTTGACGAAGGCGCCACACTGAAAATCTCCAACGCCTACAACTTTAACAACAAATTCACCGGAAAAGGGACGGTCGAATACGCAAACAGCGAAGCAGATTACACCTTCAGCGCAGCCAACATCACGAATTTCGCCGATTTTGAGGGAACGCTTCAAATCGACACGAAGCTCTTCTACGTCGCAGGGAACATCACCAACGACAAAATGACGATCAGCCTCAACGGCGGGGATCTGCGCAACCGCGATACGACCAGAACGGTCGCGGCCAACCTCCGCATCGACAGCGCCTCAGGCGGTCTGCATCCCGGCTGGGGAAAGCAGCAGCTGATCATCACCGGTAAAGTCTCGGACGGTTTGACCGATACGCTGAACATCGTCGCGGACACCAACACCGGCGACAACGCCTCGTGGGTCGTTCTGAGCAACCCGAACAACGACTACACGAACACGGTGGTGAACCACTACCTGAAAGTCACCGCCACCGGCGCGCTCGGCACCGGCAAAGTGACGATCAATTCCGGCAAAGTCCTCGACCTGACGAACACGACGATCGACG
Source organism: Thermoguttaceae bacterium (assembly GCA_017454585.1). The sequence goes on along the minus strand of JAFTCU010000306.1, from coordinate 9,017 downwards.
CTTCCCGCCTGGCCAACTCGGGTACGATCACCAGCTCCAGCACTGACGCCCCCGCCGTGATCACCATGAACGGGGCAAACATTGGGGGGACTCTTTCCGGGAACGTTCAACTCATTCTGACCGGGGAGAAATCAACCCTTAGAAACACCGGCAGCGCAACCGGCGGCGTCCTCATTCAGAGCATGGCAAACAACAACTCTTCAAATGCCTCCGCCCTCGGCACCGGTACGCTGACTCTCGACAATGGTCTCCTCATGAACGTCGATCGCGGCTTGGGCCTTTACCAGCCCGTGGTCGTGACCTCCAAAGGCGGCTCACTCCGCGCGGGATACCTCACCGGCCAGGGCGGTCTGGGTTCAACGGGCGGCATTTCCGGCGAAGGTAAACTCACTCTGAACTATGGCGAAGGGAACAGCGCCCCCATCACGATGGCCGGCGAGAACACCTACACCGGCGGAACGGCCATCGTCGGCGGCGGGACGAACCTCATTTACATCGCCTCCAATTCCCCATTCGGGACGGGCCAGGTCGATGCGAGCACCAACACGACCGTCTTCTCGTTCCTCACCAGCGGGAATTACGCCCGGTCGTATTTCTCTGGAAATTTCAACCTGAATGACTCGATTGCCGTTTCCAACATCTCAATGAACATGGACGACACCGCAAACATGTTCAACAACACAACCGTGTGGACGGCCAACAACACGACCTACTCCTACAACACGACGATCCAGACCGAAGAAACTACCACCCTGGAATTCGGCAAGCACTTCGACGACAGCGTGGCGATTTTCGTCACGAACCTGAACACCGGCGAGAAAACGACCGTCATGAACGTCAAGGAAGGCTGGACCGTCAAATCCTATGGAACTTTCACGTTTGAGGCGGGCGTTCCCTACGAGATCGACGTTCGTCTTGGTCAGGGAAGTGGCGGCGTCGGCGTCGCCCAGAATGATACACTGAACGGCTTGAACGACGATCCGGACGACCTGGTCGGCGTGGGCGTCCGCGTCGCGGGAACGACCGATAAATTCCAGCGTCTGACGATTTTCGAGGACGGGAACTGGGCCTTCACCGATGGTTCCGTCAAGACCGTCGGCCGTGACTGGGAGCTCCCGAATGATCTGAAAATCGCCGCCAAAACGATTCAGATCAAAAACACGGGCATGGGGAACGCGACTCTTTCCGGCAAGATCACCGGCACCGGTACTCTGGCCGTGAGCAACACCTCGGAGCTTGCGGACGACCTGACCGGAATGGTGATCTTCAACGGCGCTCCGGCGACCGCGGCCGATACGTTCAACGTGACCGTCGCGGACGGCACCAAATTCAGCGGAAACGGAACAATCGGCGGTAATTTGACCATGGCCTCCGGCTCCTGCCTCGTGCTGGACGAAACCCAGGACCTCGGCAAACTGACCGTCTCGGGCACGTTCAACGCTCAGGGCGCGACGTTAAATGTCACCCAGACGACGCCGGATTCGGAAATCAAAATCACGGCCAATGCCGCGGACCTGACCGGTGCGACCATCAATTTCACGTACAATGGGGACACTTCCTTGCTGGACGATTTGCCGACGATCCAGATCGTGGACTCGCAAAACCTCACGGGCTTTGACTCCTTAACATTCAATTTCGCCTCGGACACCGGCGCGCTTTTAAGCCGGTACTGGGTTGAAGGCGGCGCGCTGTTTGCCGAGCTTGGAAACTCCAGCTCACTCCCGGAACCCTCGACGCTCCTTTTGGCTCTTCTCGCCGTGGGAGGAGTGTTTGGCCTGCGGAAATCCCGCCGCGCGACTCTTAAATGAAGATAAATTCCCCAAAGGAGGATTCAATTCATGGAACGTTTCCCCCAATGGTGGAAAAAAAGCGTCGTGTACCAGATCTACCCCCGGAGTTTTCGCGACTCCAACGGGGATGGGATCGGTGATTTGCCCGGCGTGATCGAAAAACTCGATTACGTCCGGGAACTCGGCTGCGACGCCATCTGGATCTGCCCGTTTTACGCGACGTCCAACTACGACAACGGGTACGACATCACCGACTACGAGCGCATTAATCCCGAGTTCGGCACGATGCGCGACGTGGAAATTCTGATCGAGGAAGCGCACAAACGCGGCATCCGCCTGATCATCGACATGGTGCTGAACCACACGTCGTGCGAGCATCCGTGGTTTCTGGAAAGTCAAAAAGGCCCCACCCTGCCCGACGGCCGGCCGAATCCGTACCGGGATTTCTACATCTGGCGCGAGGGCGGCCCAAACGGCGAGGCTCCGAATAACTGGGAGGCGATCTTCGGCGGCAGCGCGTGGAGCAAGCCCGAAACCACGCCGGAGGATCCGTCTTCGTTCTACCTCCACATTTTCTCGCCTCAGCAGCCCGATCTGAACTGGGAAAACCCCGCGCTGCGTCAGGAGCTTTACCGCATGATGCGCTGGTGGCTCGCCAAGGGGGTCGATGGCTTCCGGATGGACGCGGTCTGCTACATTTCCAAGGACCCCGCGTTTCCCGATTCCAAAGACGGAAACATCCGTCCGTACGCCTCGTTCGGCCCGCATTTTGAAGCGTTTGCACGGGAAATGAACCGCGAGGTCTTTTCCCGGTTTGAAAACGTCATGACGGTCGCCGAAATGTCCGAGTCCACGCCAGAGCGTGCGGAAATCTACGCGAACGAGGACGGCTCCATTTTCAGCATGATTTTCCAGTTCCAGCACCTGGACCTGGACGGCGGCGACTCGTTCAAATGGACGCATCGCAAGATCGACCTGCGCGAGTTGAAACGCCTCATGGGATTCTGGCAGACCGAACTTTATGGCCGGGCGTGGAACAGCCTGTACTGGTGCAATCACGACCAGCCGCGCATTTTCTCCCGCTTCGGCGAGGCGGAAGGCCCGCTCCGTGAAAAGTCGGCGGAAATGATCGCCCTCTGCTCGCATTTGATGCAGGGAACGCCGTACGTCTTTCAGGGGGAAGAACTCGGAATGACGAACTACCCGTTCCGAAGCATTTCCGAGGTACGCGACATTGAAAGCCTCAACGCGTGGAAGAAATTCTGCTGCGGGGACGACGCTTCCAGCGTCGTTGAATTCACAGAAGCCGAAATGCTGGACCTGATCAGCCTGCGCGGACGCGATAACGCTCGGACTCCGATGCAGTGGGACGCCACGCCGAACGCGGGGTTCACCACCGGCAAGCCGTGGATCAACGTAAACCCGAACTACCCGCAGATCAACGCAGCCGAGCAGCTCAAGCGGGACGATTCGGTCTTTCGGTTTTACCAGAAACTCATCGCTCTGAGAAAAGAATACGACGTGATCACGACGGGCCGCTACGCCGTCCTGGACGAAGAAAACCCGGACGTTTACGCCTACGAGCGCTTCACCGAGGACGAAAATCTTCTGGTCGTCGCAAACTTCCGCAACCACCCCGCCACGGCGACTCTCCCGGCCGGTTACATCGAGAAAAACCGAAACGTCCCGGCCGAGCTGCTCCTGACGAACGACCCGGAACGTGAAACGTTCCAGCTCGCCGAAACCCTGACGCTCAATCCGTATGAAGCGTTTGTGGTCCGCTTCAAGATGAAGTAACCCCTTACGGAGATGACGTTTCCAGCGTCGTCAAAGGTTCGGAGTGCCGGCGTTCCATCCGTCAAGTTAATTAATTTCGGAGTGAGATCGTACCCATAGGTGTGTAATTTCGCCTCCGCGCTCTATAACCGCCTTCACTTTTTGTTCACTCAAATCTGGACGTCTTCTCCCCCCCCCCTTGTCTGAATTTGTGTTTTCAAGTATAATTTACCGTATAAAAAATTCAGTTGTAATCAAGCGCTTTAATTGCTGCAAAGCAAACCATAAAGCCGCCTGACATGATATTTTTCATTCTGCCTCATTACCACATCGTTACAAGGAAAAAATCATGCGTAGTACCTTGATGAACATAGCCATCTTTTTGGCTATGACCCTGTTTATGGCGTCCTGCCTTGCAGACGCTGCGTCAGCCAAGACCGCTGTTCAGAAAAACGCGGCAGGTTCCGCAACCTATTCCGTGCCTCAAAACGGAACTCCGGCACAGTATCTGGCGTTTATCGAAAAGCTCTCGAACGTTAAACGTCCTGACAACCAAACGCGAAAAGAAGCGGTCGAGTATTTCACCAAGATGTGCAAAGCGCAGATTGCCGCAGCCAACAAAGTCATTGAACACAAGGACGCGGACAGCGAGCAGATTCGGCGCGCAGCCTCCGTTAAAGTCAAGAGTCTGCAGATCCTCATCAAACTTGGCAGTGAGAAAGCGAAAGCGATGCTCGAAGCCTTGCCCGCTGAGCTGAAAAAAGCAAACCAGCCCAAAATCGCGGACGACATTTTCATGGGCTTGATCAATCTGAAGTTCCAGGACGCTCAAAAGACCAACGATTTTTCTGAAATCGAAAAGATCATCGCGCAAACGACTGAAGCAATCAAAAAGACGCCTGCTGATGACAAGAACAAACTCCAGCGTCTGTACCGAATCAAACTGATTTGCATTAAAGAACTCGGAAAGCTCAAAGGCGAAGACAACTCCGCTGCTTTTGACGCGGTTATCGCTGAAATTAAAGCGGCCGGTCTAATGGAATTGCACGACGACGTTATCTTGAGCCAGTACGTCAACGCGCTGGCAGACGCTACCGCTCGCAAGGACAAAGCCTTGTTTGACAAAATCGCCAAATTGGTTGACACTGTGATTACCAGGTATGGCACTAAAGCCAACAGCAAAATCGCTGCACTTGCCTTCCGTACGGCTTATGCCGAAGAAGTCTTTGACTCTGCCGCTGCCGCTGTCCGATACGCAAAGTACGCCAAGTATTTCGCGGGATTCAAGGACGCCAAAATTCAGGAAATCGTCAAGAAGATGCAAGGCGCCGCAAGACGTCTGGCTCTCAAAGGAAAACCGCTTCCCATTACCGGAAAGACGGTTGACGGCAAGAATTTCAATATGGCAAACCTGAAGAACAAAAACGTCCTGGTATTCCCCTGGTCGTCTTCAGATCCCGCCAGCGTGCAAAAACTCAATTATCTCAGACGCGCTTATCCGGCTTATAAAGCCAAAGGATTTGATGTTGTCGGCGTCGCTATGGACAGATCCCCGCAGAAAGCTGCCGCTTTTGCCCGTCAATACCAGTTCCCCTGGGCAAACATGTCATATCGTAACGCCTTTGTTGGCGACCTTCCTTTCTGGCTGCATTACGGATTTAGCGATTTATCGCGTATGATCATGCTCAACCGTCAGGGATTGGTGTCTTCTGCCAATTTGAACTACAGATCTCTCGTCAATGAACTCGACAGAGAATATGGCAAACTGACCAAAGAACAGATTGACGCGTTCAAAGATATTGATGTCGATAAATTTCTGAAAGATTACGACGAGTATGATTTCGATAAATATCTGGACGATTACGACTACGATTATCTTGACGACGACTACGATTTTCTCGATGACGCCTACGACGATGATTTCGACGGCCTCGATGATATTGATGACCTGGATTATATGGATGACATCGACGCTTTAGATGACGTTGATGACATGGACGACATCGATGACATCGATGACATTGATGACATTGACAGCATCGACGATATTGATGATATTGACGACATAGACGACATTGATAACGTCGATGACATAGACGATATTGATGACATTGATGACGTCGATGACATGGACGATATTGATGACATTGATAACGTCGATGATATGGATGATGTTGACAACCTTGACGACTTGGATGACGCTGACAACGCTGACGACATGGACAACGCTGATGACGTGGACGACGCTGACGACATGGACGACGCTGACGACATGGACGACGCTGATGACATGGACGATGGCGACGACATGGACGACGCTGACGACATGGACGACGCTGACGACATGGACGGCGATTATGACGACGGCGGTGATTACGACGATGGCGGCGATTACGATGACGGCGGCGATTACGACGATGGAGGTTACGATGACGGCGGTTACGACGATTTTTGAGAATCGGCGCAAAGAGTTATCGTTCTAACACTTAACTAATAGCCATGTCAAACAATCCGTTTAGTACGAAGTTAACTTGCCCGGGTTTATAATGTATCATTGAGTGCCCGGGAAAGCGTCACGTACTAAACGGATTTTTTTGCTTCATCCGACAAGTGCATACCGTCCCTTTTGCTCCCAAAGATTTTTAGCTTGAAGTATTTTTTACCGAGAAAACCATAATCCTGGCGCGTCGTCGTCCTGATTTTGTTGTTCCAATCAAGCCAGCCAAACAAAAGTATTTTAAGTTGATCTGTGACAAGAAAACTCTTTGCGTCCTTTGCTGCTTAGAAACATCACTGACGCCCCTTTCTGATCTCACGCGGAGATACGGAAACGCGGAGGATTAGAGAATGGGCAAGCGTGAATTGTCAACGGCTATACTGGGCCTAAACCTTCTCAACCATAAAACTCCGCGGCTCCGCATCTCCGCGTGAGTTAAAACAACATATACTGAACCTGCCCGCGTTTTAATTATTTTTCCGGTATGCGGTTACCCGATGAGCCCAAAGGATTAAAGACCAGCCAACTTGAGAACCTGAATTATCTGGCTATAATTACTATCATCGGATAAGGATTACAACAGCTCCCGCGACAGTCCTGTCACTTCCTCAACTGTCCTATATATAATCTGATCTATGCAAAACCATACACCGTTTCACCTCGTAAAACACGAGATGAAACGGTCCCATTACCAGATCTGGAAGCGTCGTCCACGCAAGTGCTACTTCAGTTTCACCTTCACGATCCTCGTGTTTTCCAGCCCGTAGATCGGCATTTCGCCCGCGCAGTAGGAGATGAGGAACTCTTTCTCGTTCAGTGCGAGAATGGCCGGGTAACAGAAGCACCGCGGCTGATCTTCTTCTGATTCATCGAGCGTCGTTTGACGCACAATATTCAATTTCTCGTCCAGCAATGCGATCGTCAGCGGGTTGCGCACTTCCGGATCGCAGTTCCAGACCGCCAGGAAGTTTTCCGTCCCGGGGATCGGGCGAATGAGCAGCGGCGAACACGGCGAAATGAACTGGGTCGGCCCGGGTTTCGTCCACGTCTCACCGCCGTCGGTGGACTTGCAGCCGTATTGAGTCCCCGAGCCGGTACGCATATACATGAAGAGCGACCCGTCCGCGAGCTGCACGACGCCGGGTTCCTGGAAGATCAGTTCTTTGTCTTCTTTTTTGGCGAACTTCCCGGAGTGCCACGTCTTTCCGCCGTCTTTCGAGATGAAACATTTTGCCTGACCTTTGTAGTCACGCCCTTTGCTGAGCTTCTTGTGCAGGCAGGCCGGAATGATCAGCGTGCCGTCCCCAAGTTCCACAAGCCGCGCATTGTTCACGACGAAATATTCCTCCTCGTCGATCGCGCAGACCGGGTCGGTCCAGGTTTTGCCCTCGTCGGAGGAGAAGCAGATCAGCGGGCGGCAGTCGTACGGCGTTAATTTGCGCAGGTACATGAACGCGATCCGTTCGTCACGCAAACGCAGGAGCGAGACCGACATCAGGTTCAGCCCCTCCTTCATGCGGACCATAATTTCGGGCTTCGTCCAGGTTTTTCCCTCGTCCGAGGAGTACATCACGGCCAGATTGGCGTGCGCGTCGTCGCTTGAAGAGTCGCCAAAGTACTGCGAGAAAACATACATGATCCGGCCATCCTTGAGGCGGACGAAATCCCCCTCGCTGTTGCGCGGATTATCCTTGCCGGGGGAAAGGTTCAAAATGATTTCACGCTCGATTTTAAGTTCTTCCCCCTGCGTCGTCAGCGGGAAAACGAAAGCTCCAAGAAGCAGAATCAGGATTGGAAGGCGGGGCATCATGTACTCCTTTAAATAAAAAATGGTTTTTGCAGTCTCAGTTGAGGACTCATGGGATGAATTTATTTTACGATCACCAGGCGGGTTTTCTGGTCGGTGATTTTCAGCGTTGGTAGCGTCAGCAGACCGAACTGGTCGGTTTTGGCCGTGCCCGATACGGCGCCAAACTTCCACCGGACCGTCTGGTTCGGCGCGAGTTTGAACGCCTGCAGACGGCGCAGGGAAACGTCTGCCGTGGTCTCTTTCGGGACCGTGAAAACGTGCGAGTTCAGCTCGTCGTTCGGGATGAGCCAGAGATCCATCTCGAATTTTTGAGCCGAATCGGTCACATTTTCCCAGCGGAAGAAAGCGTTCACCTGCCCCGGGTCTTTGGCCTGCTCGCGGTCTGGCCACGGGATCTTCGAGTCGCACGCGGCGTTCGTGAAGACCGGGTACGCGGCATTTTTGCGGATCTCTGTCCACGGGAACGACTCGATCAGGTCGTTCACCTGGCAAATCTGCGCCGTATTGTTCGCGTGGCCGAAATTTCCCCAGTACGCCATCAGCGGGTACTTGCAGCGCTTCATCCCATCAAACAGAATTTCGTGCTGGGCCGACCAACCGTCGTTCGGGGCCGAGTAATCGATGCAGACCGGCGGCTCCGGGATCTGATCAAACGGGACCTTTTCGTACGGGATCTCGTCGCCGTTTTCGTCTCGGAAGGCCATTCGGGACGCGGCGTGCAGGACTCCTGCCGGAACGTTCGCCTTGATTGCGGCAAAAACGTCGCCGTGACGCAGGCCGAGGCCGAGCGTACCACTTCCACCCATTGAATTCCCACACAAATAAACGCGGTTCGGGTCAATGCCGTACTTCTGAATGGTCCACGCAACGGTCGCCATGACGCGTTTCTCGCATGGGGAAAGCGCAAAGCCAGCTTTTGCGCGGTTTCCATCGTTCACGGCTTCTTTGGCGCTCAGACCGCCCCACCACCAGTCCACCATGTTGGCGCGGCAGTCCACGTACAGGGCGTAGAACTCGGCCGGAGCGTGGTAAATGTCGTGGTTTCCCGGCGATTTCGTACATTCCAGGCACGAATGAACGTCATGGCCGGCCGAGTGAAGCACGACGTAAAGCGGCCGCCCCTGCGCATCCCCGTCTTTCGGAT
>JAFTCU010000305.1 GCA_017454585.1 Thermoguttaceae bacterium | reverse complement strand
GCAGGCCGTGCAGCTCAAAGGCGGGAAGGTTTACCCAACGCTGGAATAAAATTACGAATTATGAATTAGAAAACGGCACTGCAAGCGCCGCTCGCAATTTAATGCCTCCCCTGAAAGGGGAGGTGGCCCGCAGGGCCGGAGGGGTTCCGAAAGGGGAAAAGCCCGTCCTTTGGTCGGAACCCCCCAGTCTCGCTGCGCGAGCCAGCCCCCTCAAGGAGGGGGCCTTTAAACGACGCTGGAAGCGTCGTCCCCGTAATATCTTTTGCGCCCCTTCTTGACAACCTCTCCACCCTGTATTATAATTATAGGTCAGGCCAACTTTTGTGTAAAAACGCGGTTTTTGGGAAGTTGCCTGATTTCACCCCTTCCTTTTTCTCAACGATTATGAAAACCCTACCTCCCCACAGTCTTTTGATTTTCGCCCTGACGCTCTGCGGACTCACCGCGGCGTTTCAAGGCGCACAGGCTCAGGACGCGCCCCCCCCCGGAATCCCACCCCACCTCTTCAAAGTCGAGGTCCTCGTGAACAGCGAGAACCCGCGCAACGAGGCGTACCGCGCCTGCGACGGCGATCTGCACACCTACTGGCACACCCGGTTTGAAGATCCCGCGGTTGACCCGCCGCACTGGATCGCGCTGGACCTTCAGGAGCCGATGGCCATCGAAGGTTTCGACTACACGCCCCGCGAGGACATCACGAACGGAACGTTCGAAAACGTTAAGGTTTACGTCTGCGACGACCTGAACCAAAAGGGCGAGCCGGTCTGGACGGGCGTGGTTTACCCGAAGTACGAAACCCCGGTCAAGACCGTCCGGATCCAGTTCCCCGCCCCCGCAACCGGGCGGTACATTTTCTTTGACGTGGTGAACGCGCTGCAAAATATCAAGCGTGCGTCCGCCGCTGAAATCCAGCCGCTCGTCAAGGGCAAGACGTTCCTCAACAAAGAACTCGTGGAACGCTTCGAGAGCATGGGCATTAATCCCGATTTGATCATGCGCGGCGGTTTGATCACGGCCAAAATGGTCGATCAGGAGGTTTTCTCTGCGCCGGCTTTGCCCGAGGGGATCATCAAAACGGCCGAGGGCGTTGAGTGCGAAAACCGCTTCATGATGCACGAATGGATGCTGACCCTGCTCGACAAAGCCGAGGCGCGCTGGATCGAGAACTACGAGAAAGCGAAAACGCCCGAAGAAATCGCCGAGTACCAGAAAGTGCGCAAGGACTTCTTCTTCAAGCAGATTGGCGCGTTCCCGGAACGAAACCCGCTCAATCCGGTCATTACGGGCAAGGTGGAAAAAGAAGGCTACACGGTCGAGAAGGTCCGCTACGAGTCCCAGCCCAATTTCTGGGTGACGGCCAACTTTTTCATGCCGGACGAGACGAAATACCCGAAACCGTGGCCGGGCGTTCTGGTTGCGTGCGGGCATTCCGCGAACGGCAAAGGGTACACCAATTACCAGCGCGTTTCCGCTCTGCTGGCCCTCAACGGCATGGCGGCGCTGATTTTCGACCCGATCGATCAGGGTGAGCGGCTCCAGTACAAGCGCCCGAATCCCCCGATCTCCGTCCACGCGCACAACCTGCTCGGCATCGGCTGCATGGCGCTCGGACACAACACGAACTGGTTCGAGATCTGGGACGGTATGCGTGGGATCGACTACCTGAAGTCCCGCCCGGAAGTGAACCCCGAGATGATCGGCGCGTGCGGGCTTTCCGGCGGTGGCACGCAGACGGCGTATTTCATGGCGCTCGACGACCGCATTGAAGTCGCCGCGTCGCTCTGCTACCTGACCTCCCTGGCGGGCATGTACCGCCGCGGTCTGCCCGAATCGGACGCCGAGCAGCACGTTTTCGGCCAGCTCGATTTCGGGCTGGAACACGCCGACTACTGCATGATGCGCGCCCCCAAACCGACGATGATCGGCTGCGCGACCAAGGACTTTTTCCCGATCAAGCAGACGTGGGACTCCTACCGCTACAGCAAGCGTATGTTCGGTCTGCTCGGCTACCCCGAACGGATGAATCTGGCCGAAACGTTCAACACGCACGGCTACGACCTCTTTCTGCGTACCGCGACGGTCCGGTTCATGAAGCGGTTCCTGATCGGCGGGAGTGAAGCGGTCGTTGGCCCGAACAAGACCGAGCCGATCACCGAGCCGGACCGCGTTCTGGAACTGACTCCTGAAGAACTCCGTGTCACGGAGACCGGCAGCATTCAGGACATTCCGGGCGCACGAACGACGTTCGACATTAACCGCGATTTTGCGAAAGAGCTCACCGCCAAACGCGCCGAGCTTTGGACCAAAACTCCCGTGGACGAAATGCGGGTCAAAGTCCGCGAGCAGGCGCTTTTCCGCGAGTCCAAAGACATCGCTCCGCTGACCGTTTTGTCGTCCGAGGACATTCCCGAGCTGATCGCCGCGCCGGATGGTCTCATACCGCCGCTGGCCGAGGCGCAGCGAATCGTGTTCCAGGTCGAGCCGAAACTCTACATGACGGCGCTCTGGCTCGTGCCTCGCAACGCCGACATGACGAAGGTCACACTTTTCGTCAGTGATAAAGGCAAGGCGGACGGCGCGGAGATCGTCAACGGCCTTCTGGAAAGCGGCAGGCCGGTCTTGACCGTGGACCTGCGCGGCTACGGCGAGACACAGCAACTCGGCCAGAACTACTTCAACTGCAACCACTTCGGTCAGGACGGCTGGGACTGCTATTTCGCGTTTGACCTGAACAAAACGTACGTCGGGTTCCGCGCGGAAGACCTCTTCAACCTGAGCCGGTTCCTCAAGACGGAGCTCAAGGCGCAGAAAGTGGACTGCATCGCCATGAATGAGGCTTCCATTCCCGCCCTGCACGCGGAGTTCTGCGAGCCGGAGACGTTCGGGCATCTGACCGTCGTCAACACGCTCGTGAGCTGGACGAATATGGTCGAAAACGGCGGTTTTTCTCACACACCGCTGGCCAGTATCGTTCACGGCGCGCTGCAGGTTTACGACCTTCCGGACCTCCGGGCCGCTCTGGAGAAAGCCGGCAAACTGACGGTTTCCGGCCTCCGCTGGGAAAAGGTCCCGGAAGAGAAGTGACGCCTGGTGATTATAATGTGGAGAATAGAGGACCAAGTTTAATGGTCTCTATTCTCCTCCATCTGTTTTGGGTTTTACTGCACTCCTTTACCAAGGGAATTGCATGAAAAAACAATTATATTTGTTCCACGACTATGCCTGTTATAAATATGATGGCCTTACAGAGTGTGTACTTTATAGTATACTCTGGATTATTGTAATAATTTGTACCAGATTCATATATGACGTTGATCTGGCAAAAACTGTAGCACTTTTAATTTTGCCATTTCACACAATCTTGGCATTTCTCCACATATTACTGAGAGCGATCTTTTATCATGCAGAATATCGCAACCCGGAACCAGATGGACCATTTCAATTACGGAAAACCACTAAAGAGACGTTATTTGAAATAATCATGATGCTCATTGTCTTTATAGCGGGAGTGAAAGTAATTTTATTTTTCGCTGGCATGGACTTTAGTGATATTTATAATATTTATTCAGAGCCAATCAAGATCATGTTGACTCATTTTGAAGAAGAATTTATTAAATAGCCGAAGGCTTTTCAACTCCACACTCAACACTTCCTCCTTTTTTGCCGCCCACAGGATTTCCAGCCCATGAAAAGATTCGTCACCGTTTTGAGTTTACTGGCCTCCCTTCTTCCCGCATTTTCTCAGGCGGAACCGGCGGCGGAGTTTTATCAGCATCGCGCCCAGGAATTGAAAGACCTCAAGTGGGGCATGTTCGTCTGCTGGTCGCTGAGCACTTTTTCCGGCACGGAGTGGACCGACCCGGCGGGAAAAACGCCCGATTTCTTCCGCGCGACCGGGGTCGATACGGACCAGTGGGCGCGAACGGCCAAAGAAGCCGGCATGGGCTACATCCTCTTTCTGGCGAAACATCACGACGGTTTCTGCCTCTGGGACACGAAAACGACCGAATTCAAATCGACCAACTCGCCGCTGACAAAGGACGTTCTGGCCGAGCTGCGAAAGTCCTGCGACAAGTACGGCATCAAGCTCGCGCTCTACTTCTCCGAAGGGGACTGGAACTGGCCCGGCGGCGTGTACCGGAACAACCACTCCGTTAATCCCGAAGTGAAAAAGGCCCAACTCAAAGAGCTTCTGACCCAGTACGGCCCGATCGAGTACATCTGGTTTGACCACGCGGCAGGGACCGGCGGGCTTTCGCACGAAGAAACGACCGCGTTTTGCCACGAGGTCCAGCCGTACACGCTCATCGGCTACAATCACGGCGAGTGCTCCGGCGAGGTGCGCATCGGCGAACGCGGCAAGCCGTCCGCTCTGGACGACGCCTCGGGGGCCGGGTACAATCGCAACGCCGCGTCGTACGACCAATACCTCGCCGCCGAGTTTACGTACCCGATCCTCCCCAAGCATGAGGGCGGGGCGCAGTGGTTTTACTCGCTCCCCAAACACGACGGCCTTTGCACCGACGCGGAGAAGATCTACAGCGACTACCTCGGTGCGGTCAAATACGGCAACATTTTCTCGCTGGACGTCGGCCCCGGCTACAACGGCCGGCTGCGCGACATTGACGTCCAAACCCTGCAAAAAGTCGGGCGGATGATCCGCGAAGGCGAGTTCCTCAATACGAGTGAGGAGTCAGGAGTGAAGAGTGAGGAGTTGGCGCAAAGCGGTAAGGCCATTAATTGGGAAGATTTTCTCGCCCGGCAGGATCTCATTTGGGAAACGCTGCCGGACAGTTACTTTGAGTCGTCCTTTCTGGGGAATGGCCTGATGGGGACGATGATCTACAAACGTTCTGACCACGAGATCGCTTTTGACGTTGGAAGAACGGACATCACCGACCACCGGCTCGGCAATTTCCGCATCCCGGTCGGGCGGCTCCTCCTGAAAACGAAGGGGAAGATCCTCGCCGGCTCGGCCCGGCTGGACCTCTGGAACGCCGAAACACGCTTCGAGCTGGAAACGACCGAGGGCCGGATCCGCTTCCGCGCGCTGGATCTCTCGCAAGACATGGTTTTGCTCATCGACGTGGAACGGCTTGACGGCGAAAAAGAGGCCGTTTTCGCGTGGGAATCGGAAGAGCCGCTGGTCTATCGTGAGAAGCGGGCGAATCATCTGCCCGACCCGCTCAATCCGCCGGTGGAACTGAAACAGGACGGCGGGATCTCGTACTCCGTGCAGAACCGTGTCGCCGGCGGGCAGTTTTCCGCCGCCTGGGCCGAACGTCCGGTTCAGGGTGCCGCCGCACCGCGCTCGCAGGTGGTCCTCTCACTGCTCGACACGTTCCCGGAAACCACCGCCTCCGAAATCGCCCGCGAGACGGTCCGGCGAACGCTCGAAAAAGACTGGAACGACCTGATCGAAACGCACCGCGCGTGGTGGCACGGCTTTTACCCCATGAGTTTCGTCTCCGTGCCGAACACGCAGATGGAAAGTTTTTACTGGATCCAGATGTACAAGCTGGCCAGCGCGACCCGCCCCGACCGGCACGTGATCGACCTGATGGGGCCGTGGTACTGCCCGACCGTCTGGGCGAAGATCTGGTGGAACCTC
>JAFTCU010000304.1 GCA_017454585.1 Thermoguttaceae bacterium | reverse complement strand
AGTGCGGCCGAATGTGGAACCCGGCGTTCACGTGCGCGAGGTACATTTTGTACCGCTCCTCCTTCTGTATCGGGTCGGGGACGGAGTCGAGCATTTTCGTGTACCCCTTCATCCACTCCTTGATGAACGTCTCGTCGATCTCGCCGCCTTCCCGCCGGACCGCGATTTTGCGCAGGTACTCGTAATTGCCGTCGCGCGGTTTCAGGTCACCGCTTCCCGTTTCGGTCCCCCAGTAGTAGCCGGCCCCCCAGAAATTGATGAAATCTTCCGGTGGCACCACGGTCTGCGCCTGCCAGTCGCCGTACGCCTTGCGCCTCCACCCGGCCGGCATCGGTTTAATCGGCGTCGCCTGAAAAGCGAGCGTGATGGTGCGCGAGCTTTTGATCTTCGACGGCCGGCCGATCAGATGAAACACGAGATTCAGCGTTTTACCGTCTCGAACGATTTCCTGGCACGGTTTCTCCGGGTCATTGATCCAGCCGCGGTCGTTTTCTGCGCAGATGGTGATTCCCGGCTCCTCGGCCCCAACCCACAAGTAGGGGACGAAATTCCCGACGATCTCCCGCCGCGGCGCATCCTGGGACTTCCAGACCGTCCCGTCCCCTTTCGGCAAGAAACCCGCGTAATTGAACCGGATCCCATCCGTGCAGGCGTGCATCAACGGCGCGAGCGCGTCGTTCATCGGGATGGTGAGCGTGAGCGCGTCGATTTTCCGGTCGGTCGGCTCGATGGTGAATTTCCACGTCATCAGGCCGTCAAAATCCCAGTGAACGCGGACTTTCCCATGGATCGGCCTCGCGGGGTCCCCGGCCTCGACTTTCCACTTGGCCGAGCCGTCGAGCCTCGTCCCGGTTTCCGGCATGGGTTTCCACTTCAGGCCCGCGCTTCCAACCGCCGCCGCCTTTCCGCCGTCCACGCGAATTTCCAGCCTCATCGGCGCGGCAAGCAATTCCTTTCGGCGGCCGTGTGAGTCCTTGATCTCGACCTGAGACCAGAGCCCAAGCGAGTCGAACTCGTGCGAGCGCAGGATCGTTTTGACCCGGTTTTTCTTGAGCTGGATCGTGGTGAACGGCGGGATCAGGCGGTCACTCAGCCCGAGCTGATTCCCCTCCCACTCGAAGTGGTGACGGACAAACGGCCGCGTGATCCGACTGTGCTTCACGCCGTCGAGCACGAGTTCCAGCTCGTATTCCCCCTCGGCGAGCGTCGGCACGTCCCACCGCCAGAGCAGCGCCTGCGAGTTCACGAAACGGTCGAAGCGGTTTTCCGCCAGAACCTTTCCCGTGGCCTTTTCCAGAAGACGAATTTCCGCCCCCTGAACTTTCTCGCCGCCAGGAAAAGCCGAAAGGTCCGCTTTCGCCCGGATCACGTTCGCGGTCGGGTAGTACGCGAAATCGAACCCGATCAGGAATTGGTCCTGAGTGCTCCCGGCCTGGAACCAATGGCGCACGATTTGCGGCGCGGCGGCCTTTTTCGGGTCGGTGATTTTCAGAGCGTCTAGCGGCGCCGAGGCCTCCAGCGTCCACGTTCCGTCCAGCGCGATCTTACTGGCGGTCTTCCACGGGACCCTGGCGTTTTCGGAAGGCTCGGCGTCCTGCCAGACTGCGCCGCGGGCGTTCAGGAAGAAGGATTTAACGACGCTGGAAGCATCGTCCCCGTACTTTCTGACGACGCTGGAAGCATCGTCCCCGCAAACGGAAATCCGGATTTCGACGCAATCGTCGATGAAAGCGGGGGAGTTTTGCCCCTCCCGCGGGACCGCCCGGGCAATAGGCGGCGCGCCATCCAGACGTCGGCTCTGAACCGCCACGCAAAGCTGGCCTTTGGAGGCGAGCGTCCAGCAGGTCACGCCCTTTTCCGGCTCGACTTTGGGCGCGCGGCCCCATGCCGGGTCATTCAGGTCGCCGTCGATGGTGATCGGCATGAACTCCTCCAGAATCTCGGCGTAAGCACAAAACGGAGCGGAAAGGAAAGCGAGCAAAAGGAAAATCAGTACGCGCATGGTAAACCCCTACAAGAAAATTTCGTTTTCGACCATTATAGACGAACGAAGAGGAAAAGTCAAGGATTTCCGGCCAAAAAACTCGAAAGAATCCTTCCGGGAATGAAGGTTTCCGGGGAAATTTTGAGTTTTTCTCTGCGCCCCCCCTTGCACAAATCGACAAAAAGAGTAAAATCTAACGAAAATTAATAATTGAGATTTTCTTTTTAGAGGGAACCGAAAAATGAAAGACAAAATTCATCCGAATTACGTCGAAACCAAGGTCACCTGTGGTTGCGGCAATACGTTCATCACGCGCAGCACCAAACCGGAGCTGAAGATCGATATTTGCGACAAATGCCACCCGTTCTACACCGGTCGTCTGAAGTACGTCGATACTGCGGGGCGCATTGAGAAGTTCAAGGCCAAAATCCCGCAGGGAGGTTACGCTTCGCTCCAGAAGAAAAAATAACCAATTCTCCTTTCAGGCGCAATCATCCGTAAGGGTTTTTGCGCCTTTTTTGTGGACTTTTGGCAAACTTTTCTGACAACTGACAACTGAAAACTCACCATGGGCGCAATGCACGAAATGCTCGAAGAAAAGCTGGCACGCTTTGAAGAGCTTGAACGTTTAATGGTCGATCCGGAAGTTCTCGCCGACTCCGCGAAACTCGTGGACGTCGTACGTGAGCATGGCTCCATTGCGAAACTGGCAACCTGTTACCGCAAATTCCGGAATCTGAACCAGCAAATCTCGGAAGCGAACGAAATGATCGCCGGTTCTGACCCGGAAATGCGCGAACTGGCCGAGATGGAACTCCCCGATTTGAAGGAAGCCCGTGAGAAACTCTGGGAGGAACTCCTTGATCTGACGATCGGCGGTGAGGACGCCAACCGTACGCGCGTTATGCTCGAGATCCGTGCCGGAACGGGGGGCGACGAAGCCGCTCTTTTCGCTCGCGATTTGTTCGATATGTACAAGCACTACTGCGAGAAAAAGGGCTGGAAGTTCGAGATCATGGACATGAACGCCACCGAGTTGGGCGGTTTCAAGGAAATCGTCATGGAAATCGAGGGTGAGGGCGTGTTCCGTGAACTCCAGTACGAAAGCGGCGGCCACCGTGTCCAGCGTGTTCCGGAGACCGAGACCAAGGGACGTATCCAGACTTCCGCCGCGACCGTCGCCGTGATGCCGGAACCGGAAGAGGTCGAAATCGACATCAAGGAGGAGGACTACCGCCTCGACCGTTTCTGCTCAAGCGGCCCGGGAGGTCAGCACGTGAACAAGACGCAATCCGCCGTGCGTCTGACCCACCTTGAAACGGGCATCGTCGTGCAGTGCCAGGACGAAAAAAGCCAACACAAAAACCTCGCGAAAGCGTTGAAGGTCCTGAAATCCCGCGTGTACGACCACTACCGCGAGATCGAGGCGGCCAAGCGTTCCGAGGACCGCAAGACGAAAGTCGGCTCGGGTGACCGCAGCCAGCGCATCCGCACGTACAATTTCCCCGAAAACCGCGTGACGGACCACCGGATCAACTTCACGATTTACAAGCTGGACTCGATCATGGCGGGAAATATGGAACCAGTCATCGAGGCTCTGCTTGAGTATGAGCGTCAGGAACAGCGCCTGGCCTTCGGAACGATCGATTAATTTAACGAATAATGATAATGAATAACAAATAATGGAGGAAGCTTTTATTTTAATGATTCGTTATTCATTATTCTTTTTTTGCTATGGAAATACGCCTTTTACACATTGACGACAGAGACTTGATTCGGGCCGGTATTCGTTCCATTCTTTCCGACACGTCGCTTCACCTGGTCGGTTCCTCCGCTTCGGAAAACGAAGCATTCACGCTGGCTCAAGAACGTTTCCCGGACATTCTTCTCCTGAATATACAGACTCAAAGTTTCGACGGCGTCCAATTTCTCCGCAAGTACGCGCCAATGTTTCCCCGGCAGAAAATCATCGTACTGACCAGTTCCAACGACCCGTTTTTTCTCCTGCAAGCGGCTTCTCTTGGGGTGAAAGATTACGTTCTTGACTCAATCAAAGGGCTGGAATTGATCCAGAATATTCAAAACGTTTATTACGGAACAGGTACATCGCTGAATGAAGAGTGGAACCAGACGCTGGAAATGCTCAGTTCACCGCAGTTTCAGAAAATCTATCACAAACTCACGATTCGTGAACAGGAAGTACTCCGATTTCTGGCCCAGGGGAAAAGCAACAAAGAAATCGCGGCCCAGCTCAATGTGACCGCGGATACCATTAAAGAACATCTGATCCGTATTTTCCGCAAGATCGACGCCCATGACCGTACCCAAGCGGCAGTCTGGGCAGTGCGCAAGGGACTGGTGTAGTTTAGTTCTTCCGCCCCATCCGGAATGCGAACTAATTGGAAAGCAGATACTTATTCACGACCGTGATCCCGCTGATGATCGCTCCGATGATCCCTACCATTCCCTGATCCGTACCGCAGACGAAAAGATTCTTGAACGGCATCGTGCCGGCGTAGTTCTTGTTCGGAGCGCCGTAAATCGCGCCGTTTTCGTGCCCGGTAAAGCGGTAAACTGTTTTGGGCGTAAACATATCGGAATCAATCATGTAAGGACGAAAATCCGGAATGATGCGTGAGGCCGTCTCGGTAATTTTCGCGTACCACTCCTTCTTTTGGGCCTTGTATTCCTCTTTCGGAAGTGAGTTCCAAAGGTCATAATTTGCCAAAGCCGTAATACGGATCACGCCCTCTTTCAGAGGTTCACTGTACGCGAAGTTATTCGGCGAACAAATCACGCCGCTGCGCAAATCGCAGAAATCCTGCGGTTTCTCATAGTCAAAATTTTCCGAGTCGTTGAAGAAGACGATCGTATCACCGTGACCAAACGTTTTCGGCTGACGATCCAACACGGAAATCGTTTCCACAAACCCCAACTCGCCAGGCTTGCAGGAGTCCATGACCGATTTATCGTCCAAATAATCCTGGCACAAACGGAGCGTTTCGCGCTGGCCGGCAGAGGAAAGGACCGTTTTCGCTTCGAGTTCCGTATCATCCTCCAGCACCACGCCGCAGACGTTTTTGGCGGAGTCCATCAACAGCCGCTTCACACCCGCTTTCAGACGCAGTTCACCGCCAGCCTTGCGGAAACGCTCGAGAAGTGTCCTGAGCAAAACCCGTACGCCCTCCCAAGGACGCGCGAAGCCCTCGAGGAAAATCGAGCGAAACATGATACTGAACTGGTTGAAATCCATATCCCGCTGGCGTGCGCTGCCGTAATACATGAGCGGACAGAAAATCATCTCAACCAGACTCGGGTCCTTAATGCACGAACAAACCACCTCACGCGCCGAGACATCCGCCGGAAATTCGCCCATCTGATTGTAATCCACGAGCCTCGAAACGAGCTGGCGCAGACCATCAATTTCCTTCGGGAAGAATTTGGCCACCTGCTCCTCAAAACACCTGAAATCGTTGGTGAAATTCAGTGTACAATCAGGAAACACGATCTTTGAACCAAGCTGCGGCACAAGAGCAAGCTCCTCCCAAGTGAGACGAAGCTGACGCAAAAGACGATTGAGCGGCCCACGTTTTACCCCTTTTTCCGCATAGTTCGTAACCGCGTGCAACCCTACATCGTGGTCCCGGCCATGCTGACGGTAGAAAGAATTCAGCCCCCCAATGAGCGAATGCTTTTCCAAAATGCAGACTTTTTTGTCGTAGTGCGCCAAACGACACCCCGCCGACAAACCGGACATTCCGGCACCGATGATGATCGTATCGTACATGGTTTGGGTAAAAAGGAAAGGAGACTCAAATGGAATGAATAATGAATAACGAATAACGAATAATGAGGAGAAAGAATTTAACCTTTGTTTGATAATCAGCCTCTTTGAGTTTGAGTTTGAACTCATTCTCTTCATTATTCATTATTCGTTATTCGTTATTCATTATTCGTTACTTATTAAAGTTCTGCCATTTTCGGCGCGAGGTATTCGACCGTGCTGTTCATACTTCCCAGCGAGGTGTATTCTTCTTCCGGAATGTTGACTTTGTAACGGCGGCGCAGCTCCATCACAATGTCGAGGAAGTCCATGCTGTCGAGTTCCATCTGCTCGCGGAAAGAAACGTCATCTTTCAGCCCGCTTAAATCTTCATCGGGCGCAATGTCGGAAAGAATCTCAAGAACGGCTTCACGGATCTCCTGTTTGGTCATAGTTATAACCTTCTAAAATGTTAATGGTTAAATGGTTGCGTTAAACAAAAAAGGAATAATGACATTTACGCCCGGGAAAACCAATCTCCCAGGGGTCATTATTCATCGTATTTTTTAATGATCACGACGGAATTGATTCCAAGCATCCCGAATGACGTGTTCAAAATGTACTTCACTTCACCGATCTGGCGGGGCGCGTCAATGACGAGATTCGGAAGGGCGCACTCCTCATCAAGTTCGTCGATGTTCAGGCAGGCGTGGCACAAACCGTCCTGGAACGCGGGCAGATTCCCGGCCAGTTCCAGCGCACCAGCCGCCCCCATCGCGTGCCCGATGAATCCTTTCGTCGCGTTGAAGTACGTGTTCGGGCAGTCCACGAAGACTTTCCGCAGGCCCGCGCATTCCTGAGCGTCTCCGCTGTGGGTCCCCGTCGCGTGCAAGTTCACGATGCTGATGTCCTGCGGCTTGAGCCCCGCCGACGCAAGAGCCTTTTCCACGCACTGCGCCTGGCGTTCCGGATTCGGGAGTACAAAATCCGTCGCATCGCTGTTGATGCAGTGCCCGACGATCTCGCCGTAGATCTTCGCGCCGCGGGCCAGGGCGTCCGGCAGACGTTCCAGCGTGTACATACAACCGCCCTCGGAAATCACGATCCCGTTGCGGTTTTTGTCGAGCGGCCGGGACGCCTTGAGCGGGTCCTCATTGGAGGCCAACGCCCCCTGATTATTGAACGCGGCAAAGATCCCGAACGTGTGGATGCTCTCCGAAACGCCGCCCGCCAGAGCCAGATCGCACTCGCCAAGCTGGAGCATCTGCGCGCCTTGGATCAAACTCGCGTTTCCTGCGGCGCACGCAGCCCCGATGGTGTAGTGCGGACCGGAGATTTTCATGTTCAGAGTCACTTCGCCGGCCGGATTGTTCGCGACCGTACGCGGATTGTGGTGGTGCGTCCAGACGCTCGTATCGTAGTCGTACTGCGAAATATTGTAAACCTCGTTTTCGGTCTCGACGTTTCCGTGTTCCGTGATCCCAACGTACACGCCGACGCGGTCTTTATCGACGTTTTCCCAGTCGATCCCGGCATCATTCACGGCCTCACGGGAACAGTAGATCGCGATGCTCCCCGCACGAGTTCCGCGGCGGATCTCCTTTTTGGTCTGGTACTTCGTGGCGACGTAATCGCAAATTCCGGCGTGAGTCTTGCCGAAGTAGCGGATCTCGTAATTCTGAATCCCTCCGCGGCCCTCGAGCAGCGCCTGACGGAACTCCGCCAGATTATTGCCGTTCGGCGCAGTAAGCCCAACCCCAGTGATTACGATTCGATCCAACATAAAACGACGCCCCCTGAAAGGAATAACTGAAAATATACGTTTTAATTATACCATACTTTATACTTTTTTCAAAGGGGGGGAGATTAATTTTTTTTAAGAGTACGAAGTGAAAAAAGCAGAATTCTCACGGGTGGAAAACCCCTCGCCTGAAAAATCTCCCCCCCTTTTCTTTTTCCTCAACTATGGTACAATTTTTTCCGGAGGCTTAAGATGAACTCTTTGTTTGATGAAGAACTCGACCGCGAGCATTGCGGCTCCGTGAAATACGATTTTCGAAAGCAATTCGGGAAACCGGCAGACGTGATCCCACTATGGGTCGCGGACATGGATTTTCGCTCACCTTCGTGTGTTCTGGAAGCTCTAAAAAAACACACTGATTTTGGGATTTTTGGCTATACACAGGCACAGGAATCTTATTTCGACGCGCTGACCAACTGGTTCCGCTCCCGATTCGGCTGGAACGCCCAAGGGAAATGGACTTACACGATTCCCGGCGTGATGTTTGGAGTGGCCGCCGTGATTCGGGCACTCTCGCAGGAGGGGGACGCTGTTCTGATCCAGGAACCGGTTTATCCCCCCTTCCGGGAAATCGTCCTGAACAATCGCCGGAAACTCGTCGTCAACGAGCTGAAGACAGACGAAACCGGCAGGTACATGATCGACTTCGATGCGTTTGAACGTCAGTTGGTTACCGAAAACGTGAAGATTTTCCTCCTCTGCTCGCCGCATAATCCCGTCGCGAGGATCTGGTCGCCTGACGAGCTGCGCCTGATGGGAACGATTTGCCTCCGTCACGGCGTCAAAATCATCGCGGACGAAATTCACGCCGATTTCTCTCTTTTCGGGAATCGCCACACGCTTTTTCCCACACTTGGACCGGAGTTTGAAGAAAACTGCGTTCTTTGTACCGCCCCAAGCAAAACATTCAATCTGATGGGCCTCCAGTCCGCGAACGTTTGGGTCCCCAACCCGACGTGGCGCAAAGAGATTATTCGCGAGTGCCTCCGTTTCGCCTGGCACGGCGTCAGTTCGACCGCATACGCCGCCACCGCCGCAGCCTACCAGTCCGGCGGGGAGTGGTTCGACGGGTTGAAATCGTATCTCGAAGGAAACATCCGGCTCGTGACGGAACGTTTGGAACAAATGCGCGCCCCGATTCGTGTCACGCCGCATGAAGGCACGTACCTGATGTGGCTCAACTGTTGTGAAATGGGCCTGAACGACGATGATCTGGATGCGTTTTTCTCGAACGAGGCGCTCCTCTGGTTCCACCGCGGCACTGCGTTCGGACTGGGCGGAAACGGCTTTATGCGGATGAACATCGCCCTGCCCCGACCCGTGCTGGAACGAGCAATGAACCTGCTGGAAACCGCGCTGGTCAAGAAATCACTTTAATCCTGAAAGAAACGGAGTTTTTATGAATCACCGATTTTTCATTCCCACCGGTCTTTGGACGATCCTGCTTTTGCTTTGCGCAGTCCATTTGCAGGCCGAAGAAGCGAACGGCCCGGAGGACTTTTTCTGCCGGTTCCAAAACCCACCGCGAGAATTCTCCGTCATGCCGTTCTGGTTCTGGAACGATAAGCTCGACGACGCGGAGATCCGGCGGCAAATCGCCGATTTTGAGGCCCACGGCGTGTACGGCTTCGTCATTCACCCGCGGATCGGCCTCCCGCAAGATTCCGGCTGGATGTCGCCTCGGCTCCTGGAAGCGATGCGCGTGGCGCTCGAGGAGGCGCGAAGCCGCAAAATGTACGTCATACTGTACGACGAGGGAATGTACCCGTCTGGCTCCTCAGCGGGCCAGGTCGCGGAGAGAAACCCGCGTTTCGCCGCCCGCGGCCTTTTTTCGGTCGAACTGAAGGAGGGCGAGGAAGCCCAGGAGCACCCACAGGAACTCTGGGACCTGATCACCGTTTTGGACCGTCCGGACGGGAAACGGCTGGCGATCTACGAGCGTCCCTCCGGCGGCGTGATCCGGGGCCTGCACTACATCAACGAGGAGTCCGGCCGACCGCAGGAATTTCTGCCCAAGGCGGGGGACATCATGTCGCCTGAAGCCGTCGCGTGCTTCATGGAACTCGTGTATGACCGGTACTACGCGGAGTTTGCCGAGTTTTTCCGGGACGGAACCGTCATGGCGATTTTCACCGACGAGCCGTCCGAACTGGGCCGCGGGGCGCAGCGGGGCGTCGTTCCGGGAAACGCCCGGGCCCTGAAGCGCGTGAGTGAGCTGCTCGGCTACGACTTCACGCCGTACCTGGCCGACCTCTGGGACGCGAAAACGCCCGAGGCGCAGAAACGCCGCCGCGACTACTTCCGGGCCGTTCATCAGGTCCTCATCGAGACGTACTACGAAAAACTCTCCGCGTGGTGCAAGGCGCACGGGACCGCCCTGTGCGGCCACCCGGGGAACTCCAACGATCTGGCCTCCGAGCGAGTGTTCCAGATCCCCGGGCAGGACATCGTGTGGCGGTATATCGAACCGGGCGAAAAAGCCATCGTGGGAGTACACTCGACCAACGCAAAAGCGGCCTCCAGTGCCATGACCAATTTCGGTCGGACGCGGAACCTGAACGAGCTTTACGGCGCGTACGGTCACAATCTGACGTTTGAAGAGGTGAAATGGCTCGCGAACTGGGTCCTGATCCGCGGGCAGAATCTTCTCGTCCCACACGCGTTTTACTACTCGGTGCGAGGCCCGCGCCTTGAGGAGCGTCCGCCAGACGTGGGGCCGAACTCGCCGTGGTGGAACGACGGTTTCCGGGAGTACGCGGACGCCTGCCGGCGCATCTCGTGGCTGAATACCGGAACGCCGGTGATCCACGTCGCGGTGCTGACGGACGGCGTGGCGGTTCCGGACGCGCCGTGCCGGCCGCTCTTTGAGAATCAGCTCGACTTCAACTACGTCCAGATGGAGCAGGCGCTGGCCGACGGTTACGCCGATGCCGAGGGGCTTCATCTCGCGGGACAGACATACAAAGCCGTCGTTTTGCCGTGCATGGGCGACCGGGAGCCGCAAGGGTTCCGCGAGTCGAAAATGATGAAAACGCTGGCTGAAAACGGTCGGCTCATGAGTTGGACATGGAACGCAAACGCATTCGCCGAAAAGGCCGCGCAGCTGGTTCACGATGAAAATTCCGACGTGGTGCGGGTTTCCGGAACGAATGCCTCCGCGATCCGGCTCCGTCAGGAACGCCTCATGGGGGTGGAGTGCATCCTCCTCTTCAACGAGATCGACCAGCCCGCGGAGATCACGCTCGCCAACCTGCCCGCCGGGGAACGTTTTTGGCTCAATGCCGCGACGGGTGAGAAAACGCCCTGCGAGTCGGTGGAGAAAATCACATTTGAAAAGTTCGAGATGAAAATTCTGGCGGTCAAACCGTAACGATCCAAGAGTTCAAAAGTCCAAGAGTTCAGGAAAGCAGAAAAATGGGATTGATCCATACACCAGAGCCGGTCCTTCCGATCACGGCCGTGTTTACGCATTACCCGGATGCGATCGACTGGGCGAGGGAGAAAATCGGGACGAACTGGGGGAAAATCGTCCTGGAGAGCGAGGCGTTTCCGTTCGAGCAGACCCACTACTACGACGCTTCGATGGGGCCGCGTCTGAAGAAAATCTTCTTCGCGATGGAGCCACTCATCGACCCGATCCGGCTCGCGGAGATGAAAAACCAGTCGAACCTTTGGGAGGAGGAATACGCGCAGGAATTCCCGAAAGACGAGGAACGGCCGCTGAACATCGACCCGGGATTCATCGATCTGGCGAAGCTGGTTTTAGCGTCCTCGAAGGACTTTTACCACCGGATATACATCGGTCAGGGGATTTTCGCCGAGATCACGCTCCGTTTCACAAAGGGGCAGTGGACCGACTTCCCGTGGACATTCCCCGACTACCGCGAGACGACGTACCACCCGTTCTTCATGCAATGTCGCGAGAAACTGCGAGAATTACGGGGTAAAATGACGACGCTGAAAGCATCGTCCCCGAATCAGAGGAAGTAGTAAAGCAGGAAAAAGTCCAGCCCGATTCCCAGCGTCGCGTGCATCAGGAGGCTCGGCAGGATGGAGCGGGTCCGGTAAACGAAAAAGCCCCAGAGGATCCCGCCGCCGATCGCTCCGATGGTTTCGACCATGGCGTGCGGGCCGAGGTGCGCGAACGTGGAAAAGGCCGTTCCGATCAGGATCGCGTTGAAGCAGCCGACGCTTCTTTCCGTCCCGATCTGTAAAAATCCCCGGAAGAAAAACTCCCAGCTCACGTAGTAGAGCAGAACGTACAGAGTGAAGTAAATCAGCAGAAAGCTGTGTCCCTCCGCGATGGACGAGTGCCCGCCCAGAATCATCGGATTGTACGGGTACGTGCCGAAATAATCGATGTTCTCGCCCGTGACCCAAGTCAGCCAAATGCTCAGTGGCACGAACACCAGGACGAGATTCCGCACTCGCTTCAGTTTTCCCAGCGAGATCCCATAATCGGAGAGCTTTTCCCAAAAGAGGAATTTCACGAAAAGCATCGGCAAAAGGCCGAAAAGAACGAACGCCCCCCACAGCTGCTGAGAGTCCAGAAGCAGAAAGATCACACGCTCTGCAGGCGAAAGTGAAGCGCAATCTGGTTGATTCACCACCACGTTCCCGACGTCGTCCAACGTAAAGAGCCGCGGGGCCTGCGGAATGTACGCCCAAAGCACCACCGCCCAGACCGCGTAAAACAGAATGAACGTACTTTTTACCTGTTTCCTCCGAAAGAAACCAATAACGTATTTCAGGACCGTC
The DNA here is from genome assembly GCA_017454585.1 of Thermoguttaceae bacterium. The sequence continues at coordinate 7,593 of JAFTCU010000304.1, read as the reverse complement.
CACTCCTGACCGAAACCGGAATGACGGGGATTAATTCGTGGAGATTGCTCCAGAAATCGTCGAATCTTGGGAGGTATCTGAATCATTAGTCCAAGTTCTGTACCCTGCTCTTTTCACTACAAAGCAGAGAAATCTTTCGTCAAAAATGCAGACCAGCCTGCAAAATAAATCCCGGGTTCAGATGGTAGGATCCGACCCCTTTATTCAGATAAAGTTCACGTCCAAACGAACCGCCAAACTCAAAGAATCCAATTCCATTGGCGGGGCCTCTCCAATCGAAACCGAACAAGACTCTGTAGTCATTGTAATCCTTTTGGAAGGTCCCTATGTCGCTATGGACCGTCCAGCTTCCTCCTCCATACTCGCCGCGAGCGAACAAACTCATATCCTTCAGCACTGGGTTGACAGGCCGGTACGTAACACGGGGATTGGGGAAGAGTATCTGAAATTCCCAGCGGTCGTTTGGCGTCCAAATCACACCACCTGAGGGCAGAATCGTGTAACGTACACGATCCAGGACCCAAACCCCGATTTTGGCCTTAATATTGTTCGTCACATCTAAAGAAAGATACGCCCAGCTCGGGAATCGGAAGCTGTTACCGTTGACACTTTTAAAGTCGGTATAAAGCCCCACACTGAAAAAGAAATCAAATTCCAGTGGGGTAGCCATTTTGCTAAGCTGAAATTTCGGAAGCCAGCGTAACCCCAGGGAAACGTCAAACTCGTTTGACGTATAATTTTCATATTTGCCGTCAAAATCCCCCTTCGGACCATTGAAAAGGTTCATTGCGAAGCGAGGTTCAAAGAACAGTGAATTCTCTGGATTGTCAAAATATGGAAGCGGCACATCGAGACAAACATCGAAGCGGAAAAGCCCCATATTCTTTTTCGATGCACCAGACACGATCCACGTCACATCCAGTCCCAAATTCTGGATGAATTTCATCCCTTCATCACTGCCAAACGAGAGAGAGTTAAACGAATTGGACGGTGGATTCTTCAGCAGAGGACCGCCTGATGAGGCAGGGGCCTGGTATGGGTCCTGAATGTACAGTGACGAGGAACCTGGTGGAGCCGGGGCGGGAGGAAGTGTCGAACTGCCAGCTCCTACCTGCCCATAAACGATGACCCCCTGAACGCTCAAAAAGAACGCCAAAACGAACAAAATGACACGATTTGCAGCTAAACAGGATCTCATCGTTCCGGAATTCACCAAAAAAGAAACGGTTATTTATCTGTTTTTTTACCTGATTTTTCAATTTAACGCAAGAGTGGTTTTGGCGTTTTAACCAAAAAGAAAAAAAAGAAATGAAAAAACTGAATCAATTCCCGTTATTTTTTTAAAAAATCCCCATTTTTTCAAAAAAGCGCTTGATTTTTGAGGGTTTTGGATTAAAATAAAGCAAGTTAATCAGTTTCGTATTTTTAGGGAGATGAGCAAATGAAAATAAAAGCAGCTACACGCCAATCCGTTCTTTTAACCGGTTTCCTTTCTCTGCTGACCGTTTTTTCTCTCACGCCGGTCGTTTGCGCGACGGAGATCACGACCGATTATGCCGGCGGAACGATCACCAACGGAATGCTCATCCGCCCCACAGATAGCGCGATTACTATTTCCGGCACAACTACTCTTTCAGGCCGTTCTACGGTCGGTTCCGAGAATTATTCTTTCAGCGCTTTCAACGGAAACCTCATTACGGTCCCTGCAGGCGCCGCGATCAATGGTGCGTCTCTGAACGGTGAAATCCGTTTTGATCACGGCTCCCACGTCACCATCGCGGGGACGGTAGATCTCAACACCAACTCAAGAGTCCGTTTGGGAGTCGGTGGTCCGGCCGCTACGTTAGAAAATCCCGTTGAAGGGACTCTGACGGTTACCGGAACACTGAACGTTAAAACCTCGGCAGACCTTTGGAGCGCAAACGGCGGCTCAGTTACTCCAACCGCCCAAGCCGACGCTCCTTACACTTATACGATGAACGTGAACGGTGGAAACGTCACCCTTCAAACGTCCGCCTCTTTAGGACTGGGATGCCGGAATAATGTGAATATTAACGTTACAAACGGCGGAAATGTCCTGCTGAAAAACACCGCGGGAAATACGTTCATCTGCGGTGTGCAGGACACTTGGGGCGGTCACGAGAATAAAGTTCTCAACCTGAACGTCGAAAACGGGACCTTGGCTTTCGACGTCACCAAAAATATTCGGATGGGCGCCGCCGTGTATCAGGACTTCACACGAAAAGTCGCCCTCACGATCGGAGCGAATGGAACGTTTGAAACGAACCGGCCCATCTACATCGCGGACGGTGAGAAAAACCAGACCACTTTTTCCGTCGCGCTGAACGGCGGCACGTTTTACGCCAAAGAGAATGTGATCACGCTTCCGGCCGGCACGTTCAGCACCTCGGGCGACGCCAAGATCAAGGTGGATAATTCGTTGACGCTCGGCGCCGTGAGCGGTACTGGAAACCTCATCAAGCAGGGTGAAGGCACACTAAAACTCACTGCAAGGACCTCCTACACGGGAACGACCCGCGTCGAGGAAGGCCGGCTCATCCTCGCCCATGAACATTCGGCCAGCCTGAAAAGCAAGAACATGAGCGTTTCCGCCGGGGCCGTTCTGGAACTGGCGAGCAAAAATGCCACGGATTACGGGCCCTATTCACCCAACATGACCCTGGCGGCCAAAACCGATACGAAGCCCGGCGGCGAATTGAACCTTTCCATGACGGCCAGCCCGTGGACCAGCGTCAAGCAACTCACCATGAACGATGGTTCAAAAATCACCGTTACCGGCACGGCCAACCCGCAGCTCTACATTTGCGACGTCGCGACCGTTCCTGCCAACGCCTCCGCGCAAATCGACGCTCTGATCGGGATCCGCAGCGTCGGTGAAAACTCGAGCCACAAAAATGCCGGGAAATTCAACATTGGAGAGGGGGGAACGCTCACGCTCACCAATGGCATCTACGCGTGGGGTAACAACAACAAAACGAACACGCTGATCAAGCAGGGCGCGGGGGAAATGATCGTTCAGGAAAAGACCTACGCCACCACCAACTACCCGCTGCGGGTGCAGGTCGATGCCGGGAAACTCGTTCTGGAAGACGTGGACACGGCCTCCAACAGTTCAACGTTTGAATCCGTGAAGGTCGCCAGCGGCGCGGAACTGCTCCTCGGCGGTACGCTCCCGGCCACGACGACCGTGACGATCGCATCTGGCGCAAAGTTCGGCGCAATTGGAACCCTCACGTCCGAACAGGGGATCACGATTCCGTCCACCTGGAACATTTTGCTGGATTCCAGTGCGGAAAATCTGACCTCCACGATCAAACTCTCCACGGGGGAACTGACCTTTGCCGAAAACGTCACGCCCGCCATTGAGATGGTAAACGGTACGACGCTGGAAGGGTTGGTTTCGCGCGGCGACGTGGATCTTCTGAGTTTCAGCGGTGACGCCACCTACACGCTTCCCTCCGCGGCCGGTGGAGATTGGAACTACTTCATCCAGTACTTCCCGGAGGACGTTCAGGAGTATTACAGCCTGGGGACTTACGCGGGAAGAGACGGTTCCACGACCATCGGACTGGTCCTTGACCGAAATATGGTCCCGGAACCGTCCGCGTGGATTCTGCTTCTGGTTGGAGCCGCGGGTTTGTTTTGTATTCGCCACAAGGCATGAACTAAAGTCACAAAAGAGGATTGAGGAGGAACGTTTTCAACGGGTTCCTCCTTCTGAAATGGAGTAACAACAATGCGTCGTTTCGCCTTCACACTCGTAGAACTTTTAGTCGTCATCGCCATCATCGGAATGCTGGTCGGGCTGCTTTTGCCCGCGGTTCAACAAGCCCGTGAAGCGGCGCGTCAGATGCAGTGCGGGAACAATCTGAAAAACATTGGGTTGGCGTGTATGAACCACGAAAGTACCTCGCGCAGCTACCCCTCCGGCGGCTGGACGTGGTACTGGGTCGGCGACCCGGACCGTGGTTTTGGCAAGAAGCAGCCCGGCGCCTGGACGTTTTCCATCCTGCCGTTCCTCGAACAGAACGCGCTGTTTGAGCTGGCCGCGGAAGGAACTCCCGAAGGTCTTTCCGGAACGAAAAAGGCCAAAATGAAGACCGTTCTGGAAACGCCGCTGAACGTTTTTTACTGCCCCTCACGCCGTGCACCCACCACGTACCCCGGGACCTCGGGAGGATATAACACGAACTCGCCCACGGTCTCCGGGAAAATCGACTACGCGAGCAACTGGGGGAACGGCCCCGGAAACGGTACAGGGGCGGACGGCTCCACGAAACCGAAGAGTTACGCGGACGCAAAAGAGATGGACGCGAACAATTCCTGGCAGACGTACTCCGGGACCAACGGGATCATGTTCTTCCACAGTGCGATCACGGTCGGCGAAGTACGTGACGGAACGACCAACACGTACCTGGTCGGTGAGAAGTACCTGAACCCAGCCAGCTACACGACCGGAAAGGACGGCGGCGACGACCAGTCCGTCCACCAGGGGACTTGCAACGATAACTGCCGGTCCTCCTACTACGACGCGTCGAATACGGCAAACTGCGTCCGTCCGCTTCAGGACCGCCAGGGTGTTGCCAACACGCGCTGCTTCGGAAGCACTCACGCCGGATCCTTCGGCATGGCAATGTGCGACGCCTCGGTCCAGCGAATTTCGTACTCGATCGACCCGCAAATGCACGCGTACCTGGCAAACCGCGCGGACGGCCAGGTCGCGCAGATCCCGCAATAATTTTCGGCTCCTTTAAGACCTGAAAAAGCCCCAAAAAATAAAGTCAGGCGCGAGGTTGGAAATCCTTCCTCTCGCCTGACTCTTTTTCTGGGTCTTTACGGTCTTTCAGTCAAGTCCGCGTGAACTCATTTCGCCTCAGCAGCGGCTTTCTTGGATTTGGCCTTCGCGCGGCCATGAAGTTTTTTCGGGGCTTTGGCTTCGGCTTCGACCTTCTTGTTCTCAACACGGCGCTCGACCAGACGGGTCGCCTTACCAACACGGTCACGCAGGAAGTAGAGCTTCGCGCGGCGAACTTCGGCCGAACGAACGACTTCGATCTTCGCAATACGCGGGCTTTGAACCGGGAATTTGCGCTCAACGCCTTCACCCTGAACAATACGGCGGACCGTGAACATTTCACGCGTGCCGGAACCACTGCGGGCAATCACAACACCGGTGAAGAGCTGAATACGCTCTTTATCACCTTCAACAATACGGCAGTGAACGTTTACCGTGTCGCCGATTTCAAAATGAGCGACTTCCGGCTTCATGCTGGATTTTTCGACCAGCTGCATGATTTTCTGACTCATGAGTAAATCCTTTCAATTTATTTGTTTACTTATTCGGTTTCTTCTTCCTTCACAATACGGCGCCGACGTTTCTTTTTCGGCTGAAGGGATTCCTCGTACCCCGGCGGAACCAATTCCGGACGGCGTTCTTTGGTCAGCTTGAGGTTTTCCTCGACGCGCCATTTCTCAATATTCGCGTGATGACCGGAAAAGAGGATCTCAGGTACTTCCAGCCCCCGAAAAACTCGCGGTCGGGTGTACTGGGCCGATTCGAGCAGGCGATTCCCACTCGAAAACGAGTCGGTCACGTTACTCATTTCATCCCCTAAAACACCAGGAATCAGGCGTATGATCGCTTCCATCATCACCATGCTGGCCACTTCGCCGCCATTGAGGACGTAATCCCCGATGGAGATCTCGTCCGGCTGCAAAATCTGACGTACGCGGTCATCAAACCCCTCGTAACGTCCGCAGAGGAAAACAAGCCGCGGCTTTTGAACCAACTCTTCCGCAATCGTCTGCCTGAATACTCTGCCCGCCGGTGTGAGCATGATCAAATGCCCTGGTGCTGACCGGATGGATCCGTCAAAAACGACAGGATCCGGGTCGGAATTTTCGGTTTCGCAGTTCATTTCGATGGAGCTTTCACCCCCCATTCCCTGCTGAACCGCTTCCACACAGTCCACGACCGGTTCACATTTCAGAACCATTCCGGGACCGCCTCCAAATGGACGATCATCAACCGTTCTATGTCGGTCGTGCGTCCAATCCCTCATATTGTGAAGCCCCACGCTTACGAGTCCGTTGACGATGGACTGATGAAAAAGACTTTCCCGCAAATAGTTCGTGAACATCTCAGGGAAAAGCGTCAAAACATCAAAGCGCATGGGTTTTATCCGTTAAAAATCACTTTGCAGCTGAATCACTCAGCAGCTTCTTCAGCGACCGGAGCCTGCTTGAGCATACGGGTCGAAGTCGGACGCGGGGCGCGAGCCTTGGCCACTTTTTCCTTGGCGGCTTTCTGCGCTTCGAGGTGCGTGCCATTCTTGCCGTATTTCTTGATCAGGACCGCGACTTTCGGGGTCGGCTGCGCTCCGACGCTCAGCCACTTCTCAACTCCCTCAACGTCCAGCACGACACGAGCGTCGGTTTCCGGAACCATCGGGTCGTAAGTGCCCAGTTCCTGCAGAACACGACCGCCACGCGGCGCACGAGAATCCATCGCGCAAATACGATAAAACGGGCGATGGAGACGTCCCAATTTCTTCATACGAATTCGGACTGCCATGAATTTACTCCTTACTTATTGAACATGAACTATCTGACAAGACGAACAACCTGTCAGCGACCATTACCGTTCCAAACGTCATGGAACCAAATAATGTACGGGTACGCCCAAAAGGGCAATGAATAATGAAGAACGAATAATGAATAATGATTTGGGGAGGCGGTAATGCAGGCCGAAGGCCGGAATTACGCGTCGGGCTTTCTCCTCATTATTCGTTCTTCATTTTCTTTATTTTTTCTTTTTCTTCAGCGCTTTTTCGCGCTCTTTGCGAAGCTTCGCTTTTTCGGCCGCGGTGAGGCCGCCTTCCTCGACTTTTTTCTCCTTCGGCGGTTTGTGCCCTCCGGCCATTCCACCAGGAGCGCCCTGCATACGACGCATAAGCTCCTGCATCGCGCCGATTCGGCCGCCAGCGCCCATGCCAGACATCATTTTCATCATTTCAGCCATCATGTTGAACTGATTAATGAGGTCCGTCACCTGCTTCGGCTGCACGCCCGCGCCTTTTGCGATTCGGTTCACGCGGGACGGGTTGATGCTTTTCGGATTCTCACGCTCGGAAATCGTCATGGAGTTCACGATTCCGTTGATTTTGTTCATTTGCTCGTCGGCGTCCACGTTTCCGAGCATCTTCTGAAGATTTCCCATTCCCGGGAGGAAACTGAGGATCTTGCCGAACGAACCCAAACGACGGGTCTGTGCCATCATCGTCTGGAAGTCGTTGAACGTGAAAATTCCCTTTTTCAGACGGGCTTCCTGCGACTCGATCACGTCCTGGTCGAACGCGTGCTGAGCTTGACGCAGAAGCTCCTGAAGGTCACCACCGCCTAGGATCCGGCTTGCCATACCTTCCGGAGTGAAATCTTCCAGGGAGCTGGTGGTCCCGATCTGCTCACCGGTCCCGATGAACTTGATCGGAACGCCCGTCACGTATTTGAGCGAGATCGCGGCACCGGCACGGGAATCGCCGTCCAGCTTGGTCATGATCACGCCGTCGAGCT
>JAFTCU010000303.1 GCA_017454585.1 Thermoguttaceae bacterium | reverse complement strand
GGTCCCGAATTCGTGAGCTGGAGACAGAAACGCCGTCCGCCTCTTGAAGAATTTCGACGATTTCGAGTTTTCGCCCGGTTTGGGCGCACAGCTCGGCAAGCAGATCGGTGTTTCCGCGCCCGCCGTAGCCGAAACGGAAATTCGGCCCCTCCACGAGAATTTGCGCGTCCAGAAGTTCCACAATGACCCGCTGAAAGAACGCTTCCGCCGGCCAGTTCAGAATGCGCGCGGTGGGACAGAAAATGACCTCGTCGATCCCCTGCTCCCGGATCAGCTCCGCCTTGCGCTCGTTCGCGGTCAGAAGTGGCGGCGCCTCTTCCGGACGGAGGATCTGGCGCGGGTGCTCGGAAAACGTGAACACGACGGTCGGCAGGCCAAAGCTTTTCAGCCGGCGCAGAATTTCCGCGTGCCCGAGGTGTACGCCGTCAAAATTCCCGACCGCCGCGGCGCAATGCCGGAGCGAAGGAGGTAAATCGTCTGATTTCAGATTCCAATGAAACATTACATTCAATCCCGAGGAAGCAAAACTTCAGACTATTATACCTCAAAAAAATTTTTTCGCAAGTCCCCCACCTTTTATGATTACTGCGGAAGCGTGAAAACTTTCCCGTCGTTGCGCTGCGCGAAGTACGTCCACGCCTCCGCGTCGATACTGTACGAAATGGACTGGACCGAACCGTCGCAGAGTACCGTCCCGAACGCGCCGGCATGAGTCCCTCCGAAATTGTAACTCGTGGACAAATAATTGTTCCGGTCCTGGTATGGCATGTAAGACGCGGTGGCGTACCGGTACGTATCCACGTCCGCCCCGGTAAAGATCGGCTCATTATCCGAGCCGGCACCGTTTTCGTAGTTTTCGATCATGAGGTACTTCTCACCGATGAGCATCGTGTTGGAGGTTCCGTCGCGGACCTCGCCGATGGTGACCTCACTGCGGCCGAAAATGACCCCTTTCGACGTCGGGGTCGGCCAGCTGTACGTCTTGGACGCGCTGAACGAGCCGGGATTCACCCCCGAGTGCGTGTCTGCACTGTTGCAGCCGTAGTCACTTTTGCCGCCGTTTGCGACGGTGTTCGAGTTGGTCACGCCCGTTCCTGCCGGGTACGCCTTGGCAGCTCGCCGGGAGGGGCAGTAGAAAACCGAAAGAGGCGTACTGCCGCGCGTACAAGCCCCCGTTTTCTGCGTGGCGGATTCCGTCCCCGGGTCTCCGTCCGCGCCGAGCTGGTACAGAGCGTTCTGCTCCATGAACGGCAGAAGCGAGTAGGTCCAGCCCCCCATCTGGTTCTTTCCGAAACCCGCGTCCGGGTCGCCAGCCCAGTTCCAGAACCACCCGCCGCTCGGATAATAGCGCGTCTGGCTTTCATGGTTCAGAGCCGCAAGCCCCATCTGCTTCAAATTGTTGTTACACTGCATCCGCCGAGCCGCCTCACGAGCCTGCTGGACCGCCGGCAAAAGCAAGCCGACTAGCATCCCAATGATTGCAATGACAACCAAAAGTTCAACCAAGGTAAATGCACGTTTCATTTTGATTATGAATGGTAAAAATGGTGAAAATGGAACCGGCCTCACTGCTGCAGCGAGATCACTTTTCCATCACTTCGCTGGGCGAAGTACGTCCACGTCTCGACGTCAATACTGTACGAAATGGACTGAACCGAGCCATCGCAAAGCACCACGCCGAATCCACCCGCGTGTACGCTCCCGAAGTTATTGCTCGAGTCCAAATAACCGCTCCGGTCCTGGTACGGCATGTAAGAAGATGTGGCAAGCCTGTACGTATCCCAGTCCGCCCCGGTGTAGATCGGCTCATTATCCGAGCTGGAAGTCCCGGTTTCGTATAATTCCGGCGTGAGGTATTTCTCGCCGATGAGCAGCGTGTTGGACGTTCCGTCACGAATCTCGCCGATGGTGACTTCGCTGCGACCGAAAATCACCCCCTTCGACGTCGGAGTCGGCCAGCTGTACGTTTTGGATGCGCTGTACGAGCCGGGATTCACGGCCGAATAAGTATCCGCGCAGTTGCAACCATAGTCACTTTTCGCACCATTTTGGACGATTTCCGAGTTGGTCACGCTCGTTCCTGCCGGATACGCCTTGGGAGCGCGCCGGGACGGGCAGTGATAAACCGACAGAGGGGTACAGCCGCGTGTGTACGCACCCTGTTTTTGAGTGCTCGATTCGGTTCCCGGGTCACCGTCCGCACCAAGCTGGTACATGGCGTTTTGTTCCATAAACGGAAGAAGCGAGTACGTCCAGCCCCCCATCTGATTCTTGCCAAAACCCGCGTCGGGATCGCCAGCCCAATTCCAGTACCACCCCCCACTCGGGTACTTTTGAGACTGGCTCTCATGGTTCAGGGAGGCAAGCCCCATCTGCTTCAAATTATTGTTACACTGCATCCGCCGCGCCGCTTCACGGGCCTGCTGGACCGCCGGCAAAAGCAGACCGACCAGCATCCCGATGATGGCGATGACGACCAAAAGCTCAACAAGGGTAAATGCGCGCTTCATTTTAAAGATGAATTATTAATTGTGAATTTGAAACGTCCCGCCCAAGCGACGTTCCCCTCTCATCAGGCCAGTTCATACTGCTCCTAATGACACTAATACATATTCATTATACGTCAAATTCTAAAAATCCGGAAGGAAAAAAACAAAAAAGTGGAAAAATTTTGGAAAAAGAAGGATAGGCAAAAATTTTGGCAAGGCAGGCAAACCAGACCTCTGCGGGGACGAAGTGTGTGAACGTCGTCCCCGCAGAGGTCTTAACTGGGAATTTCAGTCAACCTCATAAACCGCAATCGCGCTGTAGGTCGTTTCGATGGTCGCATCCGTGACGAGAATCAGGCGGTCACCCGTCTGGATAAGACCTTCTGTTTTCAACAGTTTCAGAGCGTAAAGCATGATTTCCTGCGTCGTGCGCTCCATCCCCGGGATCATGAGCGG
>JAFTCU010000302.1 GCA_017454585.1 Thermoguttaceae bacterium | reverse complement strand
GTCCCCTGCGCGAGGAAAAGCGTCCCGTAGTCCTCGCAGTTCAGGATCTTCTGGAGGATCTTCGGCTCGCGGCCGATGTCGATGATCATGGCGCCGCCGGCGTTCGTGATCTGGTGCGCGATGCGCAGCTTGCTCGCCATTCCCCCTTTGCTCAGACCGGTCAGACGGTCGAACGCCAGGGCCTGAATGGAAGCGTCGATCTGATGGACCGTCGGGATCAGTTTCACGCCGGGCTTGCGCGGGTCGCCGTCGTAAAGCCCGTCAATGTCCGAAAGCAGGATCAGCAGCGGGGCGTGGATCAGATCTGCGACGAGCGCCGCCAGCCGGTCATTATCGCCAAAGGTAGTCTTCAGCTCCGCGACGCTCAGCGTGTCGTTTTCGTTGATGATCGGGATCGCGCCGAACTCCAGCAGCGCGTTCAGCGTGTTACGGACGTTCAGGTACTTTGTTCGATGCTCAAAATCATCGGCCGTAAGCAGTATCTGGGCAGCATGAAGGCCGAGTTTTTCGAGGAAATGATTGTACGCCTCGATGAGTGCACTCTGCCCAACAGCAGCGACGGCCTGGAGCTGGGCGAGGTCTTTAGGACGGCCAGACAGACCGAGGCGTCCAATGCCGGAACCAACCGCACCGGAGCTGACCAACACCACACGAAACCCCTTCGCACGCGCCTCTGCAAGCTGGTTCGCGAACGATTCGATTTGAGATTCGCTCAGATGTCCACTCGCATCTGTCAGAATACGTGTTCCGACCTTTACGACGATGGTGGGCGACTCAGTGAGAATTTCCTGACGTAAAATATTAATCATTGGATGAATCCAAAAAAACTTTCCAACTCCATTCTATCTGACCGGTTTTAATACGACCACACCCAACGGAGGAAGAGTAATTTCAATGTGATGGGGGAATCCCTGGCATGGAGTTGGCTGGGAAACTACGCTTGAATTCGCGGCTTCACCGCTCCCGTCGTAGTATCGCGAGTCACTGTTGAAGATTTCCCGATATTCCGTATTTTCCGGAACACCGACCCAGAAATTATGAGGAGTGTTCGGCGTGAAATTGCACACGACGACCAGATAGTCGTTCGGATCCTTCGCCCGCCGCAAGTAGGAAAGCGTACTCGCGTCGCGGTTCGAACAGTCGATCCACTGAAAACCTTCCTGCTTGAACTCCAGCTCGTAGAGCGCAGGCTCTTCGCTGTAGAGTTTACACAAATCGGCCACACACCGCTGGATCCCCTGATGTTCTTCGTACTGGAGGAGATTCCAGTCAAGCTGACCGGTGTCTTTCCACTCTGACCACTGCCCGAGCTCGCCTCCCATAAAGAGAAGCTTTTTGCCCGGATGGGTCCACTGATAGGCATAAAGGAGGCGCAGATTCGCGCGTTTCTGCCAATTATCACCCGCCATTTTACCGATGAGCGAGCCTTTACAGTGAACGACCTCGTCGTGTGAAAACGGAAGCACGAAATTCTCGTTGAACGCATACAAAAGACTGAACGTCAATTTATCGTGGTGATACTTGCGATAAATCGGATCGTGCTGCATATACGACAGTGTATCGTGCATCCAGCCCATATTCCACTTGAGACAGAACCCCAGCCCCCCTGTGTACCCGGGCATCGTAACACCGGGCCAGGCGGTGGACTCCTCCGCGACGGTTATAGTGCCGGGGAAAAGTGTCTGCACCCGCTCGTTCATCTCGCGCAGAAAATCGATCGCTTCCAGATTTTCGCGGCCGCCGTATTTGTTCGGGATCCACTGCCCATCCTCGCGGCTGTAGTCGAGATAAAGCATGGAGGCGACGGCATCGACCCGAATCCCGTCCACATGAAAGAGATCGACCCAATAAACTGCGTTCCCAACGAGGAAATTACGAACTTCGTTCCGCCCATAGTTGAAAATGTACGTCCCCCAATCAGCGTGTTCCCCCTGACGCGGGTCGGCGTGTTCATACAGGGCAGTCCCATCAAAGCGTCCTAACCCTTTAATGTCTTTGGGGAAATGCGCGGGAACCCAATCCAGCAAAACACCGATTCCATTCTGGTGGCATTTATCCACAAAGTATTTAAAATCGTCTGCGCCTCCGTATCGGGCGGTCGGTGCGTAATACCCGGTGATCTGGTAGCCCCAGCTTCCAGTAAACGGGTGCTCACAAACCGGCAGAAGCTCGATGTGCGTAAAGTTCATTTTCTTCACGTAAGGGATCAATCGGTCCGCGATTTGGCGATAGTTGGGCCACTGATCCGTTCCTGGATGGTCATTCTGCCAGCTTCCAAGATGAACTTCGTAAATGGAAAGCGGTTTGTGCTGCCAGTCGAATTCTTTTCTTTGTGCGAGCCACGCGGAATCGTTCCACTCGTAAGCATTATGGTCATAAATCCGGCAGGCGGTTTTCGGGGGACACTCGAACTCAAACGCGTAAGGGTCACACTTTTCAAAGGGTTCCATACCCTCCGAATGAATCAGGAATTTATAGAGCATTCCCACCTTGGCACCCGGGACGAAACCTTCCCAAATACCGTTTTCGGAAAAATTCCAGAGATAATCCGTATGAGGATCCCAGCCGTTGAAATCGCCAATGACAGAAATCTCCTTTGCATTGGGCGCCCAAACCGCGAAATTGACACCCTCAACTCCGTCTATCACGCAGGGATGGGCGCCGAGCACGTGGTACGGCCTCCAGTGAGTTCCCTCGCCAAGCAGATACAAATCCCTCTCGCCAATTAAACCTTTATGATTGTTTGCTCTCGCGTTCAAAAAGTCATTCATGAAAAGCTCCCGATTCATACTAAAGATTATTAATATACATAAATAAAAAACTTCATCTTTATTTTACTATGATTTGAAAATAAAGCAAGCAGAGAGGTGGAAATTTTCCCCATTTTTTTGTTTTTTTAGGATAAAATCAGAATGAAGTGGTCTGTTTTTTGATGTTTTAGAAGATTCTACTGAGCCTCCTCATTTTTTCACGGATCCTTTTCAATCTTCGTTTTAACTCTTTCTGCCTGATTCCTGCCCATTGTTCTCTGCAAAAGTTTTTTCGTTTTTTTGCCGAATTAAGCAGGAAACGTGTAAATTTGGGATTCGTCTTGACATAATCCTGATTTTGTGCTAAAATACATAAAATTTATAAATACGCCAATCTGTAAAAACTTTAACGATAACTAGAAATGGAGTAGATTCCGTGGGATTTAATTCGATTGTTTGTGTAAAACAGGTCCCCGACACAGCAAACATTTCTTCGGACGCAATGACGCCTGAAGGAACCGTAAACCGTGCAGCCCTCCCGGCCATTTTCAACCCTGAAGACCTGCATGCGCTGGAAACGGCTTTGGAAATTCGTGACCGTTTTGGCGGCACTGTGACTGTTTTAACGATGGGCCTCCCAAAAGCCGCCGAGATTTTGCGTTCGTGCCTCTATCGCGGTGCGGACCGCGCGATCCTTCTGACCGACCGCCGCGCGGCAGGGTCCGATACGCTGGCAACGAGCTATATTTTGTCACAGGTCGTCCGAACAATCGGAAATTACGACTTTGTCTTATGCGGACGCCAGGCAATCGACGGTGATACGGCTCAAACGGGTCCTCAAATCGCGGAAAAACTGGGGCTCCCGCAGGTCACGTACCTCGAAAAAGTCATCGATGTGAAAGACGGCTCGCCCAAAACGGCCCGTTTGCGCCGCAATACCGGAAACGGTTTTGAAGTCGTTGACGTTCAGCTTCCGGCTCTTTTGACGGTCATCGAGACGGCCAATGACCCGCGCCCGTTCGCTGCCCGCAAAGTGATGCGCTTCAAGCACGCCGCAGTCCCCGCAGAAGTTACACCCGAAAAGGCCGAAGAACTCAAGGCCAAAGGGCTTCTGATGGAGCAATGGACCCTCGATGACGTGAACGCTGATTTCGACCGCTGTGGAATGGCCGGATCGCCGACAAAAGTTTTCCGCATCGAGTCGATCGTGCTGACTAAAGAAGGTTTCGTCCAGGTCGAACCGACTGAAGAAGGCGTGACCGGACTGGTCCAGGAACTCATCGCGGACAGAACGCTCTGAATTAACGAATAGTGAAGAACGAATAACGAATAATGAAAAGAATGAGTTCACACTCAAGCGGGATTTATTCGAAATAAGCGGTTAAAATCTTTCTCCTCATTATTCGTTATTCGTTATTCATTATTCATTCCGAAAAACACCTCACACTTTTTTAACCATAAATTAAAGACCATGGGAAAACCAAATCGAAAAGGCGAAGTTTGGGTATTTGCGGAGCAGCAGGACGGCGTTCTTGCTGACGTTTCGCTTGAATTATGCGGTAAGGCGCGCGAACTGGCCGACCGTCTCGGAGTGAAAGTCGGCGCGGTTCTGCCCGGTTTTGAAATCGGCGATATGCCGAAGGAACTTATCGCGCACGGCGTGGACACGGTGTACACGGTCGATGACCCGTGCCTGAAAAACTTCACGACCTGCCCATACGCCAAAGTCGTCTGTACC
>JAFTCU010000019.1 GCA_017454585.1 Thermoguttaceae bacterium | reverse complement strand
GAGCATCGAGTTTTTCCCGGGGGTTCCGGACTGGTTCGCCCGGATGAACGCCTTCGCGAGAGAGCAGAACGTGACGCTGGAACACTACATCATCTCGTCGGGCCTCTCCGAGATCATCGAAGGCTCG
Organism: Thermoguttaceae bacterium; assembly: GCA_017454585.1. Next base: position 1,774 of record JAFTCU010000019.1, on the reverse strand, counting down.
GCCATTTACGGGGAGTTCAAAAAAGTCTTCGCCTGCGAGTTCCACTACGACGAAAACGGTGTTGCGGACTGGCCGCTCATGGCGGTGAATTACACGACCAAGACGCAGTTTCTTTTCCGGATCAACAAGGGGGTGCTCAACCCGTCCGACAATACGACGCTGAACAAATACGTCGAGGAGGACCAGCGGGCGATTCCGTTCCGGAACATGATCTACTTCGGCGACGGCCTGACCGACGTGCCCTGCATGAAACTGGTCCGGGTCCACGGCGGCAAATCGATCGCGGTCTTTCCCCGAGGGGTGAGAAGAGAAGGAAAAGCCAAGGTCGAAAATCTGCTTCTGGAAAAGCGCGTCGATTTCATCGAGTGCGCCAATTACCAAAAGGGAAGCTCTTTGGAGAAACTGGTCCAGGAGATCATCGTCCAGATGGCCCTCACAGACCGCCTGATCAAGCGCCACAGCAAGCAGTACGACGAGATCAGCTCCGGAGGGCCAGCGTCCCGTCGTTCAAGTTAAGGGGACACCGCTTTCAGCATCGTCTATGGAAGGCCGGAATTACGCGCCGGGAAGAATCAAACAGTGCATTTACGGAACTAGCCCAGTCTTTCTGTGCCACTTTTCTATTATCTCCTCCCCCCCCTCACTTTTTCAACCGGGGGGGAATTTTTTCCCGATTTTCGTTTTTTTCCTGTTTTTTTTCAGAAAAAGGGTTGAAATTTTCGGCTTTTGGTGTATTCTATAGGATGATTAAAGTCAGACTTTCCATCAAAACCTGATTTGGAGCATTTTTCGATGAAGAAGATTTTCACCCTGTGCCCGGCGTTCGCGCTGGGGTTTATTGTGTTATTTGCCGCAGTGGGGGCGGTTCGGGCGGATGATGCGCTCGACGCCGCCGCGAAAAGGGGGATCGACTACCTGCGCACCGTGCAGGCCGAGGACGGCTCCTTCAGCAGTCAGATGGGGACCGGGCTGACCAGCATCGCGATCCTCGGCATGCTCGGCAACGGTCTGCCGATCGATGATCCCATGCTCGCCAAAGCGATCGACTACCTCAAGTCCCAGGCCCAGCCCGACGGCGCGATCGTGAACCCGGGAATGGGCTTCGGAAACTACGAAACAAGCATCGGCATCTGTGCGCTGGCGAAGGCGAAGAAGGCCGGCCGCGGCGATCTGGACGAGATCCTGAAGTACGCGGAACGTTACATCCGCAAGTACCAGTGGGACGAATCGGAGGGCCTCGACCCGTCCGACATCAAATACGGCGGCTCGGGCTACGGCGGCAAAATGTCGCGTCCGGACCTTTCCAACACGGGGTTCATGCTCGAGGCCCTGCACGAACTGGGCGCCGGGCCGGATGATGAGGCCGTAAAGAAAGCGACCATTTTCGTCTCGCGCTGCCAGGGGCTGGAGTCCGAGCACAACGCGCTCCCCTTTGCCAAGAACAGCGACGGCGGCTTCGTGTACGTGATCGACTCGCAGGACCCCAAAGCGGAGGGGCCGATGGGGCGTTCCAAAGAGTCGCTCAGCACGTACGGCTCGATGACGTACACCGGGTTCAAGAGCCTGATCTACGCCGGCCTGACGAAAGAAGACCAGCGCGTCCAGACCGCTCTGGCGTGGCTCACCAAACGCTACAGCGTGACGGAAAATCCCGGCCAGGGTGACGCAGGTCTGTACTACTATTATATGTGCATGACCAAGGCGCTGCTGGCTTACGGCGCCGATACGATCACCGACACGAACGGCACGGAACACAACTGGCGGCAGGAAATCG
>JAFTCU010000301.1 GCA_017454585.1 Thermoguttaceae bacterium | reverse complement strand
CCACCAGTTCGAGAAGTGGGCGGGGAGCAAGGTCCACGTGCACATTCATTCCATCGAGCGGTTCACCGACGAGGCGCTGAACGTCGAGAAAAACTACGGGATCACGCCGACCGATGTGAACGTTCTGGTCCGCGGAAATCAGGAAAAAGTGGGCGTTTACCTCGGCGTCGCGATGACCTGCGGGCTGAATCAGGAAGTGATTCCGTTCTTTTCGCGCGGGCTTCCGGTCGAGTACGAAATGATCCGGTCGCTCTTGATGGTTTCGACCCACCAGCGCAAGCGGCTGGGCGTGCTCCAGACGGACGCGAATCTGCTCGGAATGTTCGACGGAATGCCCATGACGGGGATCGACCGCGCGACGATCGAGCAGTCGGTCAGCCCGATGGTCGCGGAACTTCGGAAGTCTTACGAGATCGTACCGGTGAATCCGTCGTACCCGATCGACCCGAATTCGGTGGACGTGATCCTGGCGGTGCAGCCCTCCACGCTGGAACCGTTCATGATGGAGAATTTCGTGAAGGTCCTTGAGGCGGGAGTTCCCACGGCGATTTTCGAAGACCCGCTCCCGCTTTGCAGCCAGTTCACGCCGACGTGCGAGCAGCGGCGGCTTTCGCGGAATCCGTTGGATTCGATGGCGATGATGGCCGGGAACCTTCCCAAGGCGGACACTGCTGTACTTTGGAATCTGCTGGGAGTCCGGTTTTATGATCAGGAAATCGTCGCACAGAAGTACCGTCCGATCCCACGCTTTTCGCGCAGTCCGAACCCGTTCCATTTCATCGACGCGAACGAGCTGAACCCGCACCCGTTTGCCGAGAAAAATCCCGCGACGAACGGTCTGCGCCGGCTGGTGATGCTCTATGCCGGACATTTTGAAGCGGACCCGAAAGTTTCGTCGGTATTCTTCACACCACTGGTAATCGCGCAGTCCTACTCGGGGTTGATCCCGTACCGGAAACTTTTCAAAAATGAGGAGCTGGGTTTCCTCCCGCAAAACCTGAAAACGGACGTGGATTTCGAGGTCACGTCGCTGCCGTACATCGTTTCGGCCGAGATCCGTTCCACCCGACCGGACAAAAAGGGGCTTTACGTGATCCTGACCGCGGACTCCGACCTTTTCTTCGACGGTTTCGTTCAAATGCGCTCGGCCGGCGGGATGGGGAGCGACTACGATTTCGATAATATTAACTTTGTGTTGAACATCGTGGAACGTCTGGGCGGCGAAAATCGATTCTACGCGATCCGCAAGCATCAGCAGATCCACCGGAAACTCGAGGCGATCGAGCAGTACAGGAATCTGTATCAAAAGGAATTCGACGAACGCGAAAAGAAACTGATGGAGTCGCTGACGAATCGTCAAAAAGAGTTGGAAAAATCCCTGAACGAGCGGGTTCTGAAGCTGAACGAGCAGCTCAAAGCGGGCGAGATCACGCAGGCCGAGGCGGAAGAAAGCCGGGAGTGGCTTTTAACTGTCGGCCAGAACGAAATGCAGAAGGCGATCAACCGGCAAATGACGAACGTTCAGAAGGAAATCGCTCTGATGGAAAAGGACTGCCAGACGAAAATCCTTCAGATCCAAAACGAGCGGAAACTCCTCGCGGTACTTTTGCCGCCGGTTCTGCCGCTTCTGATTGCGATCCTGGTTTTTGTTTACCGTAAGAATCAGGAAAGGTTGGGTGTTTCGGCTCAGCGGCTGAGAAAATAAGGTCCACTGATTTAATTTGACTTCAAGGAGTAAACTCATGCGCCTATTCGACTATTGTTACTACAATGCCTGGGCCTGGTCCGCGTACTTTTACGGGAAAATCTACCACCGGATCTGGTACTACAACAAAAACAAAATTCCGATGACCGGCAAACTTTGTATCATCTCGAACCACCAGAGTTTTCTTGACCCGCCTTTGATCGCAGCCGGAATTCGCCGTCATATTTGCTTCATGGCTCGCGACACGCTTTTTAAAGGCCTTTTTGGGTGGCACATTTCCCACTTGAATGCGTTTCCGATCTCGCACGACAAAAGCCCACTCGCCGGGATCAAAGAAACGCTGAAACGCCTGAAAGATGAACAGGCAGTTCTGATTTTCCCCGAAGGAACCCGATCCGAGGACGGAAGTCTGGGAGAATTTCACAAAGGAATCATTTCTGTGGCCCGGCGGAGCAAAGCCCCGATCCTTCCGTGTGCGATCCAGGGCGCGTACAAAGCGTGGTCACGTCATACCAAATTTCCCAAACCGTACAAAGTTACTATCACGTTCGGTGATGTGATCCCTGCGGAGGAGGTTCAAGCGATGGATGACGATGCTCTTTTGGAACGGCTTCGCGAGACGATCAGCAAAATGCTTGAACAATGAACAAGTGGATGCTTTCCGTTTTTCAATTTTCAATTTTTAGTTGAGTAATTTGCATGAGTTCAAAGCCCTGGCTTACGACCTTATTAACGACCGCCGAACATCTTCCCTCGCGCGAAAGTGTCATGGAAGCGATGAACCAGGTCCCCGGCTACGAAACGGTTCCATTCCAGTTTGTGGTTGAAATGCCGGACCATTTTATTTTCCGGTCACACTCGGCCACTCTGGCCGTTTCGCTCGCGAATCCCGAGCAGGAAGTTCCCTTTGAGACTTTAAAAGCCTCCTGCGCCCGCGCATGGCACTGGGTTGACGCCGCACGAGAGGTTTCCCAGGCCACCCGGCAAATCGTTCTGGCGGTTCTGCCCGAAGAGGACACTCTGGAACCGCTTGACATCGCGCTTCTGCTCACGGCTTTGACCGTCGCGGTCCTGAAAAACGTTTCGGCAAAAGCGGTCTATTGGAATCATTCGGGAATGCTTCACGCACCCGATTCATTCATCAGCCACGCGCAGGGAATGAACCGTCTGGCAATCCCCGTGGAACTTTGGGTCGATTTCCGGCTGGTGCTCAACTCCGACTTGACCCTTTCCATTGGGACGTGGGGGCTAAAGGCTTTCGCGCTGGCCGAGCTGGAAGTTTCCCATTCACGCCACGATACGAAATGGCTCCTGCGCTGGCTTTTCAACCTGGCCCATAATATGCTGGAAAAAGGACCGCCCGACACGGAAGCAGAGCACACTTTCGGCCAGTCTGACAAAGAGTCCTTTACGCTGAAATACGAACAGACCGCGCCAGAATTCAACCGCGCAGGTCTTGAGGAAGTACTTCGCGTCGAGTTTGAAAGAGCCAGGGATTAAATTGCTCTTTTCCGGTTCAGGGTTTTATGTTATAATTTCCGGGTATTAGTTTGTTCCCGTCCCTGTTCAACCCGGAGTGAAACTTGAAACCGGAAGATTTTGATTTTAAATCCGGCCCCACGGCTCAACCCTCAGAAAACGGCGCGTCTTTTCTGGACTCACTGGGAATCACCGCATTTGATCCTGCGGCTTCCCAGGTGGAGGAAGACGATTCCACCCCGGTTTGGGATGAACCGGAGCACAACTTTTACGCGGTTGACGAGAAAACGTTTGAAAATTCTTTCAGTTTCCTTGGGAGTCTTGTTTTCCATCTGGTCGTTCTGCTTCTGATGGTTCTTTGGCCGATCGTCGTCCCGCGTGGGGCCTGGCGCGGACCGGAAATTTCCATGGAGTTCGCGACCGTTGACGAAACGGAAGAGTGGGAAGATTACATGGAGGAACTGGGCGCGACCCTCGAAACGGATTCTTCGGAAACATCAGTCGAAACCCCCGAGCCAACCGAAACACTTTTTCCCGAAGAAACGACCGTCGAAATTGAAACCGATCCCGTCGAAATCACGCCGGACGAACCCGTGGAAGACCCGGCAAACGCACTTCTGGAAGCATTGGAGCAGGAAACCACCAAGCCGAACGACCCGAATCTGGAAGGGGAGGAAACGCCCACGCCTGACGCTGAACCGCAGACGGCTCAAAGTTCCGGAAACGAGACCAATTGGAACCAGCAGGTCATGGTCCCTCGCTCCCTTCCGGCCGGCGGCGGGATCGGCCCCCGAACCGACACAGCGGGCCGCGGAAAGATGCTCGAGGAAGCCGGCGGCAACGGCCAGAGCGAAGATGCCGTCGCGATGGGACTTGCCTGGATCGCCCGTCACCAGCAGTTTGACTCCCAGAAAAAATACTTCGGAAGCTGGAGTTTCGACCTGTCCCGATACGGAACTCCCAACTCCGGCGAGGCAACGTCCCGTGTAGCGGCGACTTCACTGGCTCTGCTGGCGTTGCTGGGCCACGGAAACACCCGCGAGGTGGGCGAATACAAGAAAGCCGTTCAGGACGGGATCTACTTCCTTTCCACGCAGGCCCACGCGCGGGAATCGATGCCCGGCTACGACTTCCGCGATTCGCCCGACAGCCGTGGGATGTATGGCCACATTTTAGCGACGCTGGCGCTTTGCGAGGCTTACGCGATGGAAGAAACGAAGGACCCGACGCTCGGTGCGCTGGCGCTCGGCGGCCTGAAGTGGATCCTCTACGCCCAGGATCAGGAAGGGGGGGGCTGGCGCTACCAACCGCACGAAGCCGGTGATGTTTCTGTCACGACGTGGGTCGTGATGCTCCTGAAAAGCGCCCACATGAACGGGTTTGAAATTCCCTCCCAGACCCTGATCAAGATGGACCTTTTCCTCGACTCGATCTCGAAGGACGAGAAAGCGAAGTACTCGTACCAGCCGGGCAGACCGCCGATCCCCTCCACGACCGCCATGGGCCTTTGCGCCCGGGTCTTCAGCGGGGCGAAGCACGATGCCGACTTCCTGAAGCGTGGGACCCGTTACATCGCCGAGGACTGCGGCTGCAGCGAATCGGACCTTTACTACAATTACTACGGCTCGCTCCTCCTTCGGCACTACGGCGGCCCTTTGTGGCGGACGTGGAATCAGGAAATGCGCGATTACCTCATCCGCACCCAGGAACAAAACGGCCAGGACAGCGGGAGCTGGTACTTCGACGAGCCGGAAAAAACGAACAATCAGATCGGCGGCCGCCTCTACACGACGGCCATGGCGGTCATGATCCTGGAGGTTTATTACCGCTATCTGCCGATTTACAAACAATGATCCGGAGGGCCGGGTTTTGAAAGGCGGTAATGAAGGCCGCAGGCCGGAATTACGCGCCGGCAACGGAAGGCGGTAATGGAGCGCGCAGCGCGGAATTACGCGCGGGTTAAACCACCACGGACGCCCAAAACGCGTAATTCCGGCCTTCGGCCTCCATTACCGCCTCCCATTCCGGGCCGCCAGCCCTCCGTATTAACGACCCATTTTCACCTCATTTTCACTTCCATCGAAAGGAACCTTTATGCGAATCCTCACAGCGCTCCTGGTCTCTTTGGCCCTTTCCTCTTTTTTATATGCCGCCGACGGGCCGACGAACGAAGACCACTCCGTGTTTTTCCACGGCGAGCGTCCCCGGCAGGAGATCCTCTGCGGCTGCTCCGGCCGGCTTGAAAAGTT
>JAFTCU010000300.1 GCA_017454585.1 Thermoguttaceae bacterium | reverse complement strand
GGCTCGAACTCATGACCGGGATCCGCGAGCGGCGGCTCTGGCCGAAAGGGATTTTGCCGGGGAGCGTCAGCGTTCAGACCGTCAAAAAGGCACTGGAGCAAAGCGGCGTGGACCCGCAGAAGGTCGGCGCGCTGATCCACGGCTCCGTCTGCCGGGACTACCTCGAACCCGCCACGGCCTGCGGCGTGCATGAAGGGGCCGGACTGCCGGAAGACTGCCAGATTTTCGACGTTTCGAACGCCTGCCTCGGGATCCTCACGGGGATGATCCAGGCCGCCAATATGATCGAGCTGGGGCAGATCGACGCGGCGGTCGTGGTCGGGACGGAAGACTCGCGGTCCCTGCTGGAAACGACCATCGACCAGATGCTCAACGACCAGACGCTCACGCGGCAGAGCATCAAGCCGCTTTTCGCCTCGCTGACAATCGGCTCGGCCAGCGCGGGGTTTGTGCTCGTTCGGAAGGACCTTTCCCGAACCGGGATGAAGCTGCTCGGGGCCAACGTGATCGCGAATACGCGCTTCTGCCATTTGTGCCGCAGCGACGCGAGCGTCAAAGAGGGCGACGCGATGAAAACCGACTCGGAAACACTGCTGATCCAGGGGGTCGATACAGCCAAGCGGCTTTTCCCGCAATTTCTCGAAAATCTCGGCTGGACGCGCGGCCAGATCGACCATTTCTTCTGCCATCAGGTCGGAAAAGCGCACCAAAAACTCCTGTACGACACGCTGGAGATCGATTTCACCAAAGATTTTTCCACGCTGGAATTCCTGGGAAATACCGGTTCCGCTGCGCTTCCGTCGGCGTTCTCGATCGGGCTGGAACGAGGACTTTGCAGGAAAGGCGAGAAAGTCGCCCTGCTCGGCATCGGGTCAGGGATCAATTCGCTTATGATCGGAGTGGAGATATAGGATTTCCGGGGACGACGCTCTCAAGGCAGATTCCATCCCGTGTTTTGGATGGGGATATTAGGGAACTCGAACACGTTTTCAGAAAAAGTCCCCGAGAAATGGAATGTTTTTCCTGTACGAAGTTACCTGTTTATCTGTGGTTTTTGAAATTCTCCCCAAGAGGCCCGGACCATGATTTGTGTAAAAAACTTCGTTCCTCGTGTCTGGTTTATCTTCCCATAAATTGAAATCGTTACACGTTCAATTATAGTGTAAGTATCGTAATTTACGAGAGATATGCGATACAGGAAGTTTTTTGATGGGACAACACTGAAAAATTTCCCAAAAAATTTTTCTTTTTTCGTGGATTTTTCTTCCACTCATTCGTTATCAATAATAGGCAGACACGGAGTCTGGTTGAGAAACCCTTTTTGAAAGGAAATATCATGAACGAAAACCGTTTAAGTCTTCACGAGTGTGCGGTCGAAGCCCAGAAGACGTTTTTCCAGATGATGACTGTTGATGAAGTTGAGGAAGCCGATTTCCTGATAATAGAGGGATACCGGATGACCAAAAATTTCGTCAAAAATGCGGACTTCAGTATCCTGAAAGGATTGACTAATTTGAAGACACTTGAATTTAGTCACTGCACAAAAATCCGCAAAGAGCATTTGTCTTTTCTGCCTGCTATGGAGCAGCTGGAAGAAATCCATTTTGAGAAGTGCAACATCAATCCAAACTGTCTGGAAGTCGTCTCCCAGGTCCCGAATCTCAAAAGTCTGATCCTTCATCACGTCTTACTGCCAGAGAGTGCCTTCGAACCGTTGCGGGGGAATACAAACCTGAAGGAATTGGAGATATTTGGTCTTTTCAATTTGTCAGAAGATTTTCTTGGAGTCCTGGAATCACTTCAACAGCTTGAAGATTTCTGTCTGATAGAATTTTGCCAAAAATGGGAACCTGTTCTGGCGATTCTGTCAAAATTTCAGAATCTCAAGACACTCTCAATCGGTCCGAACGTTCGCTTGGGTCTGAGAAACTGTGAGTTGCTCAAACAAATGAAGGCTTTGGAATCCTTGCATCTTTTGGGAATTCCGGAAACCACAGATATGGGACTGAAATTCCTCGAGAAAATGCCCATGCTTAAAGACCTTACCATTTCGAACGTTCCTTTTTTGAAAGATCTTCGGCTGGCTCTCCCTGCTCTCGAAAAACTGACGATTCACACCAGCAGGAATTTGAAACTTATCGATTTTTCACTTCTTCCGAATCTCAAATCTTTGGTTATTAGTGGTGAGATGAAGAGGTCAGATAAGCCATGCCAGAAGATTGAGTTGAAGGACTTTGATTCCTTATCCCAGCTGAACACTCTCAAACTTAGTCTGGTTTCTCTTTCAAAGAAAGATTTCCGGGCCCTTGAGATGCTCACAAATCTCAAGTCGGTAGAGTACATGGTGGAAACCATGACCGATGAGGATCTGGCTTTTTTGGCTGGTCATCCTGAGTTGGAGAGACTGGTATTGAATATCAGGGATGGAATGATGACTCGAGGGCCTGAGGTGTTAGGAGAGATGCCTGCCCTGAAAAAACTGGTCATCAGGAATGCTGGCTTTTTGGCGGATTCAGGGATGAGATTCGTGAAGAATATGCCGGTTCTGGAAGAATTGCAGCTATTCGATTGTAAGGTTACAGACGAAGACCTGTTTGGGATTTCGGAAGCGGAAAAGTTGGAAACTCTCGAGATTGAAATGTGCCAAAACGTTACGGAAACAGGCTTAAATGCCCTGAACCGGTTGATGAACATCAAGCGTATAGACTTGTCAAAATGCCGTGCGGAACATTGGAAAATTCAGGGTTTTCCTCAACTGAAGTCATTGGATATCACGAATTTTCAGGATTTGACTGCTCTCGAAGTGTGCGATGTACCAAACCTGCATCATATAAATGTTATATGCAGCAGTCCTGAATCCTTCACGCTCAGGAATTTACCCTCGCTCAGAGTACTTATCATCTCTGGCAATCCATCGCTGAACTGTATGAGAATGAGCGGAATCCCCTGCATCCAACTGTTTGCGGCGGAGGGAAGTGACCAGCTCGATCTGACTGGGCTTGGTATTCTGAAAACGCTTCAGGATATCGTCATTGGTCCTGCTCAAATGAATCAGGAAGGTGTCATGGAAGCTCTTCAGGAACTGCCTCAGCTTCACTGGCTCACCATCGTTTCTCCTCAGGAAATCAAAGGTTTGCGGGAGATTTATGAGGACAAGGACGACGAAGAATCGGATTTCGATTTGGACACGGATCTGGACGAGGAACCGGATGAACATGCCAAACTGGCGTTCACCATCGATGAGGAAGAGCGAATTGAAGCCGCGCTACCTCATTGCGACATTTCCTTCTCTCTGGCGCAAATGAGAAATGAAGTAAGGCGGGCCTAAAAACGGCCTGTCTGAACCATTCATCGGGCCTTTGCCAGGGTTTTAATCCCGGATGATCGTACATTTTGGCAAAGAATCCAAAAACAAACGTCCGTAGTATTTCGATGTAACGCGCGGGTCGAGGATCACTACCCATCCAGTGTCGGTGCGGGTACGGATCAAACGCCCAAACCCCTGCTTCAGCTTGATCACCGCCTCGGGGACCTGGTACTCGTTGAACGGGTTTCCCCCCCGGGCCTTGATCGCGTCCACCCGAGCCTCGGTGAGCGGATGGTCCGGTACACGGAACGGAAGTTTCGTGATGATAACGTTTTTCAGTGCGTCGCCCGGTACGTCCACGCCCTGCCAGAACGAATCGGTCCCGAACAGGACGCTGCGCGGATTGGCTTTGAAATGCTCTACCATTTGCGAACGTGACATACCTTCGCCCTGAGAGAAAAGCGCGAGGTTTTGGCTAATGAGCCACGGTGTCATTTGCGCCACGATCCGGTTCATCAGGCCGTAACTCGTGAAAAGGACGAAGGCGTGGCCATCCGTTTTGCTCACATACCTGCAAATACGTTCCACGAGCTGACGTTCGTAGTTCTCCGGCTCGGTAACCGGGTCAGGCATGGAAACGCCCAGAACGAGCGTCACCTGTCTCTCGTAGTCGAATGGACTCCCCAAAAGTGTCTGCTCTGTACTCACCAGTCCTATCCGCTGGCGGAAGTAGCCGAAATCACCTGCCGGGGTTTCCGGCAAAGCAGGCGCTTCGCCGTTCTTTTGCCCCTCCTGGGTTTTCTTTCGCGATGATGAGGGAGCGCGGCGGACGGTCGAAAGAGTGGCGCTTGTCATGACGACCGAGTTCATTTTGTTGAAAAGCATCTCGCGCATCAGGGGGCCGACATCCACCGGCGAGGCGTTCATCTCGATTTTAGGCGTGACGCGCCGACCGCCTTTTCCCGCCGGAATGAGCGTCAGCCAGTACACGTAATCCTCTTCCTTTTGGGTGATCCATGCGTCCAGCCCCACCGCCAGCGCGTTGAGCCGATCTGCCACGGACGTAAGCTCCAGTTGGGCCTCTTCGCTTTCCATTTCCTGCGCATCGTTAAAAATACACCCGGCCAGCTCCGCCAGTACGGGACTGAGACGGTTCGCCACGATGTCGGGCCGGCGGACGCGAATTTCGCTGACCCGGAACGGGCTGTGCATTTCCTGGAACTTTGTCTCAAACCAGCACTCCAGCTCGTAGTAAAGTGACGAGGCTTCCGCGTAACATTTCTGAATGATGTTTTGTGCCTTCTGAAGACCATAAGTCACGAGAACACCGTGGTTTGTACGAAGATTCAGAAGGCGGCGAAGCAAATATTCGATCTGGCCGTTTGAGATTCCGATGCCTAGATGATCACCCGCCACGGCTTCCATGGAGTGGGCCTCATCGAAAACCACCACATCGTATTCAGGCAAAATCGCTCCTCCACCGTTGCGAACCGCCAGATCACTGAAAAAAAGCGCGTGGTTCACGACCAGAATGTGCGCGTTTCGGATCCGCCTTTTGGACGCCTGGTAGAAGCATTTCTCAAAGAACTTGCACTTTTTGCCGAGGCAGTTTCCCGACTCGCAGCAAACTTCCTCCCAAACCCTTGGCAGGACTGGAAACGAGAGATCCTGCTGGGAACCATCGCGGGTTTGATTCGCCCAAACGCGCAGGTCCTCGATCTGGTCGTTTTCCTCTTGCGAGCTGAAAAGAGAAAGGGCGTTTTCGTATGCCGACTTCATCCGGCGCGGGCAGAGGTAATTGCTCCGGCCTTTCACCAGAACGAAAGAAAATTCCAGCGGGATCAGACTGTTCAGAAAGGGGAGGTCTTTACAGATGAGCTGTTCCTGAAGGCTGATCGTCTGCGTGGAAATGATGACACGGCGGTACGGACGCTGAAACTGGCCGTCAAAATCGTAATGCTGCGACGTGGCAAGAATTGCAGGAACCAGGTAGCCGAAACTTTTCCCGACTCCCGTCCCGGCTTCAACGACCAAATGTTTTTTGGTCAGGAAAGCGTTCAGAACATCCTTGGCCATGTGCACCTGCTGTGGTCTGGGCTCGTACCCTTTCATGCGGCTCGCAAGGAGACCTTCGGGGCCTAGAATGGTTTCAGGAGTGAAAAAAGTGGGATCTTCGGACATTTTTTTGTTCTGGGGGCCTGATTGTGGATCAACAGTCAGAGAAATCTGAACTGTATAATATACCACAAAATAGTTTTTTCGCAAGAAGGAAGGCGAAAATTTTTGGCATCTTTTGTGAAAGCAGAGACTTTAGGCGAAAAAAAAAGGTCGTTTCGTTTATCCGTTTAGGAAATTTGTTTCCATAAAAACGATTAATTGGAATAATCTTTTATTTTCTTGAAAATTTCAATGGAAAATTGAGGGTGGGGTGTTTCATTTTCTCCGAATTGGTGTAAAATAGGACTATGAAAGAATGTGTTTCAGAGAGTGATCCTCTTTTGAAATCAGAGATATAAAATTTCACCATCATCCGATTCGGGTGCAGAACTGAGGAGTAAAATATGCTTCGCAAAGTATTTGTGGTTTTGGCTGTTCTGGCCGTTTGTATGCTTGGCTCATCCGTTTTCGCTCAGACGCTTACGACCTCGAACCAATCGTCCGTCGGCGGTGTCCTGATCGACGCGAGCGGAATGCTTTCCCAGGCGTCCGTCGAAGAAATGAACCAGCTTCGTCTCGAAATCAAAAACGATTTGGACCCCATTGCCAAAGGGTTAAACAAAGCGGTTCAGATGCGCCGTGTTTCGTTGAAAAAACTCAACGAAGAGATCGCCAAAGCCGAAGCTGAAGGCTCTGAGGTCCCTGATTCGGTTCGCTTCCTCGGCGGGTTGACCTCCATCCAGAGCGTTGTTCTGTTCCCGGAAGAACAGGACGTTGTACTGGTCGGGCCGGCTGAAGGCTGGGTCGTCGGGCCGCAGGGTGTATTGGTCGGGAAAGAAACCGGAAAACCGATCATGCGTCTGGACGATCTGGTCGCGGCGATCCAGGCCGCTTCCGCGCAGAATCGGTCTGTTTTCTCCGTTTCGATCGACCCGACGAAAGAAGGTTTGCAGCGGATGAGCGAATACGCTTCGAGTGTGAACCCGCAGACGCCGCCGAAAACCATCGCTCAGGGAATGGAAAAGGCTCTGGGCGATCAGACGGTCACGCTTAATGGAATCGACGAAGCGTCTCATTTCGCTTACGTCATGGCCGCAGCGGACTTCCGTATGAAGCAAATCTCGATGGGAGCCACGAAATCCCCGGTCAAAACGCTTCCGTCTTTCGTGAGCATGATGAAAAACCCGTCCCCCAACGGCGCGCTTCCTCGCTGGTGGCTGGCCCCGAATTTCGCGGATATTTCCCGTGACGCCCAAGGCCTGACCTGGTCGCTCGACGGTGGAAAAGTTGTCACGATGACCGACACGGATTTCTTCGATGGGAATCAAATCGTCCGCAAAGGCGCGAAAGCCTCCGACGTTTTCCAGCAGTGGGCCGACAAAATGACCGAAAACTACGATGCGCTGAGCGTCGCGGAACCGATTTTCGGCCAGCTCCGCAACTGCATGGACTGCGCGCTGGTCGGCGCCATTTTCGCAGAAGGCAAAGTTTTGGCCACGATGGGTAATTCCTTCGCGCCGATGATGACGAGCAAAGACGTGAATCCCGCTCGTGAAGTGGTTCCGGCCAAGGCTCCAAGCTCCTCGGTCGTCGCCCGCCGCAGCGCTGGCATTATGTTCGTGACCGGCGGCGTTTCGATCAATCCGTGGGAAATGGTTCAGTCTTCAAAAACGACCGACCTGAAATCCGTGCGTGAAAAAGGCGCGATCCCGTCCAAACGCTGGTACGAAAACTGAAACTTTAGAAACTGTCAGAAAAGGGGTACACTGAACGTGTACCCTTTTTTTGGTTCAAGCCGTATTCTCTACAGTTTGTACACCATGTTGAGCATAAAGAGGTGCGCGTGTGCGTGACGGATCTGGTAGTATTCGGTTTCGCAGTACTCGTACTCAAACCCGACATTAAACTGCTTCGTGATGTCGCGTGATATATTCGTAAAGGCAAAGTGGTTCAGGGCCTTCATCCCCTCGCAAAGTCTTGAATTATCCGGGTCATCGATCGCGTAACCGATCGAGTAGTGCAATTCCGGGGTCAAATCCCAGCCAAACGCCATCCAGCCGCCGGATGAGAAAACTTTTTCCCGGGTTTGGGGGTTCAAATCCTGCATCACCCCCGCGCAGTTGATCGTCATTGCCTCACCAGCGAATAACTCACCCATCCAGTAAAAGCGTTCGTTAAATCGGATTTTTGAATCTGCCGTAACCGCCCACGTGGTTTTATGGAATTCATCATTTGCCGAGACGTATTCCTTCTCACCAATTTTCGCGCCTACGGCGAACATTGCATTTTCCCAGAAGTCCGTTTTCTTGAACGTCCGTTCAAAACGCAGCTGAAATTCCGGGTAACTGCCATACCTTCCGGTGTAGGGGGTCCCGATTGCCGTGTCCGTAAAGTTGGCAGTCTGACTGGCGATCAGACACGTCTGAATGGCAAACCGGCCGTTTTCCCGCTTGAAGTAACGGTCGTAACGGATCTGCGCACGGCGAAACGCGAAGTTTCCCGCCGATGAGCCGTAACCCCAGTTCAATGTTGGCGGGTAAAGCGGGCTGATCAATTCCCACGTCTGGCCAAAGAGGAACATGGAGCATTCGTTCTGGAGCTGAATGTACGCTTTGCGCAATTCCATGTCCGGCTTGCTTTCCGATGTGTACGTATTTTCAAAGTCGGTCTCAAAGACAGCCGTGACTTTCGTTCCGGGCATGCACGCTACCTCCGGACAGGCCAGATTGAACCCCAGTCGGGTCGGTTTCGCGTCGATATATGCCGCCGAGTCGTCATCATTATTTCGGACCCAAAGCGGAAAATCACCCGCGAACATCCGGTTCGTTTCGTATGTTCCCGTGACCCAGACCCAAACGTATGGTGTAAGCGTGAAATTATTCTTATCCCACGACCAGCCTTTGTAACGGGCCAGTTCTTTTTCTATATCGTCCTCACGAATATTCCAGGGGCTCAAAACCGAGCCATAATTATCGTGTTCAGCGTTCTGCGTGACCTCCTTCGCCCGGGCCGCCGTAATCTCTTTCCCGGAAAGAGCCAGTTCCGGAGTTTGTGACAGAACCAATGGAACCTCATTTTCGGCTTCCGTTATTGAATCAAAGGACTCCACAGGAGGTCCGGAATCCGGTGCAAGCTGGGCTCGAAGGGCCTGGTTTTCTTCTTCCATGGCTTCCAATCGGGCATTAAATTCCTCGACCGTCATTCCGTCCACAGGAACGGAACCACAGAACGTCAGTACCACACAAAGTGTGATACCGAGTTTCAGGAAAAACATTTTTGAAAAACGTAATGTTTTCACTTTGGAAACCTGGTAAAAGGTTGAATACTGAAAAATTATTATATCGATCTTGTCTTTATTTTCGGAAGATAAAGCTTTCCACTTAACAAAAAAATTCCGATTGGTTAAAATTTACCGATTTTGCGTTTAGGACAAACAAAAAAGTGACATTTTTCATCGGTGAACGATTTGCCTCTTTACAAATTTTATGTTAGAATAAATTAGGAAAAGATTTCCATTGACAGAAGAAATCCCTATTCATCGCACAGATTAAGATGGAAAGACAAGAAAATTCTGATAAATGAGAGAATTTGCGAAAAATTTCCTGAAAAATCGTGCTCGTATGCTTGAAGAAAATCTTCAACGTGGTATAATAGATGGATTGAGAGAAGAAATTCCTATTTCAGCGCGCATAGAGCTGAGCAATGCAGGGACAGGCTGGTTCATGAAAGAATTTCATCACAAATTTTGGATTTATCACCGAACGGGACATGGCATTCAGAACACAGGATTAGCGCTTTTGTTCACGGCTGGAGTGTTGTGGGCTTTTTGTGGAATAGCGTTCTCTGCAGAAGATAAAATTGCTGCTGATTCTCAATTCAGCGGGAATCTGGCCCTGACAACAGGCGGCGAGTATGACATAGCAGAAAAAGGTTGGGAAGATTTTCTGAAAAAGTACCCCAATAACAGCCAGCGCCCGCACGCGGAACACTATCTGGGAGTCTGCAAGTACCACACTCAGCACTTTGAGGAAGCGGAGGCGATTTTTGAAAACGAACTAAAAGAGGGTAAATATCCGTATCAGGATGAATCCCGTCACCTTCTTGGTCTCACTTACCTCCAACACGCGCTAATGTTCCCCATCAAACCGACCGGGAGCCGCCAGGGGGCTATAAACACGGTCGCGGATCGCAATTATTCCATCTCAAACGAGGCATCCGAGCTGTATCGCCGGGCGATAATTCAGTTCCAGACGATTCGGAACCAATTCCCTGACAGTAAATACCGAACGCAGGCCATTTACAACGAAGCGCTTTCCTTCATTCAGTTGGGAAGCTACGAAAACGCATTGGGTGATTTGAAACTTGTAATCGCGGAACAGAATTTTCCGGATTTGAATCAGGCTCTTTACACTCTGGCTGAGGTTTACATTAACCTGAAAAATCAGGAAGAAAAGAAAGCCATGATCACGCTAAACACTCTTCTGGAAAACAAGCCGGAGGCGGAACTGCGTCTTCGGGCGAAACGCCTTCTGGCAGACGTTTATTTCATGATGGGTGATTACAAAGAGGCTGAGAAGCAGTTGAAGGGGATCCTGAACGGCAAAGCGTACCAAAAGTGGCTCGACCCCAAAACGGAGGTTACCTCGGTACTGAATTTGGCGTTTTATTATTACCGTTTTGGTGAAACGTGTGTCAAGCTCAGGCAATACGATCGTGCCGCGGATCTGTTCGGCAGGATCACATCTGATTTCCCGAACAGCTCGGTCTATCCTCACGCACTTTACCAGCAGGGGCTGGCGATGAAGAATTTCAACGCCCAGTTGAAACCCGGCGAGGAGAATAAAGCGTTCGACGAAAAAGAGTGCCTGAATCTCTGGAGAAAAATTCTGGAGATCCCTGGCGTTCAGTCTGATCGAATCCTGCTTCGCACAACGACACACCAGCTCGCGCTTTTGCTCCTGCAGATGGGCGAGGCGGAACAGGCTCTTGCCGCCATTGAACAAATCCCTCCCAAAATCCGTACTCATTCCCTGCTCCGGGACTACGCCGATGCCCTGGAAGCCTGTGGACGCAGAGACGAAGCCATTGCGACCTACCGGACGATTTTTGAGAAAAACCAGTCTCCCAAGAATCTTTTGTTCGGCGCCGACGCGATGCTTCAAATCATTCAGATTTATCACAAAGACAAAAACAGTGCCGGTATCATTGAGGTTTCAGGGCAAATGATCGTCTGGGATGGTTTTGGGCAACTGCCGGAAGTCATGCGGATCTCTTTCCTTGAAGAGAATGCGCAGGCTCTTTACGACACCGGGGATTTCCAGGCCGCGTGCGACGGATGGGAACATCTCCTGAAACAGTACGAGAAATCCGGCGATCCTGACTCGTGGCGAGTCTCCATTGTGTATTGCCTTCAGAAGAGCGGCAAGAGCAAGGATGGTTACCTGTTTGCCAAGGAAAACGACTCCAAAATGAAAGATGAGGCGAAGCTCATCGAGCTGCGTCATATTGGCGGTATTTGCAGTCGTGATTACGCTCAAACCAAAAAGACGAAAAAGCTTCAAAAAAAGTACTTCGTAAAAGCGCAAAACCTGCTTATCAAAGCCAGAAAAGCGACCAAAGAGGTACAATACGCTCACGTCGGCAATCTGTACTATGACCTGGCGATGGTTTATTTCCTCCAGAAGAATTATGACAATTGCCAGAAGTATGCCCAATGGGGATTGAGAGTATGCCCCGATTCGCCGATCGCGGACCAGCTTTTCTTCCTGAATGGGCGGTGCGAGATTGAAAAGGGCGAATTGGAAAAAGCCGCGGAAACGTTCGAGGCGTTTCTCGAAAAATTCCCCCAAAGTTCCAGCGCGCCTGAAGCGGGGCTTTTGGCGTCCCAGTGTTTCCTGAAGCTGGATCAGACGGAAAAAGCCGTGAAAATCGCCAAGGAAATGGCCGAGAAATTCCCCAATTCCAACTTCCAGGAGCGAGGCGCAAACGTGCAGGCGATCGCCGCGATGGAAAACAAAGACTATGATGCCGCAATGGAAGCGTGGAACATCATTCTGAACTCCGATTCCGAAGAATTCAAACCGCTCCATGCAGAGGCAAGCTACGAAATCGGTTTTTGCCTCTACGAGAAACAGGAATTTGAAAAAGCGGAAAAGGCGTTTCGGGACCTCCTGAAGAATTACCCCGACTGGGACTCCAACGAACGCACGTATAACCAGCTCGTGAAAGTCCTGCTTGAGCAGAAAAAACTCCAGGAGGCGCAGGACACACTGGCTGAAATGAGCGGGAAATTCCCCGAAAGTGTTTTCATTCGTCCGCTCACGTACCAACTCGCGACATTCTGGTATCTGGCCGGGAAAATGGAAGAAACGGAAGTGGCTTTCCGACCGATCCTGAAAAATCCGCCCGAGAAGAGCGATTTCATCTTTCGGAGCGCGGAACAGAAGACAGCCTGGTCGTTTTACAATCGAAAAATGTTCAAGGAAACGCTTGATTTCGTGGAAGGAATCGATTTGAACGAGGAGATCCCGGAAGGAACCTCCGATGAGGAAAAGAATGAAATCCTTTCCACTCGTGCGGAACTGCGTTTCCTCAAGGGCATGGCCCTCTTCCAGCTCAAAGACCGGAGTCAGGCGCTCAAGGAATTCCAAACGATTTTGAACGATCCGGCTCTGGGGCAGTCGTTCCGTGAAAACACGCTGGAAATGATGGTCCAGATTTACGAGGAGGAGGAAAAATGGGAATCTGTTCTGGAAACGAGCGGCCAGTTTATTGAAGTCTATCCGACAGCCGAAGGGAAAACCCGGATGGAATTCAAACGCGCAATGGCCTTTTTCCGGCTCCAGAAATTTGACGAGGCTCTGGCCCTCTGTGAATCATTGGCGACTGCTAATGACACGATTTTCACTCCTCAGTCCATTTTCCTCAAAGGCGAGATACTTTTCGCCCAAAAGCAGTACGAATCGGCAATTCAGGCGTTCTACCAGGTCATTTACGGCGTAGAAGACCCGAAACTCCAGGCCGACGCGATGTTTGAGGCAGCGCAGTGCTTTGAAATGCTCGGGAAAATCGACAAAGCCTGGAAGCATTACCACGACCTCCTCGAGAAATTCCCGGGTTCCGACAAAGAAAAACAGGCCAAGCGAAAAATGAAGAAACTCAGCAGCTGAGTTTCCGTCTCGCGAAGCGCTTTAACATAATAAAAACCAAATCCCGATTTCAAATTTAAATCCACTCACAGGTAAGAACATGAAATATTCATCCCCATTTCCGATTTTTCTTGGCGCGGCTCTTGGCCTTCTGCTGAGTTTTTCCCTTTATGTATCCCCCGTTTTTTCGGCGGAAGAAGCCGCGAACGCAGATGAAGTCGTTGTAACGGAACCGGCTGATGAAACTTCGGAAGCAATGGAACCGGCCGCAACGGAAACTTCTGAAGAAGCCGTAAACACGGATGAAGCAGCGGCAACGGAACCTGTTGAAGAAACATCAACCCCGGAAGATGGATCTCCTAAAACCACCTCGGACTCCGACAAAGAACTTTCCATTCTGGATCTGATCAAAAGCGGCGGTGTGATGATGATCCCGATCGGTATCATGTCGGTTTTGGTCGTTATGGTTGGCCTGGAACGCTTCTTTGGCTTGTGCAGTTGGGTCGTTCTTCCCCGTTGGCTGATGCATAACGTGGACGTTCAGGTTTCTGCCAAAGCGGACCCGCGAGCCATTTACGCTTTGTGCAGACGAAACCACAGTGCGCTTTCCAATGTAATTCAGGCGGCACTCTTCAAAGCCGGTCGTCCGATGCCGGAAGTTCAGAATGCGATCGAGCAGGCGAAAGAAAACGAGGCAAACCGTCTTTACGCCCGTGTCCGTTTGTTGGCGCTGGCCGCGTCCGTCACGCCGCTCATCGGGCTGCTTGGAACCGTTGTGGGTATGATCCAGGCGTTTATGGCCACCGCGTCCACCGTTGGGATCCATAAAGCGGAAATGCTTTCCGAAGGGATTTACCTCGCCCTGATTACGACCTGCGCGGGCTTGGCCGTTGCGATTCCCGCCGCAATTTTGGCCCACTGGTATGAAGGCAAAATCCAGCGTCTTTTCTATCGCATGGATATGAAACTCGTCAATTTCATCGCGTATTTGGAAAGCCTGGAAGGAAAGGTTCATCTGTCTCCCGCTGCGTATAAAGCCTACGTGAAGCAGAAGAAAGCTGTGAGGTAAGAAATGGCCGTCAAAATCCAAAAAGGAAACGCGCTGGCAAGTCTGAGCATTACGCCGTTGATCGACGTGGTGTTTCTGCTGCTCATTTTCTTCCTCGTCGCGACCAAGTTCGACGAAGAAGAAAGCGCGTTGGATATTCAGCTCCCGCAGGCGACCGAATCGACCCCGATTTGGTCCCAGCCACAGTCGCTTATCATTAATATCACCCGTAATGGTGAATACTTCGTTTCCGGCCAGAATGTTTCCGCGAAAGAATTGAGAAATTTGCTTGAAACGTCCTGGAAAAACCCTTTGGCCGACTCTTCTGTCGTGATTCGCGGTGATGAACGTGCCCCGTTCGGAGTCATCGTGAAAGCCGCCAATATGTGTCAGGAACTGAAACTGAATTACTCCACCGTAACGCGGGAAGAATAGTTCTGAAAGTGGGTGCTGGGCCGCAGAGAAAATCCATCCCTCTGCGGCTCACCCAAGCCGTTATACGAGATACAAAATGAATTTCGCCCGATTTTAACTTCTCAATTATACTGATTTAACATCTGAAGGCGATCAATAATGTCCAAAATTTTATCTTGCACATTCGTGTCGAGATTATTTTGCCCACGGCATTCCTGGAGCAGCTTGCGCAGCTCAGCGATTTCACGCATTTCCGGAGACTCTTCAAAAGAATTGCCCTGACGATGTATTTCATCGGAACCCCGAATCGGCTGCGAAACCTGAACGGGTTCCTGATTGAATGGCCGTGAAATTGGGTTGGAAATACCGCTGGAACCGGAATGATCAGGAACCGGGGAATAAGCGTCTTTTTCTACCAGGGATTCCGGATTGTAAAAATCTTTGGCCGGAGCCTGTGCCGCCCGATTCAACCGGTCGTGTGCGATTTGACGCATAAGTCCTTTGGTGGAATCGTAAAGCGTGAACCAGTACTCATCCAGAGGCTGGGAAGCATCTTTTTTCTGTTTTTCCCCCTGAAGAGCACAAAGGATATTCCTCAAAAGCCCCATCGAGTGAACCGTATCTTCCATGACGGCATTGTAAATCAGTTCGTCCACAGTCCGAGGACATACAGACGGAACTGAAAGGTAATTTACACCATACGTTCCGTTCGAAACGTCATTCAACCTTCTGACAGGCGGCATTGTACCTCCGTGAGCGGACTGAATAGAATTAGAATCTGACGAATTCCCCCCTCCTGTATAATCTGGCGTTCCAGACGAGTAAGAAGGAGTGATCCATTGCGTTCCTTTTCGTTCCGGAAAACGAATATTCGACTGTTCACGGTACACATCCCATAAATCATCATTTTCTGCCGATTCTTTGCCAGCCGGGGAGACCCGCGGTTGAATATTCTCTTTTCCTGTTGGAATTTCACACGGACTCTGCGCCCGTTCGGAATTTCTGCTTTTATACTCTGGTTGGGATTCCGTTTTTTGTAACGGGATATTGGGGGTTTCTGCCGCTAAAGGAATGTTTTTTTCTCTTTCTTCCTCTTTGACGGCATTTTCCTTTATGGACGCACTCCGCTTTTCCAAAATGGTGTTTGCCGCTTCCACTGCGTTCCGGACATCTTCCATCTCGTCGTAGGACCAAATTATCGTCGGGTCATCAACCTGTTCCCCACCCAGATCAATGGCATTTTCCGAGTCTAAATCATCATCAAGACTTCCAAACTCAATGGAACTGCCCGAATTTGATTTTTCCTTCGTACTATTTCCCGAAACGGGAATACTGGAGGATGCGGTTTTTCCTGCGGTGACGGTATCTGCCTCAGCTTTGGCAATGCTCCCGGCTTCAGCACCTATCTCTTCCGGAAGCTGCTGCAGGCGGCACCAGGCTTTCCTCACCATCGCAACGGTGATCTCCTGATCACGTTCCTTCTTCCTGGAAGGTTCGTTTTTCAGTTTCTTCCCGAATCCTTGAATTGTCTCATCCGGATCCACAAAAATATCGACCCCGCTCGCATCTCCCGGGAAAGTCGGCTCGAAATCCAATTCAGCGTTTTTCCCATCCTCAGCGTTTGAATTTGAAGCGGAATCTTTCTTTTCTTTCGCGGAATTCTTCAGTTCTTCCTCCGCCACAAGGAGCAGAATATCCGCGAGCTGGTTCGTTACACGCGGCACGCCCTCTGAAAAACGGTGAATTTCCCTGCAAACGTCACGTGAGAAAATCTCTTTTTTCGCGCCAGCCTGTTTCAGTTCCGTCAAAAGAAACTTGACCGTTTCGTCACGGTTCATCGTTGCAAGGAAACACCGGGTCGTAATACGCTGCGAGAATGAATTGAGCTGCGGGAAACCCAGCTTTTCTTCCAGACTCATATCACCGAAAAGAACGACACGAACGCCCCATTCCGGTTTCACTGTACGATCCAGAAGCTGGCGGATCTCCTCAAATACGCGGATCCCGGTCGCCTGCGCGTCGTCGATGAGCAGTAAAATCCCGGTGTGGAACCGACTCGAGGTTTCCAACGCAGCGTTCAAAGAGTCGCGCATCGCGCCAAGGCTTCGAGGGTCGAACGGGATATTCAGACGCGAAAGAACCGAATCAAAAAAGGTTTTCGGATGGTTCAGATTTTTACCATTCAGGAGGATGGTCTGCATTTTCCGGCCAAAATGAAGCTGCAGTTTGCGACAGAGAAGAGTTTTCCCCGTTCCTGCAAGACCTGCAACCAACGCAATGCCTTCCAGACGTTCCACACATCGGGAAATTTCGACTCTTGCAGCTTCCGTACTTCCAAAAGGGCAGTACATTTCCGGAATCGGTTCCGCAAAAAACGGGCGTTTCGTTAGGCCAAAAAAGTCGTTTCCCATCATAATTGATCCCTGAAACCCATCCTTGGGCTGACCGCCATCCCACAGTCATTTCTATGAAACGCTCCAAGCGTCCGTGAATCCAAAGCCGGATTTAAAAATATACTTCTTTTCTACAAATCGGCCCGCAGAAGATTAAGACTTCACCTAAAACCGGAAAACCTTCTCATTCTCCCCATTTCTACGGGGGTTTTTAAGTATTGGGAAGGATAACAAAAACAGAGAAAGAAGGAAAAGATTTACAATCAGGAAAAAATTGAAGAAGGTTCCAATTCTTTAAAACCTTAAAGAAAACCGGGAGTCTTTAAAAACCGCTCCAGGCCGGAGCGCGGTCAGGTACGGCCGCGCTCGAAACCTATCATTTTCATTCCACCGGAACCGCAGGGAGCCAATTCTCCATCGGCTTCGAAACGTTCACACCCGGCGGCGGGGTTTTCCCGTCATATTTATATTCCGGATCCACTTTGAACCAAAACGATCCGAAAATGAGGGCCGGGCATTTGGCCGCCTTTTCCGGGTCCGTCACTCGAACCGTGAGGATCTGACGGTACTTCAAATCCTGCTGATGAACCAATTCAAACCCCTCACACTCCGGAGCGAGCACATACCACCGGCTCGGCGGCCCCCAATCCTTTTTCGAGTCGGGCTTCGTATCTCGCATCTTGGGTGGGCAGAACAGAACCTCAAACTCGGAACCGTCGCGCGGGATCTTCAGCGGCGTTTCGCTCACCACCTCAAACGGAGGCCGATACGGTCCGCGGAAATTCACCATCATTTCACCCACCGGGATCAGATGGAAGTAAATGAACGCCTGCTCCCGGCGAAACGCCGCACAGATCCCATGCTCAACGAAGTCGTTCGGATCGGTTTTTTCCACCGAAGCGTTCCGGTACGCGCGGGCTTTGAGCGGTAGCGGCTGGTCCAAAAGGACGCTTTTCCAATCCTTCCCTTCCAGGTCTTTTGGCCAAAATTCCTGCTGGGCGATGAGCGTACACGCGAGTTTCGTCACACCAGGCAGAAATACCCCGCCCTGAACCATCAGCCCCGGATCCGTCGAAACGATTTCCACCGGCCCATCCCAGCCGCCAAGACGCACAAGTTCCAGATTGATTTTACTTACCGGCCCACTCATCCAAATGTTCGGAGTCGTCGAGAAAACCAGAAAATCCGGTTCCGGCTGAGAGAAACGAATGCGGTAAATCGCCTCGGGGTTTTCTTCGTACAGCGTATTGAAAAGGCGCGCGGTGAAAGTTCCATCCTGCGGAAGTTCCACGCTCAGAATCGGGTCAGAATGATGCGTCTCCCAGCCGATATTCGGCCCATCGCTCCCCGCCCGATCATCACATTCTGCAATGATTTTTCCGTCCGGACCGATCAATTCCAGGCGGGAATCCAACGTGGAATCCAGCTCAGAGGCCGTTACATCGATCGCCACGCGCTGGCCCTTTTTCCCCTGGAATCGGAACTCGGCAGGTTTCCCTTTTTGCGTCAGACGCCCGTAGAAAACACTCGGGATCTCCACGTCCTGAACGCCCTGAACCGCCTCACGCGGTTCTTCTTTTTCAACCGTGAATGAAATCGGACGAAGGAGTGGTTTCCCGCCCACTTCACGCAAAGTCGCGACCGGGACACCGTTCCAGTTCAGGCTTCCCTGGACCGATGCCATTTCGATTTTCGCTTTTTCCCCGTTCCCCTGAGGGAGATTGAACCCCTGAACCTCCGCCTTAAACGGCTTTCCTTCCTGGGCGCATGGCGGATAAACACTCGTGATCCACGGGACTTCGCCAACCACCAGCCTGTACACAAAATCGTCACGGCCCCGGAAAAGCGAGTCCTGAATTTCCACCGTGAAAACGCCGTCTTCCGGAACGTCGAAAATCATCGCGGGGTCTGGGTCATTTTTCCAACTGAAGGCGTTCGCTACCTCGCGGCCATTGGGATCGTAAACCTTAAAAATCGGCTGAAACCAACCCGGCACCGCGTCGGCAAGGTACGGATTCAGGAAGCGTCCCAGAGCTGAAAGTACGAGTTTTTGTCCTTTTTTGGCCTCAAACCGGAAACGATCGACATCACCGGCACGGATCCGGCCGTTAAAAAGGACCGGTGTTTGCGCGGGCGGAGCCTGAACGTACGCCCAAGATGTCATTTTCCTCGTTCGACTATCCCAACGGATTGGGAGTTCCGCCGTGTCGTTCGGCTCCAATTCGTTCACCTCGGGTAAATCCCCAACCTGGAAAAGAACCGGCGCCGATTTTTCCCCTTTCGCGTCACGAAGCAGAAGCCATCGATCTCCGCACTGCGCGTCTGGGGCGATCGTGACTTCCAGCTCAACTCCCTGACTCATCGTTTCTTTCGGTTTCTTTTCCGGCCGTTCCAGGATGTACTCGTAATAAAGCGTTTGAACGTTTTCCGGGGTAGGATTCAGAACCACGTCCTCGATGAAGGGAAACTCCTCGCAAATCTGCGCGGTCGTATGGATCGCTTTTTCATCAGCAGTCTTCATCGGGTTAGAATCGATCATCTCCCGGATCCAGGCTGTTTCCACGCAAAGCCCTTCCCGAAAACCTTCCTCGGCGGTAACGATTTCGTGGGCCTCACGCCAGACGCGTTTCGTCGGACCAGCGGTTTCTACGTTATTCTGCGTAAACGTTTTATAACGTTTCAGGATTTTGGCCGTGACGCCTTCACCGGAAACCTGAACCTCCTGCGCTCCAGCGACTCCCCGACCACCGATCAGGACGCGAAAAGTCGTCCCACGCTGACCACCTGCGGGATAGGCGTAACTGATAATCGAGCCACTCTGGGCGTAAAGAGCGGCACTAAAGAAAAAAACACAGCATAAAACGGAAAGTATAGTACGCATGGGAGGGTCCTGTGGGTTGGTTCGACTAACATTCTTCCAATGTTTAAACGATACAAGCCCCCTTTTTATTGCAGGATTCTGAAGAAAAGCATCTTTTGTGCGAAGTCAGCATTTTAAAAAAAGAAAAGCCCCTTTTCCGCGAATGATTTCAAGCGTACTGGGGGGCGAAAAGAAAGATGGCGGCTTTCGGATCAGGCCACGAGAGAGAACTCAAACGGAACACCGCCGACGGATTCGATGAATTCTTCGAAAATTCTCAAATCCAGAGCAGTCGCGTGAGCGCTCTCAGGATGGAATTGCGTCCCGAGCACAAGCCAATCATCCATGTCCGATTCAATCGCTTCAATGACTCCATCAGGAGATTTTGCAGAAACGATGAACCCCGGAGCCACTTCGTTCACGGCCATGTGATGGCGGGAACAAACACGAATTTCAGAATCGCCATAGACTTTTTCCAGAATCGTACCCGGCATAACATCCAGCGTGTGGCGGTGAATCGGAGAATGAAGATCAAAGTGCGGCATCGCCTTGGGAATATCGACTGGAATATGGAAGAAAAGGGAGCCACCCATCATAACATTCAAAAGCTGCATTCCGGCGCCAATCGCAAGAAGCGGAAGCTTCATTTCGGCGATGAGACGCATAAGCATCCGGTCGAAATCTTCGCGGTAAGCGGGCATTGGGCGGACTGTTGAGTGAAGCACATAACCATTACGGCGGGAATCCAAATCGGCGCCACCAGTCAAAACGATTCCATCAAGCGTATTCAGAATTTGACGCAAGGAATTTTCATCTTGCATCGGCGGGAGAATGACCGGAATACCTCCGGCCCTAATAATTGATTCATAATAACCGGCCCAGATAAAACTGAAAGCTTCTTTGTCCCCCTTAGCTTCCACGAAATCTGCATTAAGACCAATGACCGGTTTTTTTCCGAACTGCATCTAATTATTCCTCCTGAATAAAAGGCTTGTTCACCCATACGGCAAGGATTTCTCCTGCAGTTCCTTCAAGTCCCATTTCTTCCGTCTGAACTTTCTTTTGACTCATCCTTGTGTCTCTGGAAAGAACGGCGGAAACACGCCCTCGTATCATCCTTTTCTTCTTCGGCGGGGAGGTCTATCCAATCGACCCGTCACTTTTTTTCACGAGTTCCCGGCTGTGCGGACTATTAAAACTTTTCTACGCTATAGGCTTACCTGGTTCCTTTCAAACGGTATAAAACCGCCCAGAAGTGCAAATCTGAAATGAGTATAGCGAAATAATCTTCAGACGCAAGTGTTTTGGCATATATTGGAAAAGAAATTTTTAGAGCCCCTATATCTTGTGGGTAATAAAATAGGAAAATGCGGTTTTCCGCAATTCAGAAGGTTCTGTTTACTGTTCGAACCAGCAATGATTTCGATTACAGTCTTTCCAATATGTCCGCCAAACGTTCCAGTCGCCGAACCAGATGAGTCGAGCATTTCACGGGATTATTTTGCGTAAAAATGTACTCAATCCATCGAATCGCCATCGAAAGAACGGTACTGCGGCGAATCACCTGTACCGCCAGGAGTTCTTCCGGACGAAGCGGACGAACCGACTGGTAAGCCGTAAGACCCGTAAGCCAATGCTTCGCCTGCGACCCGGTCAAGGCACTAAGCATTCGTGCGATGTCCACCGACGCATTATCATTCCCGAGTGACCCGAAATCAATGAAGCCGGTAAAACGGTCACGTTCGAAAAAAAGGTGCTCCAAATGAATGTCATAAAGGCACGGCTGAAGACGCATCGACTGGTTGCCCACCCGAACGACCTGTGTGAGTACCGGGCGGCGCAATTCACGCACACGCGGTAAAATACGCAGTGCAGCGTTTTGAAGGCGTGATTGGGTTTTCATCGACATTTTGCAGGGGATCGTTACTTCATTTCCGATCCGCCAACCCG
This sequence comes from Thermoguttaceae bacterium, assembly GCA_017454585.1. The sequence continues at coordinate 5,516 of JAFTCU010000300.1, read as the reverse complement.
TTGTTCCCGCTGGACCATCCGAATCCGAAAGACCAGAAATGAACGTTACATCCTGGAAAAGTTCAGAACCGGCTACCCCGTACAAACGTACGCGATCTTCAAGTTCCGCCAGCCGGCTGTCCGTCCACCGAAGCAGCGTTTTTTCATGTTCGAGCAAAAGCGGGGAGGTTCCCTTTTCCTTCAAAACAGGGAACGACTTCGTCGCGTTGTGGAACTCTGCCAGCGAGGTCATGGCACTCACGAGTCTGTTCGTGTTCGGACTTTTACGGAAATCCGCTTTCCCTTCCATCCACGGTTCCAACTGCCAGAAAAAACCGTCTTCCTGAACGTAGGTCGTTCCTTCCAGCGTCTCGACCGGCATTGGAAAGCCGCTGAAACCTTCCATCCGTACGTGCCACTGCACTGCGTGAATGAATTGAAGCCGTTCCTGTGTTGGATAATTTCTCGCCCAGCGACGCAGGCAGAAAGTCCCTTTTTTACCGTAAACTTTCCAGAAACTTGCCCCGCTGAACCCCCCGGCATTTCCAAGAAATTCCGCCCCCAGAGCGACGTAATCGTCGTGGTAGCTGCAAAGGACGTCAAGATGGCTGCGGTTCGGTTCAGGCATTTTTTCAACGGGAAATTCTTTTTAATTCAAAGCGAATCAGGCGGTCCCAAAGACCACCTTCCGCCCTTAATCATCGGAATTCCTACCGTTTTCCTTTTACGTAAGACGTACGTTAGAAAAAGACCGCGCATTCTACGCATTTTTACAGACCGGAAAGGCCGGGCCGCACCGGCTGAATCAACTCCCGAGCCGGGCCAGGTGTGCAGACAGAAAGGCGATTTTGCTAAAGACCAAACCAGTCCCGCTTCAACACGAGATTTAAACACGGATTTCCCGGATTAAAAGGATTTTCACGGATTTTTAAAGAAGAAAAGCGAAAATTCTTTCCCGAAAAAATCCTTTTGATCCATTTAATCCGTGGAAATCCGTGTTTAAATGAAATCCTGAGGCGGGGAACGTTCTGAGTTTGAAGGCGCGTCCCTTTTTTAAGGCTCAAAGCTCAAGCTCGGCCTGGATCGTTTCCTCGCCGCGCTTCAGCGTGAGTTTGACCTTTTCGCCCTCGTAGTGTTTCGCGTTTTGCCAGAGGATCTCCGCGGCGCGCGTCACTGGAACGCCGTCCGCATGCGTGACCACGTCCCCTTCCTTGACCCCCGCCTTCTCGGCCGGAGAGTCGGGCTTGACGTAAAGGATCTTCGTCCCGGCCAGAATCGGCGACGGATTATCGAACGTGATCCCCATTTTCGCCGTGGGTTTCAGTTCCTTCTGCTCCTTCATCCGCGGCAGAAGCGCCAGCAGATCCTCGAGCGGAATGGCGAAACCGATCCCGGAATCATAAAGGTCCACGCCGGTCATCAGTTCGTTCGGCCCCATCCCGAATGGGGTCAAAATTCCCAAAACCTCGCCGCCGAGATTCACGAGCGGGCCGCCGTAATTGCTCGGCGAGACGTGCGCGTCAGTCTGGATCGCCAGTCCGTTCTGACGGCGTTTTCCGCTGAGGATCCCCGTCGTAAGCGTCGGAACGTCCGGATTCAGGATTCGCCCGAGCGCCAAAACCTGCTGACCGACCCGCGCCGGTTCCACTTTTGCGGGGGTCGGCACGGGAAACGTTTTCCCCTCCGGTGGTTCGATTTTCAGAAGCGTGATTTTCCGCCCGAAATCCGTCGAAACGATTTCCGCCTTCGCGTGCTGGCCGTCGGGAAGGACCGCGATCACCGCGTCGGGGTGGTGCGCAAAACCGACGGCGCTGGAAAAGACGTAACCGTCCGGCGTGACGATCAGCCCGGTGATTTCGGTCAGGGCGTTCGCCTCACCCACCATTTCATCCCCGCCGGAAGTTTCCAGACGCACGAGCGACGGCGCGATCTGGTCCCGCAGATTCAGGTAAACGGACTGCGTCTCACCGTCCGCGGACAGAAACAGGCTGAAAAAAAGGAGGATCGTGTACATAAAAATTCAAAACAAACGAAAGGACCGGCTTGTTCACTCGACTTTCCCGATTTTCCCAACGTACGATTTTTTCAGGCAAAGCCCCGCGAGGCCCATCAGGAATAAAACCCACGCAGCGGGTTCCGGAACGTTCAGCCCTTCAGGAGTCGCTGCAAAACCGGTCGCGGAAACCGACGCCAGCGTGTAGTCGCTGAAATCCCAGAGGAAATTTTCGGCGGGCGTCAGCGATTTGCTCAGGAAGAGCGTACCGTTTTCCACGCCGAACGTTTCGCCCGTTTTCGTTCCGAGCCAGCTCGCGAACGCATTCAGGTCTTCCTCGTCCGTCAGGTTCGTACCGATGTAGAGTTTATCAATGTCGTCCTCAGAGACGATCGAAAGCGGGACGATCCCGCACTGGCCGTAGGTCGGATCGTCCGTCAGATTCACCACCACGGTTTTGTCAACGATCTCCGGGTCCTGGAAGTAAATGAAATTTTTGGAAGCGAGCGTCACACCCGGAAGCGAAAACGTGCCGGAAGCGTCTCAAAGCGTCAGCTGGCCGGGAAGCACCACGCAGCCGGTAATGTCCGCGTCGATCGTGATCGAGTCGTTGAGGCTGACCGTTTCCGAGCCGAGCTGGAGATTCGTCAGGTTCAGCGTATTGTACCCGGTTTCCGTCACAATGAAGTTCACCGCGCTGGTCGTATTCGACATTCCCCAGCTTTTCAGCGTTCCGGCCGTGATGGTGGACTCGCCGCCCTGAATGTTAAGAGTGCCCTGTGCCCCCACGTAATGGCTCAACGTGATTTGGGAGGCTTTCAGCGTGCCCGTCCCGTTGAGAGTCAGCGTTCCGTTGCCGGAGTTCGCGACGTAAAGACTCTGCCCCGTCGCGTCGATGGTCCCGCTCGTGAGCGTCAGGGAAGCGGTGGACGTCGTATCGGCTGAAGCAAGGATCAGGTTTGAGCCGACTTTCACGGAACCGCCGTCGATCAGCCCCACGCCTGTGGAACCTGAGAATCTTCCGAGAATAAACTCTCCCGTCGCGTTGATGGAGCCGCCGGTCATGTTGAGTGTGCCGTTTCCATTCGTCCCTACTACAAAAGTGGTCGCATTGATCTCGCCGTTGGAAACCGTCACCGTACCGGTACTATTTGCTGCGTTGCCGGCGTTGAATGTCCCGGTCGTCAACGAACCGCCGGAAACCGACACCGTTCCGGTACTATTTGCCGCGTTGCCAATGTTAAACGTCGTTGTACCCTTAAGCGTTCCGCCGGAAACCGTCACCGTCCCAACGCTTTTTTCCGCATTGGCGACCGTAATAGACGGAGTCGTTACGGTTCCGCCGGAAATCGTCATCGAGCCCTCGGATTTGTATTCTGTCGCGCCGTTGATCGTGTAGCGTTCCCCCAGAGAGATTTTGTTCGTGACGTTCAACTTGCCGCCGGTGAGCTGGAACGAGCCTTTGGCGGCACCCGTCCCGTAGGAGGCCTGGGCTAAACCCAGGTAAAGGTTTGAGACCTCGATCACGCCGCTGCCCATTTCGACTTTTCCGTTGGAACCCGCTTCCACTCCAACGATGAAATTCGTTCCGGAAACGTTTTTGACCGAGGCGTCTGAGGTGATGTTTTCGAGCTTGAGCGTCGCGTCGCCGAAGTTTCCGATGTACCAGGTTGTGGCCGTATCCGCGGCCGTGCCGGAAAGAGTCAGCGAAGCGATGGAAGCCTCAAAAGACGCCACGACGAACAAACTGCCGCCGTTGATTGTTCCGCCGCTCTGGGTGGCCGTCGCGTTTCCATGCCGACCGACCATAAACTGATTGGCGCAGGTGATTTTCCCGTCGGTCATCGTCATGGTGGCGTTGGCCCCGACTGTGTCACTCAAAAAGAGTTTGGCCGCTTTGATCTCGGACGTGGAACCGGAAAGGTTCAACGTGTTCTGAACGCCTGCGGTCCCCCCAAACTCAGGTGAAAACGCAATGGTTTTCCCCGTCGCGTCGAACGTTCCGCCAGTCATCGCAAGCGCCGCGTTGGCGCCGGTCCCGAAATACGAGTCCCCGGTATTCGCGTTGAGCGTTCCGCCGGAAATCGTCAAGGAGCCCGCCTTGGTCTTCCCAACGACGAGGGACGCCGGGGTGAGCGTTCCACCAGAAACTTTGACCGTCCCTGCGAACGTGTCCGAACCAGCCACCAGCCCCGCCGGGAAGAGCAGTTCGCCGCCGGAGACTTCGATCGTTCCATTCGCTCCCACTTTCAAATTCATGGCCTCGGTGATCGAGAGCGAGCCACCGGTGACGTTCAGTTTCCCGGTTCCGTTCAGGCCAACGGTAAGATTCTGGGTGGAGATCGTTCCGCCGGAGTAGTTGAACGTTCCATTGGAACCAGCCCCGGAGCCGATCGTAATATAGGCGGCCTCCAAACTGGCGGGAACCGTGGAATCGGCCTGACTCATCGTGAACGTTCCAATTCCGTTTGAACCAATACCCAGTGTGTTGTTCACCGAAATCGTCCCGCCTGAAAAGTCAAAATTTCCCTGAGAATTAGCATTCAATCCAAGAATGAACTGGGAAGTATTCAAAAGAGTTAAGGAGCCACCGCTCATGGAACCTTTGCCGTAAGTATTTCCGTTGTAACCGAAAATCAGTGCGTCGGTTCGGCTGCTGGCCGTGGAATTGATCGTCGTGGAACCGCCTGTGATCGTCAGCGTCGGGCAATTCGTCAGGCTATTACCATTTGAAACGTGCAGAAAAGTGAGCGTGTTTGTGCCGCCCTGAATGTTCGCCGTCGGTGTGGCGCTGGCAGTCAGGTTAAGAAACCGCCCGGCCAGATTCGCGTTAATATTCAGCGTCGTATTGTTTTTCAAAACGACATTCTGCGCGGTGACTGCCGTATCGAGCGTGAACGGTCCGGAATTAATGTTGGCGTTATTCCCGGTCCCGTTCACCCAGTCTGTCCAACCGGACCAGTTCCCCTCGCCTCCGGACCAGTTGTACTCCGCCGCAAAAATGGACGTTCCGCCAAACAAAGCCAAACACAAAAGCAAAACGTGAAAAACGGGCTGACGCACGAACATTTTAATCTTAAACCTTTTCGGAAAGTTTTCCACAAAAAATCATTTCATTATAATTAATTATAGACCGATTTTTCCAAAACACAAGAAAAAAAAACGAGAAAAATTCAAGAAACTTCAATAAATCCATAAAAAATCAGGAAACACGGCGTGTGATCGTGCTTCCTGATCGGGTTCAGGCCCGGAGCGTTACTCCTCCATCTCGCTCGGGGAAAGCCGGTACTGGGCGTCGCTGGTCTTCCACTGAATCAATTCCTTCGGCTTGAAGAAGATCGCGATCTCACGTTTGGCCGATTTCAGGGAGTCGGAGGCGTGGATCAGGTTTTTCTGCCCGCTGAGGGAAAAGTCGCCCCGGATCGTTCCCGGCTCGGCCAGCCAGCCTTTCGTGGCGCCGACCATTTTGCGGACGGTCGCGACGACTTCCCGCCCCTCGAGGCAAACCGCCACGATCGGGTCGCTCGTGATGTAGGCCAAAAGC
>JAFTCU010000299.1 GCA_017454585.1 Thermoguttaceae bacterium | reverse complement strand
GTCCTGAAATGCGGTTTCGGCCGTAAAAAAGGGGACGAAGTGATCCAGCCGGACACGTACACGGACTACCGCAAGGTCCTGGAACGTCCCGACATTGACTGCGTGATGATCGCCACGCCGGACCACTGGCACACGAAAATCGCCGTGGAAGCCCTTCAGGCCGGCAAGCACGTTTTCTGCGAAAAGCCGCTCACCCTGACGCTCGAGGAAAACCTGATCATTCGCCGCGCTGCGGAAAAGTACGGCAAGGTTTTCCAGGTCGGCACGATGCAGCGCTGCTTCCACGACCAGTTCCAGCTCGCGGCATTGATCGTCCGAGGCGGTTACTTGGGCAAAATCGAAAAAGTGACCGTGGACATCGGCGGCTCGCCCAGTTCACCGGTGATCCCGAAAATGCAGGTTCCCGCCTCGCTCGACTGGAATATGTGGCTTGGTCAGGCGCCGTACACGGATTTTCTGGGTGACGCTTACGTGCCTGCCGCGTCGTGGGAATACCGCACCTCGCCGCGTCCCGAGCACAGCCGGTGCCACTTCCAGTTCCGCTGGTGGTACGAGTATTCCGGCGGGAAATTTACCGACTGGGGCGCGCACCACATCGACATTGCGCTCTGGGCGATGAACCGCCAGAAGCCCGGCACCGGCCCGGTTTCGATCGACGGAACGGACGCGCAGCACCCGGTTCCCTACAAAGACGGCTGGGCGCAGGTCGATAATCAGTTCAACACGGCGACCAGTTTCAATATTTACCACAAATTCGACGACGGCTGCGTGATGAACGTTTGCTCGAACTCGCGCGACGGAAACGGCGTCCTCTTTGAAGGAACCAAGGGCCGGATCCACGTGAGCCGCGGCCGGGTGAAAGGGAAACTGATCGAGGAAGGGATCCAGGAAGAGTTCAAGCCGGAAGATTACCTGGCGCTGAACAACGGGAAGGAATTTTCGTCCAACCCGCTCGGCTACGGCGGGCAGGATCTGGCGTACTGGGAGAGCAAGGTGAACTGGATCCGCTGCATCCGTGAGGGCGGCACGCCGATTTGCGACGTCGCGTCCCACGTTCAGTGCGCGCACCTCTGCCACCTGAGCGGCATCGCGGCCCGCTTCGGACGTGAAATCAAATGGGACTCCCTGAACGAGAAAATCGTCGGCGACGAACAGGCCGCGGCGTTCTTTTCCCGCGAACAGCGCAAAGGGTTTGAGATCCCGAAGGTTGATTAAAACCTTGCGACCGGAATCAGTGATGACCCCGTAAAAACGACAAACAGCGGGTTTTGGGCCCGCTGTATTTTTTTCTTTTGTGGCGTAATTATCGGGGCATCACTGCTCCCACTCGCCTTATTTCACCGCCCGGGTCGCGACCACGTCCGCGTCGGTCCCCAGCACGTGCGGCAAAATCACCTGATTCATCTCGACCGGGGCCGTGACGTGGACTTTGACCAATTCCGCCATCAGGTCGAAAATCTTTCCCTTCGGGATCGGCTGGGACGTTTTGACCGGAAGGCGGGTCACGACCGAGCCGTCAAGCTGGACGGTGGACGTGACGGTCCGCGTCGGATTCGTGACTTCATTCTTGCCGTACACTTCGCCCCGCTTGCACGTATTGCCGGTCACATTGAGATTTTCGTCCACGACCAGATGACAGCCGCGCGGGCAGACGATGCAAATCAGTTCCGTTTTCCCTTCCATTTTCTCACTCATTGGAAACCTCCACACTCAAAAGGCCGGTTTTGCTCAAAAGTTCTGACGCGCGAATCGTCAGGTTTTCCATTTCTGCCGGGATCAGGAACGGTTTTTTGACTTTTTTCAGGACTTCCCCGTTTTGCTTCACGACGAGCGAAACGTTCTGGAACGGTTTCTGAACGCGGAATTTCAGGACGAAATCTTTCTCATTCCCATCCGCGTCTTTACCCGGATGCAGCGTTTCGGGGAGCAGGTAGCCGACCCCCGCGCCGGGCTGGGTCTGAATGACGTCGGCCG
>JAFTCU010000298.1 GCA_017454585.1 Thermoguttaceae bacterium | reverse complement strand
GTTGCGGAGCTGGTTCTGCAGCGGCGTCCACTCGTCACGCGGATTCCAGCGGCACGGGCCGTGCAGACGGTACACGTAACAGGCCAAAATGTCGCCGATCGCGCCGTCCTGGATCTTTTTCACGGTCTCTTCCGTGCGGAAATACTTGCGGTTATTAAGGCCCGTGATGATTTTCACGCCTTTTTCCTGCGCGACTTTCCAGGCGGACAGGGAGCGTTTGATCGTGGGCGTATCGACGCCGAACGGCTTTTCAAGGAAAATGTGCACGCCGCGGTTGGCCGCGTATTCGAAGTGCATGGCACGGAAGGCCGGCGGAGCGACCAGCAGCGCGAGGTCCACGCCGGGACGCAGACAATCGATCGCCTTCTTGTACGCGTCAAGGCCGGAGAAGATCGTGTCGTCCGTGAAGGAGCAGCGTTTGGATTTTTCCGGGTCCGCTTTCAGGATTTCCGCGAAACCTTTGGCCTGATCTTCGAACGCATCGGCGATGGCGACGAGTTCAACCGGGCCTTCCTGAGTGCTGAGAGCCTGGAAGCACGCGCCACGTCCACGTCCGCCGCAACCGATCAGAGCGATGCGAATGGTGTCCGAACCAGCCGCATGAACACGTGGAACGGAAGAAAGTGAGGAAGCAACGACCGCGGCAGCGGCTCCGGCTTTAAGAAAATCACGACGATTGGAGGCAGGCATAATCATCCTTTCGAGTAAGTGTGAGATTGAGAAATCAGGAATCCTGACATCAGGCATAAAATGAAACCGCTGTCCCATCGGTTTCAACAGGACAGTGGTTTGTAAGGTTTATTCAAGATTGTTTGTCAGTTCGTTGAAGGTAGGAACCTCAAGACTGGTAATGTTCTGTTTAAGGAACGGGTCCAACCGTTTTGCTTCTTCAAACGCGATTTTGGCCGCATTTGGATTGGAGCGAACCAGATAAAGTTTAGCCAGGTGGAACTGGTACATGCCGGAATTTCCGCTAGCGACAACAGACTTGAGGTCCGCTAATGCCTGGTCGGTCTTGTTCCGCTCTTTCGTGTTCATGTAAACCACGGCATGGGAGTCGCGCAGGTTCAGATCGGTCGGGAATTTTTCGACGGCTTCGTCGATCAAAGCCACTGCCCGAGCTACGTCTTTACCCGTCAGAGCGAGCAAATACGCAAGCGCGTTTTCAATGCTGGCAGTTTGTGCCGCTGAAAATGGTTCTTCGAGCAGTTTGTTGTAAATCGCGATCGCATCGTCGTATTTTCCTTGCAGTTCCAGAATTTGAGCCTTGAATACCTGGACTTCCAATGCATCCGGATCATCGCGGAAAAGAACTTTCACGTACTCATTGATCTGCTTGAATTCATCCTTGGTCACGGTCGTTTTGGCATGACGGCAGGCGGAATAAATCAGATTCAACTGTTCATTTTGAGTGATTTTTGCTTCGTTGGCCTGAAGGTACGCGAAAGCCTGCGTGAATCCCTGCTGGCGGGAAATGAAAAGGAGGAACTGAGGAATGTATTCCGGTTTGGAGTTCGTAAGCAGAGTCCATAAGGATTTGGATGCTTCGATCTGTTCGGCTTTCTCAAGCGCGATTGCAGATTTGTGAAGGAATTCCACGTTCTGGGCAGTGACCTGTTTGGGGAGGTTCTCCTTGAGCCACTCCTGTATTTGACGCGAATTTGGCGTCAAAAGGAACAAACGAAGACGGTAATACGAGGCCTGTGGATGATTGGCTCCCAAAATGGATTCCAGACGATCCACATAACTGGCTATTGTATCTGAGGCAGTGTTCTGGGCAAATAGCATATCAATGAATTCCGTCAGGTACTCCACGTTGTTTTCGTTAGAGGAAACCAGGTCGTTCATAACGCTCTGGCATTTTTCCTTCATGGAAATCGTTGATGGGTTGAAACTCTGCACGAAATAAAGCTTGGCCAGAACGAAAAGCTCACGGCTGGAAAGCGTCGAAATCGTGTCAAAAATTTCAATCGCGCGCTGGTTATCTTCCGGATTATGACGGGCCGCCAGAAGAATCGCCTTCACTTTCATATCTTCGAGCGAATCCGGCTGACGGGAAAGATTTTCTTCGATGAGCTGAAGACCCTGCGTCTGAAGGTCATAATTACCCATTCCGCTGTAAACCTGAGCTAAAGAGCGGCGTGTCCAGGCAAGCTGCTGGTTTTTGGTATCCACATTCAGCCGATTGTCGGACGTGATCTGGGTGCTCATCTTTTTCAGGTAAGGAATCGCCAGCTCCGGGTGTGTCGTACACATATAAAACTGACTGATCGAAAACAAAACTTCCAGATTGTTCGGGTCAAGGTTGACAGCCTGCTGGAATGTTTGTTCCGCTTCTTTCGCATTTCCGAAAAGCTGGTAAGCTTTTGCCAGGCAGAGCGGGAGTTTTGCCTCTGGAACGGCCTCGCGGATCTTACCGATGAATTCGTCCTGATTAACGTCCATATTCTGCATTTTCAGAACCTGCAGAAGTGAAAGCCAACCATTCGGATTTTCAGGAGCGATCTCCGTTACGTGTTTGAAAGCATCCTCAGCCTTGCGGTAATCTTTTGCGCGTAAAGCGATATGACCGATCCAAAGGTAATCTTTCGGATTGGAAGGGTCGATGATTTCGGAACCACGGCGTACCGCCTCATCGCCTTCACCCGAATTGGCGAGCGCTTCAACGCTCATCATGGCCGCGTCAACCGCAAGATTGGCTTCTCGTTTCCGCTGAATGAGCGCTTTTACGTCTGCATCCCGGTTTTTCAGATAAAGCAGACGAATGAGAAGGTTCAACTGCTGTGTCGTGAGAGTGCCGATCTGGTCCACACGGTTCAAATACGAAATAGCAGCATCGTAATCCTTTTCCAGAATAGCGATTTCCGCCTGAGCGCGGGGAATGTAAACCCACGTTGGACGAAGCTGCCCGGCAATATTAAGTTGTTCTTTCGCGAGGGTGAGCTTCTCAGGATTATCGGGTTTTTTGCTGTACTCCCAAACATTTTTGGTCGCGAGGCAATAACGATATTCAGGCGAAGAAGGGCCAAGCTCTTTATTCAAACGCTGCATCTGAGCTGTCATTTTCTGCTCATTGTCACTTTTGCGAGCCAGGTCGAACAGCTGGATTTTAATACCAACATTTTCAGGCTCGAACTGAATGATCGTCGTGTACAAACGGTCAGCCTCCGTCAGATTTTCGAACTGAAGCCACGCCATGGCCAACTGCTTCAGGATAGTGATTTTCATGGAATCAGAAAGCGTGTAGGCGATCTTTTCAATATCACGCAGCTGTCTTTCAATGTCGGCCTGCGCATCTTTGTCCGAAGATTTCATTTGGGAAAGAATACGCACTTTCGTGACAAGAAGCCCTGTCGCGTCTTTTTTGGACGCATATTCCGTATCGAGGATGGAAAGAGCTTCGTTAAAGTTCTTTTCCTGTGCTTCCAGAAGAGCAAGATAGGAAATGAACGACGGAGTATTCGGATGTTCCACCGCGGCACGGCGAAGAAGGTCTTTGGCATCCTTAACATTCCCTTGCTTCACCAGCATACGGACACTCAACAAGATCCCTTCCGGGTTATTCGTGTCCACATTATACGCTTGCATTTCACGGTTCAAGGTATCCCAGTTCTGTTCCTCGGCAGGCTTCAAAGCCTCTTTTTGCTGAAGGAGCGCGAAATAAAGAGTCCGCAGTTCGTGGTAACCCATAAATGCGTCCGTACCGATTTTGTCGCGCAGTTCTGTGAGTAGGTCTTCCATCTGTTGAATACGGCCAACAGAATGAAGTGCCTGAATGTACGCGATGTAAAATGGAACGATCTGTTCCTCGCTGGCGTTCATGATCGCTTTCTGAAACGCTTCGAACTGTTTGTCAACCTGGCCAAGTCTGCCATAGCACAAAGCACGCTGACGGTCGATATATGCCAGCATTTCAGGCTGCTGATCCATATAGGCGCGAGCCAGTTCCAGCTTTTTCACAGCCGAGGCCCATTTTTCCTGACGAATATCGATCATCGCCTCAAAGAAACCAAGGTATTCTTTCGGGGCGTTGGGGAGAACCTGCTGAAGGTTTTTGATTTCTTTCTGGGCGTCCTCCATTCGGTCAAGCACGATCAGACGCTGGAAAAGCTGCAGATGTTTCATGACGTTCATCGGGTCGTCGTTCACGTCACGCTGAAGAAGATCCAGAGCGTTTTCCGGTTTGCCCTCCGCATCAGAAAGCTCAACACTGAAGTCAATGAGGTACTGGTTCCGGGTTTTGTCCGGGAGATCCATAGCCATTCTGCGTGCTTTATCAAGATACTCGTGTGCCTGTTCGTACTGTTTCCTGTAAATGCACATCTTGACACCGGCGACCAGTGCGTCCACGTTATTGGGGTCAAGACGAATTGCGTTCACGGCCGATTCTTCCGCCAGTGCCATCTGTTCCATTTCCGGATGAAGATAAAGGAAAATGGCACGCTGTGCGTAAGCTTGCGCCGTTTCAGTCTCGGCAACCATTGTGTTCAGTTGCTGTAAAGCGAGGTCGTACTGGTTGGCTTCCTGATAGTAACGAGCGAAGGCGATCCAGCCAGGAATGAAATCCTTGTGGAAAGAAACCAGCTTGGACAAAACGTCCACGGCCTTGGCATCTTTGGAGCGGGTGTAACACTCAGCAGCGTGAAGGAGGAAATCCGGATTATCGGGAAATTCATTGGAAAGCTCAACATACGTCTGAGCCGCTTTGGAAGTGCGGCCGAGCATTTCCTGGCAGCGCGCGAGGGCCTCTTTAATTTTCGCACGGTCTTCCCCAAGCTCCGAAGCGTCCATTTGAAGAGCGCGTTCTGCCCAGCTCTGGCATATTTCCACGTCATTGTGGCTTTTGTTCGACTGATCCAGAATGGAAATATAAGACAGAACAAGTTTCCGCATCGCATTAGCGCGGTCTTCATCGTCCTTTAGTTTATCAACTACGTGACCAAGATTGCTTCTTGCTTCCTCCATGTCACCTCTCTCGAATGCGTCGAGTCCAATCTGGTAACAGGTTTCGACCTGGCGGCTGCTTTGAATACGCAGCATCAGAAAAGCGCCAAATCCTAAAACCACCAGAATTGTGGTGAGTATGATGACGAATTTAATATTCAGCCGTTTGCCAGCCATAGTTCTCTCTCCGTACGAATATATTATTACTCTACGTTTTTTTATAAAACTCTGTACCTTATCCAAATTATCGGTTTTTTTCCCGGTAGCTCGAACAAACTCGAACAAAATTACCAAAAAATCACGTTTTTTGAAAACAATCGGATTAATCAGTAAAAATAGGAAAAGTTGAATTATTGACACCCTGAATTTGGGTAAAGCAGGGAAAATAGGGGCTGTAAAAAACGGTGATTCCATTCGTTTCGATCACGGAGAAGTTATTTCCATAAAACTTTTGACGAGATTATGAAACGGAATCACTGTTTACGCCTTTTTTCAGTTATACCTTATTAATCTATTATGTAAATCAGGGGCAGAAGGTTTTTTAGAAAGTTTTCCGGAATTTTTCCAAAAAATTCCTTTCCCGAAAACCTTTTCACGGGGGATTGATTTTCTTTTAAAAAGACGTATAATTAATGAACTTTGAAATTCAATTTGTCTCACACCCTCGAAAAAGGAATTCCTCATGAGAAAAATCCTCGTAACCAGCGCTCTTCCCTACGCCAACGGGCCGATTCATATCGGGCATCTCGTTGAGTACATCCAGACCGATATTTGGGTCCGTGCCCAAAATCTCCGCGGGAACCGATGTGTTTATATGTGCGCCGACGATACGCACGGTACCGCCATCATGATCCGCGCCAAAAAAGAAGGAATTACGCCGGAACAGCTCATCGAACGTGTACACGAGCAGCATCTCGCTTCATTCACGGGTTTCGGGATCCATTTCGACAATTACGGGAGCACGAACTCGCCGGAAAGTTATGAGTCCTGCAAGGAGATTTGGGCCGCGCTTCGGAAAGCCGGTCTGGTTCACTCAAAAAAAATCAGCCAGCTCTTCGACACACAAGAGGGGACTTTCCTCGCCGACCGCTTCGTGAAGGGGACGTGCCCGAAATGCGGCGCGGAGGAGCAGTACGGTGACTCGTGCGACAAATGCGGCTCGACCTACTCCCCATCCGACCTGATCAACCCGATCAGCGCCCTTTCAGGAACCACCCCGGAACTGCGCGAAGCGGAGCACCTGATGGTCGAGATCGAGAAGCTGCACCCGTTCCTGACCGAGTGGACGCAGAACGGGAACCACCTGCAGCCGGAGATCGCGAATTACCTCGCCGGGTTCTTCCTCAACGACGCCCTGAACGACTGGGACATTTCGCGCCCCGCGCCCTACTTCGGGTTTGAGATCTCCGACGCGCCGGGGAATTACTGGTACGTGTGGTTCGATGCGCCGATCGGTTACATCGGCTCGACCCGGGATTGGTGTAAGGTGAATGGCGAGAACTGGGAGGATTGGTGGAAAAATCCTGAAACGGAGATCCATCACTTCATCGGTAAGGACATCACGTACTTCCATACGCTGTTCTGGCCCGCCATGTTGAAAGTCGCCGGGTTCAATCTCCCCGAGAAGATCCACATTCACGGGATGCTCACGACGAACGGCGAGAAAATGTCGAAGTCCAAAGGAACGTTCATCAAGGCCGACACGTACCTGAAATATTTGGACCCCGCCACACTGCGTTACTATTTTGCCTCGAAACTCACCCCGCGCGTGGACGACGTGGACCTGAACTTCACGGACATTCGCGAGAAGGTGAACGCCGACCTGGTCGGGAAGCTAGTGAACCTGGCATCCCGGACGGCCAAATTCGTGAAGGACCTCGGAACATCGGTGGTCTATCCGGAGGATGGCGGTCTGTTCGCGTATGCCGCGTCGCTGGCCGACGAGATCGGGCAGGCCTACGAGGACTGCGACTTTGCCAAGGTCACGCGCCTGGTGATGACGATCGGCGACCGCGCGAACAAATTCGTGGACGAAAAAGCGCCTTGGAAACTCCGCAAGGACCCCGACCGTCAGCGGGAACTGCAGGACGTCTGCACGATCGCCCTGAACGTTTACCGCCAGATGGTGATCTATCTTGCGCCGATCCTTCCGAAACTCGCGGAGGATTCCGCCGCCCTGCTCAACGAAAACTCAGCGGACTGGACGTTCGAAAGCGTAAAAACGCCGCTCACCGGCACGCAAGTCAATGAATTTACTCACTTAATGTCTCGTATGGAAGAGAAAGCGATTGAAGCCATGATCGAAGAAACCCGTGAAGAAAACAAACCGGAAGAAACCCCGGCCGACGCGAAATCCCAGTGGGACGACAGCGCGCAGCCGCTTGAGGACGAGCCACTCGAGGCCGTCTGCACGATCGACGATTTCTGCAAAGTCGATCTTCGTGTCGCGCGCATCGTGATGGCGGAGGAGGTTCCGGAAGCCCGCAAACTGCTGCACCTGACCCTTTCGCTGGGCGGCGGCGTGACGAAAAACGTCTTCGCGGGGATCAAATCGGCGTACAAACCGGAAGACCTGGTGGGTCGTTTGGTGGTTTGCGTTGCGAACCTCCAGCCGCGTCAGATGAAGTTTGGCCTTTCCGAAGCGATGATTTGCGCGGCCGGCCCCGGCGGAAAAGACATTTTCGTCCTTTCGCCCGACTCCGGCGCGGTCCCGGGACAGAGGATCCATTAATTAATATAGTCAAACCGTTTAAAATAGAAAAACCACCCTTCTCTTTTCGAAATGGAGAACGGGTGGTTTTTTTGTTAAACGGCAAGAGAAAAACTTCCAGGCCCGTTTCACTTCCACCTTTTATTTAAACACGGATTTCCACGGATTAAAAGGATTTACCCAGATTTTTAAAGAAAAAAGGTTGAAGTCTTTCCTGAAAAAATCCATTTAATCCATTTAATCCGTGGAAATCCGTGTTTAAATCTCGTGTGGAAGCGGGTTGGACTCGGGCTTTTACCGGTCGCTCAGGAACTCTTCGATCAGGTCGAACGCCTGTTTCAGCTCCTCCATGCTGTTCGCGAAGGAGAGACGGGCGTAACCCGGCGCGCCGAAGGCCGACCCCATGACCGTCGCGACACCCTTCTTTTCAAGCAGTTCGAGGCACCAGTCCGTGTCGGTCTCGATCATCTTCCCGCCGTATTCGCGGCCTAAATATTTGGAAATATTCACAAACGCATAAAACGCCCCGCGCATGTTCGGGCAGGAAAGCCCCTCGATCGCGTTGATGCGCTGGAGGACGTAATCCCGGCGTTTCGAGAATTCCGCGCACATTTCCTTCACGCAATCCTGCGAGCCTTCCAGCGCCGCGATGGCCGCGTACTGCGAAATGCTGCACGGGCAGGACGTTTCCTGGCTCTGAAGACTTGCCATTTTCTTCGCGATGTCGGCCGGAGCGAACGACCAGCCGATTCGCCAGCCGGTCATGGCGTATGTTTTGGAAACACCGTTCACGATGATCGTACGGTCCATCAGGCCCGGGCGCACGGTCGGGAAGCTTACGAAAACATTATCGCCGTAAACCAGATTTTCGTAGATTTCGTCAGCGAGGACCCAAAGATCTTTTTCGATCACCACATCGGCCAGAGCGCCGAGTTCCTCGCCCGAGTACATGCTCCCGGTCGGATTTGAGGGGCTGCACAGAAGCAGGCATTTGGTCTTGGGCGTACACGCAGCCCGGAGCTGCTCGGGGGTGAGTTTGAAGTCGCTCGCTTCGGTCGTCTCGACGATGACCGGCACGCCGCCGGCGAGCTTCACGATCTCGGCGTAACTGACCCAATACGGGGCCGGGATGATGACTTCTTCGCCCTCGTCGATCAGAACGGTGAAGACGTTATGAAGGCAGTGCTTCGCGCCGTTAGAGACCGTAATATTGGCTGGTTTGTATTCCAGGCTGTGGCGGTTTTTGTAGAATTTACAGATCGCCTCTTTCAGTTCCGGAATACCGGACGCGACGGTGTAGCGGGTTTTTCCTTCCGCCATGGCTTTCGCGGCAGCGTCGCAAATGTGCGCGGGCGTATTGAAATCGGGTTCCCCCAGGCTCAGACTGATGACTTTGCGGCCAGAGGCTTTAAGCTCTTTGGCCTTGGCTGCCATGGCGAGGGTCGCGGACGGTTGAAGCGCGGCGATGCGGCGCGAAAGTTGGGTTTGCATTGTAGTTCCTGATTTGCAAAAACCAATAAAAGGGCGTACATTGAAATGAGAGTCCAGAAAGGGAAAAGCCTCCATTACTGACTCTCAATATTGATTATTTTAACCCCACATTATAATCCAATCCCGTTAAAAGAAAAGAAGGGGGGGACGAACTTTTGCAAAATTTAGGGAAAATCTTTGGCAAAATTTTAAATTTTACGCAACTAATTAAAAAAGATTTACGTATAAAACAAGGAGAAAGTTTCTATTGAGAGAATATTTTCCAAATTTTAACTATTTTTACATAAAAATTTGCTTTTTTGAGGGCCCCTCTCTTTGACAAAAATCAAATTTTGTGTAAAATATAACTTTAAAGTAACCTTGCGGCCGGGCTTTGGGTGAGAAGACTTCTCCGGCGGCAGAGCAAAATCCCTTTTAATGGAGAAAATAAAATGACACAGCGAAAAGGCTTTACCCTTGTGGAATTGCTCGTCGTAATCGCGATCATCGGGATGCTGGTGGGTCTGCTCCTGCCGGCCGTTCAGCAGGCTCGTGAAGCCGCCCGCCGTATGCAGTGCGGAAACAACCTGAAGCAGCTCGGTCTGGCGTGCATGAACCACGAAAGTTCTAACCAGAAATTCCCGTCTGGTGGTTGGAGTTCCTCCTTCTGCGGCGACCCTGACCGTGGTTTCGGAAAAGGTCAGTCAGGAAACTGGGCGTACTCTTTGCTTCCATACCTGGAACAGAACGCGCTCCATCAGCTTGGCTCGAACGGTTCCAATACCTCCATCACGAAGAAAGCTTCTGCGGAACGTATGAGCACCGCAATCAATGCTTTCATTTGCCCGTCACGCCGTACAGCCAAACTCTTTACGGTTTCCGGTACGTATAACGACAGTAACTTCTCGGCCACCCAGGGATGCAAAGGCGACTACGCCGCCTGCTACGGAACGACCACGATGAGTGCAACGAATAACGCGACTTCGTATCCCAATAAAGTCAGCCAAATCAAGAATACCGCCTCGACCCAGCCGACGGGCATCATTTTTGACGTCAGTGAAACGAAAATGGGCGAAATTCGTGACGGAACGACCAACACTTACCTCATTGGTGAGAAATTCGTTTACGCTGATAAATACGAAGACGCGTATAACGGCGACATGAACGTATTGTACGCGGGTGTCGTGAACGGCACCGCGAACTCGAACTTCCGTTCGGCTGGTGTGTACACTGCGTTCAGTATGAGCGGCAGTTCCGTTAACGCGACTGGAACTTCTTATCCGCCGATGCAGGATAAACCTACTACGACCACCACCACGGGCACGCCGTACTATGCGTTCGGTGGTCCTCACGCTGGTTCTTTCGCAATGGCGATGGCGGATGCTTCCGTTCAGCAGATTTCTTACAGCATCGACCCTGCAGTCCACGCCTGCCTGGCTAACCGTAAGGATGGCATGGCGGCTCAGAAGCCGGAATGATGAGTTAACCTCCTGAAAAATACAAGGGCCTTACATGACGTAAGGCCCTTTTTTTTGTGGGAAATACGGAAGGACGACGTTTAATTTAAAGCCTCCCCTGAAAGGGGAGGGGGACCACCGCAGGTGGTGGAGGGGTTCAGACGTGGGGAAAGATTTTCCTCAATTCTAAAACCCCTCCGGCGCTGCGCGCCACCTCCCCTTTCAGGGGAGGCTTGACCTTTAAATCAAAACCTCAGTACACACGACCGTTTCAGGGCCGGGATAGTGACCACCCCGTCTTTGACCGTCAGCTCCGTGTGCGTGTTCGTCCACGGGTCGTAGCAGTCCAGTGTCCCGGCCGCGATCCCGTCGAGTTTCACGGTCACGTTCTGCCGGGT
>JAFTCU010000297.1 GCA_017454585.1 Thermoguttaceae bacterium | reverse complement strand
CCCGTAAATCTCGACCAGGCAGAGCGGTTTATCGAAATTGCACGCGGCCGAGGTCGGGACCTTGAACCCCTCGCGGCCGTGGCCGTAGTAGTGGATCGAGTCGAAAAGCGGCGCGTCGCTGGAACGGTGCGTGAGCATTTCGTCCCCGCACATGTTCAGCGGCTGAATGACGTACGGACCCTGGGGGTGGCCGCTTGATTTCATCCCGTGACGGGCGCACCAGTCGTGGACCTCTTTCGGGTAGCCGTCGGCGAACAGTTCGTTTCGGGTGGTCCAGATCCGTACGCGGGCGGCGGCGGTTTCCGGCCCCATCGCGAAGAAGATCGCCGGGTAGTCCAGCGCCGGGGAGTGGCCGTAGAGTTCCTCGTACTTCTGATTGAAACCGGGCGTCCAGTTGCGCCCGCCTTTCGTCTGCGTGATCGTCACGTCATCGAAAAAGCAGAATGGCAGCGTCGTGCCGAAGTGCTGCGGGAAGCGTTTGTAAAACTCCTCGTACGTCAGCGAGATGAATGTTTTCATTCCTTCCGGCGACATTGTATCGACCCGAGATCCGTCACTCAGAGCGTAGAAAACCATCACTTTCCAGTCGCCTTCCGGGACGTTCCACCGGATCGACTCGTCGGAGAGCGCGGCGCCGGAAGATTCGAGACTCAGGTCCACGCGCTCCCACGTTTTGAGGTTCATCGCCACCGCGGCCTGGATCATGCCGTCCTTCCAGTTCTGGTTCAGTTTGCGCGAGAATTTGAACTCCGCGTCGGCCTTGGGGCCCTGCACGTCCCACGATTCCTGATCGAGACGCTTCACGCACAGGTCGGGGAAGCGTTCCCACATTTTTCCGCCAGCGGTCCCGGATGGGAAGTCCACGTCGTCGTAGAAGATGATTTTCTCGCCGCGTTTTTGGGCCTCGTTGAGGATCTTGCCGAAGTACTCGAAGTAGCCGTCGGTCAGGTAGCGCGGCTCGGTCGGGACGTTGCGGCCAAGAGGGAGGAACGTGAAACCGCCAAAACCGTTTTCGGTCCCTTTTTCGAAGAACTCGTGGATCAGATCGTCGGTGAGCGGCCCGTTCGTGTGCCAGAGCGGTAAAGGCCTCAACGGGAGGTCTGCCCCCGGGAGGATCAACGGCGCACGGCGAAACTGCTTGTCAAGCGTCTCGGCAGAGGAAAGGATCGGGAAAGAAAGCAGGACGAAAAGGAGGGGAAGGATCTTTTTCATTTTCGTGAGGATCGCAAAACAGGGGAAAAATCAGTCTGAAAACGTGGTTTGACGAATACAAAACCACGCGTGCAGATTCCATTTTACACCAGTCCCCGCGAGATGTCAAGCGGCGAGAGAGGAAAAAGCGAAAAAAAAGAGGCTGAAAATTAAAAGACGTGTTTCCATAAAAAAACAGTCCGCCAAAAAACGGACTGCTCGAGTGGCAGGGGTGGGACTTGAACCCACGACATGCGGATTATGGATCCGCTGCTCTAACCAACTGGGCTACCCTGCCGGAATGGAGAATAGCGGGTTCGAACCGCTGACCTACTGGCTGCCAGCCAGTCGCTCTCCCAACTG
>JAFTCU010000296.1 GCA_017454585.1 Thermoguttaceae bacterium | reverse complement strand
TTTAAAGGCCCCCTCATTGAGGGGGCTGGCTCGCAAAGCGAGACTGGGGGAGTCACGTGAACGCGCTGTTCAATCCCCCCGACGCGTAATTCCGT
The DNA here is from genome assembly GCA_017454585.1 of Thermoguttaceae bacterium. The sequence continues at coordinate 2,590 of JAFTCU010000296.1, read as the reverse complement.
CCTTACGGCCTCCATTTACCGCCTCCCATGGACGACGCTGGAAGCGTCGTCCCCGCATTTTTTTGCTGCCGGGCCATCCTTCCGAATTGACGACGCTGGAAGCGTCGTCCCCGCAAGATTTCTCTTAAACGTCCCCGCCTCCCCTTGATTTTTTCGCGCTCTATGGCATAATAGTTTTCAGTTGACAGTTTTCAGTTTTCAGTCAGAAGGAGCATCCCATGCAAATTTTACCGGCAATCGATTTACGCGGCGGAAAATGCGTCCGTCTGCGTCAGGGCGATTACAATCAGGAAACCGTTTTCGGGGAAAATCCCGCTGAAATGGCCCGGCATTGGGTCGAGCTGGGCGGCGAGTTTCTCCATCTCGTCGATCTCGACGGCGCCAAGGACGGACGGCCGACCAACCTGGAGGCGATCCGCGCCATCGTCCAAACCTCCGGCGTTCCCTGTGAACTGGGGGGCGGGATCCGCAACGAAGAAACCATCCGCTCGCTGCTTGAGCTGGGCCTGAATCGGCTCGTCATTGGGACCCTGGCCCTGCGTCAGCCCGAGTGGTTCCGCGAGATGTGCCTCAAGTTCCCGAACCGCCTCGTGCTGGGGATCGACGCCCGAAACGGGTACGTCGCCACCGACGGTTGGCTGGAAACGAGTCAGACGAAGGCGATCGACCTGGCCGCCCAGTTCAACGACCTCCCGATGGCCGCCATCGTCTATACGGACATCGCGACGGACGGGATGATGAAAGGCTCCAACGTCCCAGCCATGAAAGAAATGAAAGACGCTGTACGAGTCCCGGTCGTCGCATCCGGTGGGGTCACGACGCTCGAAGACGTCCGTAAACTGAAAGAGGCGGGCCTTGATGCTGCGATCATCGGCCGTGCGCTGTACGAAGGAACGATCCATCTGCCCGACGCGCTTGAACTGGCGTGATCAACTCAACGTAACCGCGGAGGTTCCGGTGGCTGAACAGGGCGCCGGCTCGTTGGAAGGGGCGGAGTCGGAATGGACTGCTGAGTAGAAGCGGAAGGCTGAGAAGGCGGGGCGGGAGAAAAAACCCGCTGGGCCGCGCCTTTCGTTTCAATGGCAGATATTTCACCAATCACTGCAGGCTCCTGTAAACGTGTGGGAGCGGCAATTTCTTCCGAATTGTCCTCGTACCCCTCTGAGTCCATCAAAAATCTGAAAATCTGCTGAATCCGTTCCAGATCGTAAGGCGTGATCTCTGTCCCTTCAATGAGACTTCTATAAAACAAAATTTGCCAGGTCAAACCCGGAGAGCGTATTTGAATTCCGTATCGCTTGGAGAGGACATAACCCCCAAGAGAAACCGCCGCGAAAAACAGGAAGATCAAAGAAGGCCAGGTTTCCTCACCCATAAAAAATACGACTGTCCCAAAAAAGAAGAGAACCACCGCCAGAACCAGCAAAAGGGGGGAACTCGCGTAGGAGATTCCCAAAACTGAGACGTTCTTCAGAAAAATAAAATCCGTACGTTCCCCGAAGAAAGAATCTTCTCTCAGTTCGATCCGGTCTTTATAAACGGAAAAAGTGATGGCCGCCTCTATCCGGCACAGTTTCAGGAGCCAGTGAATAAACCCCGCCCGCCGGCCCTGAATCCGAATCAAAAGCACTCCGCGGGGATTGATGATTTTTCCTGAAACGACCATTACCCGGGTGTGGCTCAAAAACGAGAAGAATATCGGAATACACACAATGGAAAGAATAAGAACTTCTACAGGTCCAATTCCAGAAAGTGCCGGTAAAAACATCGTAAACTCCTTTTGAATGAGCAAGGATTGAATTTCTTGTCTTAATTGTACTCTTATTTGATTTTTTGTCAAGTATGACTCCGGCCTAATTTTTTCTGCCCCCCTATTTACGAAACAAAAGTCTATGCTATAATAGAGTGTATGTCGTTTGTTAGTCCAGCAAGGTCACGTGGAGTCGCTCATGTTCCTTTCCATCGTCATTCCGGTTTTTAACGAAGAAGAAAGCCTTCCGATCCTCTTCGAGCAGATCCAGAAAGTCTGCGCGGAGCATTCTTACGAGAAAGAAATCATTTTCGTTGATGACGGCTCGACGGACGGCTCCTGGAACGTGATCCGCTCGCTGGCGGAAAAAAACCCGGAGACCCACGCGATCCGGTTCCGCCGGAATTTCGGCAAAGCGGCGGGTCTGGAAGCCGGCTTCAAAGCCGCCACCGGCCAGTTCATCATGACGATGGACGCCGATTTGCAGGACGATCCGGCCGAGATCCCCAACTTCCTCGCGAAACTCGACGAAGGTTTCGACCTGGTAAGCGGCTGGAAAAAGGTCCGGCACGACCCCTGGCACAAAGTTTACCCCTCGCGCGTTTTTAACAAAATGGTCAGTTCCCTCACCGGCGTGCACCTGCACGACCACAACTGCGGGATGAAGTGCTACCGGGCCGAAGTCGCGCACTCGCTGCCGATTTTCGGGGAACGCCACCGTTTTCTGCCCGTCCTGGCCGGTTCCCGGGGCTGGCGCGTGACGGAAGTGGTCGTTCAGCACCGCAAGCGCGAGTTTGGCCACTCGAAGTACGGTTTCAGCCGCTTCATGAAGGGTTTCAT
>JAFTCU010000295.1 GCA_017454585.1 Thermoguttaceae bacterium | reverse complement strand
TCCAGCTTCCCGTTCGGGTCGTTCACGAGGCAGTGCCGCCCCGTTTTGTCGTGCGAGCCGGAACCAAAGACCGAGCCGTCGTTCTGGGCCACGTGGAAGTCCACGACCCACGGACGAAGTTTCGAGGTCAGTTTGATATACGCTTCATCGAGAACATCGCGGTCTTTCCAGTCGTAATTCTCCGGCAGGATCCGGTCTTCCGGCGCGTTGTAGCCCATCAGGTAGAGGAGCGTGTGCGACATATCGGCCTGGAAACCGAACACATCCTGCTGGCCGACCCCTTCGAGAACGCGGAGCATCCACTTCCATGAGTGCATCCCGCCCCAGCAGATCTCGCCTTCCGCCGCGAGGATCTCCCCGTAGTCTTTGGCGATTTTGGCCGCTTCCGTGAACGTACCGATGATTTTGGCGGTGTTCCCGACCGGGTCGCTGCTCCATTCCTCGACCGAGCAGGACGAATCGACACGGATACAGCCGTATGGCCTGACACCGATCTCGCGGAGCTTCATCCCCAGGCGGCACGCTTTCTGGACCATCTGGAGGAACCGCCCGCGCTCGATTTCGTCCCCCATGGCGCTTCCGCCGCCGCAGCCGCCCCAGATCGGAGCGACGCACGAGCCGATCGCAAGGCCGTAAGAGCGCACTTTGTCGGCGAGGCGCTGAAGATCCTCGTCAGTGGAGTCGATGCTGATGTGCGGGTCGGAGAGGAAAAGGTCCACGCCGTCAAAATGCTGGCCGTCCACCGTGGCGGCGGCCGTCATTTTGAGCATGGTATCCAGATCGATGAAAGGTTCCGTCCCGGGCTGGCCTTTGCCGACCACGCCGGGCCACATTGCGTTGTGGAGTTTAAGCATGAGTGAGGGTCCTTGATTATGAGTGTTATCGGATTTCCAAAAAGTTCAGTGATTAATTGCCGAGCTGTTTCGTATCCATCGGATTGTTCATGTTGCTGTTGTATTTAGAGGCTTTTTTGTCGTCCGGGGCCATAAGCTGGCAGTAGGTTACGTAACCGATATTTCGGTTGAGGTATTTTCCGCTTCCGTCCGCGAAAACCGTATTAAATCCGAGCTGGGGGTGCTTGCTCGACGGGAAGTTGTTTGTCGTCAGCGAAGAGGCCCAGAGGATCCCGTTCGCGGTGCGTTCGGCCGGTTGCCAGTTCTGGATCGTAAAGTTTTCCGAAGCCAGAATCGTATAACTCGCACCGTCTTTCATCTTACTGATCATCGAGCGTTTGTTGTTTTGGGGATCCTTCACAAATGCGCCGAGCTGGAAAGCGTAAACGCCTCCGCCGTCATTTTCAGTCCCGGAGTAACCGCAGTTGGCGCCGTAAGAAAGACCTGCCTGGACCGTTTTCTTTTCTTTATTGTCCGGGCAAATCAAAAACGCAAGCGAGCTGTACTGGGCATTTCCATTTTCCCATGAATTCCACAGGGCTGTTTCACCAAGCTGAGGCAGAAGAGGAATGACCCAGCTTACGGACACCGCCGTACCACCGTTCCTGTAGTAGTAACGATAAAACGGCAAATATCCTAGTGTCGAATCGTGCGCAATCGCGGCGGTGGCGATCTGTTTTTCGTTGTTCAGGCAGGTTGTCATTCTTGCCGCGGCTCGCGCCGATTGAACGGCCGGGATGGTCAGGCCCATCAAAACCCCAATGATGGCGATGACGACAAGGAGTTCCACCAGTGTGAACGCCCTGCGGGAAAAAGTGTTTTTCATGATGTGAGTCCTGTGAAAAGGGAAACGTTTCCAACGATTACTCTTTATACGTTCTATTTTGCACTAAAATTGAAAATAAATCCAGCCCCACCCGCGCTTTTTTTGGAAATTTTTTAAAAAAAAGTGCCGGAGGGGCTGGAAATTTCCTGAAAATGGGGCAAAATATAGAAATAATGAATAATGAAGAACGAATAACGAATAATGGTTCAGGAGGTTCGTCCGTTTTTCAATATTTATTTGTCGTTTGAACCAACAGACAGTTTCCACCGTATTATAAGGGGCAACTATCCAATCAGCATATTCAAGGGGAAAATCATGTCCGTCACACAAATCACCACCGTCCGCCGTGGGTTCACGCTCGTTGAGCTTCTCGTCGTCATCGCCATTATCGGTGTCCTCATGGGCCTGCTTATGCCCGCCATCGTGAATGCACGTCTCGCCGCGTTACAGGCCACGTGCGCCAATAATGAACGCGAACTGGCGCAAGCCATGATCCTGTTTGACTCCAACAAGGATCACCTCCCCTATGTGGGGCGTTCGGACAATAATTATTCCTGGTACACGCAAATCCTTGAGGAACTGGGGCTTGGCAAACTGGCCGACAATCCAACAGCCCAACCCGTGAAGCAGTTTAAATGCCCGGTGGGTGACTCGCCTGTAAACAGTTTTAGTTACATGGGAAACGTGGGAAATTCAGGAGGTTGGGGCCTGACAAACAACAGCAGTGCCGCCGAGCGGAAAAAGTGGAGCGCGTCCGGTCTTTTATTCTTCTATAATGGGAACAAAACGAATTCATACACGAAATCTTCCATTTCCTCCTGTAAAGATGGTGCCAGCCTCACGATTTTGCTTTCAGAAAAGTGTTATCAGAGAGTGCCGGGGCATTCAGGAAATATCGCCACCACTTACAGCCCATACGAGAACTGGGTCCAGTCAGGTAACCGGGACAACGCCTGCAAACGGTTTGGGCTGATATGGAACGGCGACTCTGTGAGTACCGGAGACTATTCCAACTACCCGACGAGCCGTCACTCGCAGGTGAATAACGTGGCGTTCGCGGATGGAAGCGTCAGGGCGGTCAGCAAGGCAATCTATTATAATACATATAAATCGCTCATGTGCCCGTGCGATATTGACGCTGGACTTGGAAATATCAATCTTGGTGCCGACCCGAACTTTAAATAGTGGTGTTTATCTCCAGGAACAAAATTACGGGGACGACGCTTCCAGCGTCGTCCTTAAATATTGGGAGTGCGGTGATACCGCGAATTTACGGGGGACGACGCTTCCAGCGTCGTCTTATAAATATAAATATGACTTTTTTCTTGACGCCGCTGCAAGCGTCGTCCCCGTATTCCAATGAAGAAAATCTGCATGATCGCCGGTTGGGGCCATTACCCCGTTTACGTCGCGAAGGCACTCGCCGCGCAGGGGTTTGAGGTCCACTGCTTCGGCGTGGTTGGTCATGCGGATCGGACGGCGCTCACCGAAGCCTGTGCCGTGTACCGGCCCATCGGGATGTGCAAGCTGGGGCGGATCATCCACTACATGCGCCGGCACGGGATCGTCGATTTCATCGCGCTGGGGAAGTACTTCAAATGGCGCCTTTTCCGTCCCACGTCGTTTTTCGTGAATCTTCCCGACTGGCTCACGTTCCGGACTTTTGCCTCGTATTTCCTCACCCACAAACACGACTGCAAGGACGACTCGCTGATGCTCGCACTCGTTCGACTTTTTGAAAGATTTGGCCTGAAAATGGGCGCCCCGACGGATTACGTGCCGGAGCTGCTCGCCGAAGAAGGGATCCTGACGAAAAAGAGCCCCACCGAGGCGCAGTGGCGCGACATTCGGTACGGCTTGCAGGTCGCGAAAACGCTCGGCCGCTTCGACGTCGGGCAATCGGTCGTCGTGGCGAACGGCGTGGCGATCGCTCTGGAAGGGATCGAAGGGACAGACCGCTGCATCGAGCGGGCCGGCGAATTGTGTACCCGCAAGAACCTCGTGCTCGTGAAAGTCGCCAAGCCGAAGCAGGACATGCGGTTCGACGTCCCGACGATCGGGTTGCAGACGCTCGAAACGTTCGCCAAGGCGGGCGGCCAGGTGATCGCGATCGAGGCCAAGCGGTCGATCCTCGTCGATCGGACGGACGTTCTGGAGTTCGCCGACGCGCACGGGATCGCGGTCTGTGCCGTCCAGATGGCCCTCTGTGGGGACGACGCTTCCAGCGTCGCTGGTCCGGAGGGCCGGCGTCCCGCCGGTCAAGTTAATAACCGGTGAAGCTGGAAAGGCACAAAATATTTATTTGAGTGGAATTTATGGTGGTATTACTGCCACCACTCGCAAAACGACTCTGGCGAGTGGAGTCAGTAATGATTCCGTAAATTGTGGCGTAATTAACTTGACCGGCGAGGACGCCGGCCCTCCGTATTAACGACGCTGGAAGCGTCGTCCCCCTGGAAAGCATCCCATGATTGAGCCGGTTTTAAGCGCCACACTGATGATTTTCTTCCTCATCATCCTCGGCGGCTTTTTGCGTTACGTGAAAGTTTTGCGTCCCGAGGCGGATGACTCGGCGATGAGCCTCTGCCTGAATCTGCTCTACCCGTGCCTGATTTTCAGCAAAATCATGGCCACGCCGCTGAAGGAAAATCTGATCTCTTACGGCCTGGCGCCGGTTTTCGGTTTCTTTTCGGTGCTGGTCGCGATGCTGATCATGCGTCTGTTCATCGCTCTCCCTGCCCGAATCACGAGCCTGGCCGACGATGCGGAGCGCCGGACGTTTCTCTGCACGTCGTCGCTCTATAATTACGGCTACGTCCCCATTCCGATCATTCAGTTTTTGTACCCGAACGAGCCGCAATATGCGACCGCGCTGTTCGTTTTCATCCTTGGGATCGAGCTTTCGGTCTGGATCTGCATCGTGCCGTACCTGGCGGGCGGGCTTCAAAAAGGCTGGTGGAAAAAGGTCCTCAGCACACCCTTTATTACGATTTTCGCCGCAATCATTCTGAACCTTTGCGGCCTGAGAATGGGCCCTGATGGCAACATTCCAATGTGCATCGCGCGGACGATCGAGAACATCGGGCTGGCCCAAATCACTGTCCCGCTGATTTTCATCGGGGCGATGATCTACGATCAGGTCGCGAACGGGAACGTGAATATTCGGGATGCGAAAACGTACTCGCTGGTGGGCTGGACGCTCTTTTTCAGGGCGCTGATCTTCCCGGCGTTGATGGTTTTCGCGGCCCTCTGCATTCCGGAAAACCCGCTCGTGCAGCGCATTTTGGTGGTTGAGGTGGCGATGCCGACCGCCATGCTGATCATCATGTTCACGAAGCTGTACAACGGCTCGAACCGGGTGGCGGCGACGGCGATCCTGACGACGAACCTGCTGACGCCGGTCGTGGCGGTTTTGTGGATCCTCGGCGGGATGCGGCTTTTGGAAATGTTCCCGAACGGGATTTTCTGAAATGCGACAGATATTCGACAGGCATACCATTTTTTCTGAAAAAACCTCAAAATTTTCAATTCCACACGGTTGACAAAAGCGGGGGAGTGTGGTTTAATAGTTAAAATAGATTGATTTTATTTCGATCAACCTTTCCACTTGGCGATTTTTCGCAAATATCGGAGAAACCTCATGTTTAAAAAAATCTTCCTGACCCTGGCGGCAGGCGTGGCCGTTTTCTTTGGAACCACACTTCAGGCCGAGGTCGAATTCACGACCATGTCATGGGCGAACAACCCGGACGATTTCGTCACGATGCAGAACGATGTGGCGATTGGTCACGTCCTGAATTTCCTCAACTTCCCGGAAACCAAAATCGTCGAGTCCCCTGGCATTGACGCGGGGGCGTACGTCGCCATGACGGACAGTCTTGTCGGTCAACTCGGAGCGGAAGGCCGTGTAGGCGTTTCCGGTAATCCTGCTCGCCTTGTGATTTATCTTGGCAAGCCACGCAACATCAAAGAAATCATTCTTTACACCGGTAATATCGACTCACGCGCGAATCAGGACTACGAGGTTCGCTTCGTGAACAACTCGAAAAACCCCGGTCAGAAACCGAATTTCGACGGCCCGGACGCGTTCCTTCTCACCACCGGTGATAAAGTCATCGGTTCTAACGGCGGTGGGTTCAAATCCTCCTTCCGGGAAACCGATAACGGCAAATTCCTTGGCGGCCAGGCCTATGACTGGATCGAGTACCGCTTCTGGAACACCTACCCGACCAAGGCCGGCGACCCCAGCAAGAAAAACACCCGTGGCGACGGCTGGATGTCGCTGATCGAGATCCAGGTCGTCGGAGACGAAAAAGACCCGAACCTGTTCTCCAGCGATGAGGAAAAAGCCGCCACTCAGGAAGCGATCGCACGCCGTCAGCTCGAGCTGAAACTGACCCGCATCTCGCCCGACGCGGTGGACGCTCTCCGGAAAATGCCCGCACTGCGCATGGCGATCGAACATCTGACGAAAAACTTCCCAGGCCAGTACGACGGCGCGAAATATCTTGAAGGTCTGAAGAAATACGAAAACGCTTTTGCGAGTATCAATCCGGAAGACCCTGCCGTGGTTGAGAACGCACTGAAAGTCGCGGAAGAATTTCTCGCTTTCCGCCGTGAGGCGCTTCTGGCCAACCCGCTCCTTCCGGAAAACGTGCTGGTGCGCGTCGCCGGCAGCCCGAACGTCGAGGCGAACTGGATGTCGAACTGCTCCCGCGGCAAAGGCCCGAACGACAACACGATCGACGTCCTGAATCTCAAAACGAACGAGATCACTCCTTTGATCAAAGCTCCGCGTCCGGGCTACATGGGTGACATTTGCCTGAACTGGGACGCCAAACGCATCCTGGTCACCGCCCTTTCCGACAAAAATACGTGGGAAGTCTTCGAAGTGAATCTGGATAAACCGGAGGAATTCAAACAGATCACCCCGTTCATCGGCCCCGACGTCGATAACGTGGAAGGATGCTACCTGCCGGACGGCGCGCACATGTTCATCTCCAGCGCGTCGATGATGGGCGTGCCGTGCATCGGCGGCGCCGGTCACGTAGGCAACATTTTCCGCGTGGAACCCGATGGGAAAACGACCCGCCAGGTCACGTTTGAACAGGATCAGGACTGGTGCCCGATCACGCTCAACAACGGCCGCGTCATGTTCCTCCGCTGGGAGTACGTGGACGATAACCACTACTTCACGCGCATCATGATGAGCATGAACCCG
>JAFTCU010000294.1 GCA_017454585.1 Thermoguttaceae bacterium | reverse complement strand
CCTCATAAATACAGTAGGAAGTTTAAATAATCAGGCGTACAACACGGCCGTGAACTCCGCAACGGGAAGCATCAACGGAAAGTTTGACCTCACCTTCACCAGCGCGGTCGCGGACGGCGTCAGTTTTACGCTGGCCGGCACGGGCATCGACGTCACGCAGCTGATCACGTCCTCGAACGCTGAAACTCCCAATATCGCGGGTTCGTTCTCTCTGGCTTACCAGATTTACAACAAGAACAACGTCGCCATCTATTGGGACGGCAAAGAGGTCGGTTCCATTAATGTGGGCACGAATGGGGTCACCTTCAAGGACGGCAATCCCTTCACGACCGAATTTTCGATCAATTATCGTCCAGAGAATTTGGGAGCGGATGTGACGGTCAATCTGTTCGCCAGCGGCACGAGCATGCTTTATGGCACATGGACCGGTTTCATCGGGGATCTTACTCCCTTCAGCAACAGCGTCCTGCTGCGCGGACGTACGGGCGGCTCGACCGCGAACGCCGACTTTGACAATATTTATGTTCTGTATCAGGATTCTGCTCCGAGCGACGCCCTGATCTGGATCCCGGACGCCAGCGGCGATTTCGCTGACCCGACCAAATGGCAAGGCGGTGTGGCTCCGACAACGAATTCGGTCATGAGGATCGAGGCCGGCACGAACACGATCTCGGACACCAAGTTCATCGTTCAGGATGGGCAGACGCTCATCATTTCGGGCGGCAACACGTCAACCGGCGACTGGGCTGCGATCGATGAAGATTCCTCTGTCCTCATTTCCAACGCGACGGCGTCGTTCAACAATCTGCGCATCGGCGCCAACAGTACGGGTACGGGTGGATTTATTCCCGGCTCGGGAAGCGCCATGTTCAAAGTCCAGGACGGAGCCATCGTGAACGTTCATCGTTGGCTCGCGCTGGGATTCAATACGAACGCAAGAGTCGATGTGACCGGCGGGACGATCAATCTGGACAAATCCAGCGGGACGGGGGGAATCATTATTGGTGACTCGGAGAATGGCGGAAAATGTCAGTTCGTAATGAGCGGCGGAACCGTTAATAATGCCGGCGTTACGCGGATCGGGACCAATGCCAACAGTACCGGGGAATTCACCATGACCGGCGGGAACTTTGTCGGAAAAGACCTCGTCACGGTCGGGAACGGTACGAACGCCAGCAAGATGAACATCACGGGCGGAACCCCCAAGTTCGGCAAGGGGATCCTCATCAAGTCCGGCTCGACGGTTACCATGAACACGACGTCGCTGGTCAGCGCCAACACGGACGCTTCTTTCGACAATGGATACATCACGATCGGAAGCAATTCCAATAGCACGGACAATAAAATCACCGTCGAAAAAGGCGCGACATTTAGCACGAATCAAAGCGTACGCCTTGGCTTCTTCAATGGAGACTACGGCGCGATGGACATTTACGGGACCGTCAACGCGACCGGGTCGTACTACATCGCCGGCTTCCGCGGGAATTCGGACATCCTGATCGATGGCGGAACACTGAACGCCAAACAGGTCATCCTCGGCGACAACACCGGCGGAACGCCACAAACGACCTTTACGATGAAAAACAACGCCACGGGCAGTTTTTCCAGTAATTTCCAGATTGGTGACAAAACTACCGCCACTTCCTCGGTTGATATTACCGACAGTAAACTGACCGTGAACGGTACGCTTTACGTCGGAAACCAGGGTAACGGCACCATGACCGTGAAGGGAAATTCGACTTTGACCACTGCGGAGGTAAACGTCGCCAATTCCGGAACCGGCAAGCTCACCCTTCAGGATTCGGTCAAGATGACCACCTCGAAATCCTTTATGATCTCGAACAGCGCAGGAGGCAATGGAACCATGCTCATGAAGAATTCCGCCTCGCTGAGCATCACGGGTAACCACTTGATCATTGGACGTAATGGCGTCGGAACGCTCACATTGCAGGACAACGCTTCCGTGACCTGGACCGGTACCGGCGTCTGCGGCCTGGGCGAGTTTGGAAGCGGAACCCTGAATCTTGAAGGCGGAACGTTTAACGTGCATAAACTTCCGTCAAGCTACGGCGCTTTTATCGTGCGGAACTCTGAAGTGAAGCAGAGCGGCGGAACGATGAACATCGGAATGGACGGGCTTGAGATCCCCATTTCCATCGAAAACGGAACGTACAATCTGACCGGCGGAACGCTCAACGTCACCGGCACGATCACCCAAAGCGGGAACAGCGTCTTCACGATCAATGAAGACGGGACCCTTTCCGCGACCGAAGTCGCTTTCAACCTGACGCAGGACGGCGGAACGCTCTCCCCGGGCCAGAACTGGACGGGTGAAGGCCAGGCGATCGGCACGACCACCATCACGGGCGACTACACCGCCAAATCCGGCGCGTCCATTTACCTCGAAATCGACGCGGCCGCCAACACCGCGGACCAGCTCGCCATCACGGGAAACGCCCTCTTTGAGGAAGGTTCTCAACTGGTGCTCGACTATGACCTTGACGCCATTCAGCCCGGTCAGTCCTTCGACCTCTTCAAAGTCAATCCCGGCACGGATATGGCTCCGCTGTTTGCCTCGCTTTCCGGGCAGGATCAGTCGCTTTGGCTGATTTCAGCCAGTGGCGACACGGTGACGTTCAGCATTAATGCTTCGGCCGTTCCCGAACCGTCGGCGTGGCTGCTCCTTTTGACCGGAATTTTCGGCTGCTTCGCGGCAGTCTCCCGCCGCTTTCATTCCGGCAAGCGAGCTTGATCCCCACCCTTAATTCATCCCCTTTTTCCCAAAAAAACCATGAAAACGACCCTTAAAACCACCGCCGCGATCCTTTTGGCCCTTTGGATGGGCGGTTTCGCAGTTCAGGCCGCTGACGTCGTTATTTCCAACGGTGAGACGGTCAAGTATTCGG
>JAFTCU010000293.1 GCA_017454585.1 Thermoguttaceae bacterium | reverse complement strand
TCTTTTAAGATGTCACTTATCCAAATTGTTTCGCTTCTTGTCAAAGATTGACTCGGTGAATCACTTCACTCAAGATGGGCAATAGTATATCACATCCTGAAAATCTTTCAAGGGGGGCGGGAAAGATTTTTTCAAAAAAAATGAATAATGAATAATGAATAACGAATAATGAGAGAATATCTGGTCAAAAATTTGAGCCTCGTCCGAAGACGAGGCTCTTTTTTTAATCATCCGAAGATTTTGCGCAGGCGCTCCAGGTTGCGCTGGACTTTTTCCTGCGGCGTCAGGTTTTCCGTGGCAGGCATCGCGTTACCGCCCAGCGTTGGAGCCGATTTCGATGGTGATTGTGTAACCGGCTTCGGAACTGCGGCGGACGGCTGCGTCGATTTCGATTCGTAACTCAAAACCTGCGCCATGGACTGGAGGTCGTCCTCAAGGCTCCGCTTCGGCCGGATGCCCATTTTGCCGAGCTCCGAGTGGTAAAGCCGCACCGCGTCTTTCGGGAGCAGACCGTCATCGACGATGTGACGCAGGATCTGGATAAACGTCAGCTGGTGCTCGGCCGAATTGATCTTCCGTCCGTACAAAGCGACGCGGGCACCGTATTTTTTGGCCTCCCAAAGCATCTGGAATGCGTCAAACGTCGTGCCGGCCGAGCCGCCGAGGATCCCCACAATGAGGTTCGAGTCGAAACCGGCCAGGTCTTCCATAGCTTTCGGGCCGAAATACGGGATTTTCAGGAAAACCGGTCGCTCGGCACCCGCAACACCCGCCAGGGTGCGCACGATGTGATTATTCACAAAGCGCGGAATGTCGGCGACGTCGGCCTGAAGCGCGTTCGGGGCGAAAACTTCGAGAAAATGCCGAAAACCTTTGCGGGCGGCTTCGGTGCGGAACTGCTTGTAGGCCAAAAGCGTGGCCATGTCCAGTTCCAGGTCGTTATTGAACGTGACGGAATAGAGGCCCAGGTCGGCGCCAAGTTTCCGCTCCTCGGGCTTGCAGGAGCCTTTGCCGCACATCGCGTAGTCCAGCGAAGCGGAACGGAACGGCCGCGATGGTTCGGACGTGTAAACGCCCTCAGCCCCGGCGAGCCAAATATCGGTCGCATCGTTCGCCCGGATCGCGGGAGTGACGGCGGAATTCTCGAAAAGACGCTCGCGTAGCGTGAGGATCTCGTTCGTGCTGGCGCTCATCAACACGATGTCCACCAGCCCCTGCGCGATGACTTCACGGATCTGGGCGCGGTACTCGTCAAGCGTGCGGAACCGGGCTTCACCGCTCAAGGATTCGGGGCTCAAGCCAGGCGCGGCCAAGCCGTACGCCATGTCGGCGTCTTTGGCATCGGCAAGAATGAAATCGTTACAGCTGCGGTCGGCGAGGATACGCGCTATTTTGGTGTCGAGGGACTTTTGCATTTTATATTCTTTTTATGAATCAGGAGGAATTTGGTTTCATCTCAAGGTATAGAGTAACACTCATCAAAAGATTTCGGCTAAAAGATTGAAGGAAGAAAGATTTTGATTAACTTTATGGGAAAAAACGATTGGGGAAGAAATACGACCTTTGGCGAGTGGTTTGGTTTTGTTTGGTGTTTTTAGTGACGTTGGGAACATTGCTCCCAAGCCTCAGAAGTCTTCCGGTTCCATTTGTGTTTTTTCATCGGAACGCTGGATTTTTTGAAAAACGGACGGCAGGAGATTGCGATTCTGGAGGAATCTTCCCCACTTCGCCCCCGAAAGATGGGGGAACAGACGACCGATTTCTACGTGAGAGTTTGGCTTTAAAAGTTCATTGCCGATTTGCCAGGAAACCTGAAACTCCCGAAAAATCCCTGGTTCCATACGCCTCAGCCCACCAGAAACGGGTATGATTCCCGCATCCGCTTCCGCCGGGTTTTGAGAAATAGCAGTCAACTCTTGCAAACTGACCAAATCCTCAAGTTTCACCGAATCGGTCGTTGCTGGAGTTACTTCCGGCTCTTCCATAGGTTCTGGTTCTTCATCCGATTCCAGAATGGATTTTTCAGCATCAGGAACCGATTCCGACTCTTCCACCGGGTCATCCTCACTGGAAAGGGAAAATTCCACAGAAATATGACGCTGGCCCCCCATCGCCGGTTTTTGTGACGAAAGGTCGTTTTTCTCAGGAGTTTCCGGCGTTGTGCCAGTGCCGGTTTCCTCTGTCTTTTCCGAATCGGTCGGCGTGATGATCAGCCGGTTGGAGTGTACCGAACCACGCGAGACACGGGACTGGTATTCCTCAGCACTTGAACCAAAATCAATAAGTTCGGTAGAAACGTCCTGCAACGGACGACCGCGATGATCGGACTCCCGTGTGATCTGGGTGACAATTCGTCCTGGGACCGCCAGGGAAGCGACAACTTCCGATTTGGAAACATAAGTAAGAAAATCGGAAGTTTGAGAGTAACGGTACCCTGTCATGACCTTGCCCGCAAGGGAAAACTGGAGGTGGGCCGAGGTCACATTTTGAACCATTCGTTCAATACGTACATTGGAGGGGATACGGTAGGTACTGCGCACCTTGCGGAAAACGTATGGCTCCGTCGTTTCATTGAACCAAACCTGAATTTCCCGGAGGTAACGGCCAGAAACCGAGACGATTTTCAGGACGCGGCAAACTACAGGAACGCCTTCAATGGTCAGCGTTTCGGAAGGAAGCTCCTCCACGCGGCGTGATCCATCCGCAGGAAGGCCAAAAATGTCCGTCTGGGCAATTTTAGGCTCTTTCTGAATATTTTTTCCGGCCAAAAGAATACTGGATTCCGTCATGGTCGTATAAATATTTTTTTGCTTGTCCATCAGAATGACGTTGGATTCCATGTAGGTTTTGGGGGAAATACGCCCCAAACGCCTGCCTTCCACGATGGTACGTGAAAGGCACCATGTTCCGGATTCAAACGCCCCCCAAGGATGAAACTCCGGCGGGAGTTCCAGAGATGCAGCGACTCCATCCTTTTTTAATGAAATGGAAACCAGCCCCGATCGATCTGAATCAGAGGATTTGACTGCTTTATCGGGTGAACCAATGGAATAGGAAACCAGAGCAGCAACCAGACAAAAAGATACAAAGGTACACAACGTGTACTGCCACGTAACACGCGGTGATATTTGTTCTTTGTCTTGCCAGTCCATTTTGCAATCCTTTCCAAATGGAAATTAGCGTTTCAGAATCCCACCAATCTATCCTTCCTATCTATTTTATCACATAATCCCTCCAAAAACCAGTTTTTTATTGAAATAATTTTCAAAAAAAGTATTTCTGGCTTCCGAAAGGCGCAGTAAAATAAATGATTGTATCGGTTATATCGGTTATATCGCCGAAAATATTTAGGAAAATCCTCGAAACTCCCAGACAACCCCTCTGAAAAGGCGAAGTGGTTCTCCTTAATACTCCAGTCCCTCACCGCCTTCCAGCGCGAACTCGACCGCCCACTGCCAGCAGAAATGACCGACACGGGCCACGATGAGGTTTTCGCCCTCTTTCAGATCGATCTCCACAAAATCACGCGGCTGACGGTAACGCGGCGAGACGCAGTTTTCGTACACTTGCGTCCCGTTCACGTAGATCGTCGGGAACGCCATCGTGCTGAAACTCAGCGCGTTCACGTTCAGTTTCACTTTCTGGGCTTTCGGACTCACGACCCGGCGGGCGACGTAGGCCGTCTGGAACTGCTGGCCGTTTTCGATGGACGCGAAGTCAATGGCGCACGGCACGTCAAAACCCGTCACGTCAGCCTGGGGGTAATAAACCGTCCACTTCAGCGGCTGGCCGTCCAGCTGGGCCGAAAGCGGGCATTTGCCGGCGAGGATCGCGTCGTCGATGCTCGTGCGTGTCTCTTCCGGTTTGTAGGCCGCTCCGCCATTGAACGGTTTGCCGTCGAGGAACTGCGAAACCATGAACGGCGCGTTCAGTTTCACGGTCCGGACGATCTCGCCGGCCTTCACGGTCAGGTCGCAGGTCAGCACTTTGGAGTGGCCGCTCAGGCGGATCTCAAATTCGTCGCCGCCCAGGTCCGCCACTTCGTCGAGTTTCCACCCCTCGGGGCATTCGACCTGGATCTCGTTCTTGGCGAAACCGCGCACGTGGCCGCGGAGCTGCATCTTGCCGATTTCAGAACTGTTCAGGACGAAAAGACTCATTCCGGGTGAGGTGAAATCCTTGATCTCGGCCGGGATCTGCTCGTAAACCTTTTCGGCCGCGGCTTCCTGACCAATTCCGCGCAGAATCGTCCACGCCATCACCAGGTGGCCCTCATGACGCGGATGCACGCAGTCGGGCGTGAAGTGGAACGAATTGTTCAGCAGACACGCGTTCAGGAAGAAACGCTTGATCTCGCCGCGGAAATCCAGGATCTGCGCGTTCTTTTCTTTGCAAATCTCCTGCATGATTTCGCCCATGCGGTCCATGATGAGGTTTTTGACGCAGTACGGGTTTTCCGTCAGCATCGTGGGCGGGCAGAGAAGCAGTCTTTTGCACGACGGGACGCGTTCGCGCAGGCGGTCGATCAGCTCGCAGTAGTCGGCCTTCCACTTCGCGTAACCTTCGTCCGTCGGGAATACGTACGGGCAAAGCACGTCGTTCATGCCGAGGAACACGATCAGCGTGTCGCCGCCCTGGTCAAACTCCTGCTTGAACAGAATGTCGGCACGGTCACCATGGACGTTCAGGTCGGTCTTCGAGCGTTCCACGACGGGGATCCAGCCCGCCACGGTCTGACCGCTCCAGCCGAGCGAGACGAACGTCACGTCCGTGACCCCGGCATCCGCCAGAGCCTTGCGCACGATCGGCGCGTAGCCCCAGTCCGCGTTGGACTGAGCCGTGATCGAATCTCCAACGACCAGCACGCGCTCCGCTGCGGCCAGCGTCGTGAAGAGGAACAGGAAGGTGAACAGAAGGAAGATCTTTTTCATGGGGTGGGCCCTTGCAAATTATGAATGATAAATTATGAATTGGGGTTTGGTCCGGGGTCAATCGAGGCACGCGTCCGGCTTGCGCGCACGAATGGCTTCGATCTTCGCCGGCGTGTAAATTTCCGTCACGTAGGTGATTCCTTTGCTGATGAGCGACTCGACCTCCATCTTGAAGCCGTGCTTCATCATCTTCGCGATCTCGTCCTGCCACGGTTTTTTGTCGGCAAACCACGGGTACTCGGCGATCTGTTTCGCGCGCTTCCGGTCATTATCGTTCAGGGCGATCGTAACGCTCGGCGTCAGGCCGCACATCTCGAAGTCGTCCGACCGGATCCCGATGAATTTGGCTTCCGGGACGGCCATGCGCTTCGACTCGAAGGCCAGATTAATGGAGCCCTGCTTGATGACGGAGTAAATGTAGTACCCCCACGGGTCATTATCGAGCAGGCAGTAAATGGGAAGCCCGAGTTCCCGATTCAGGCGGTAAAGCAGACGGCGCACGCCGCGGGAGGGCTGACCGCCGCCGTGGGTCAGGATGCAATTATGCTTTTTCCAGAATTTATCCTCGTTGAAGCGCTGCCAGACAGTGTCTTTTTCGACGTGCAGGACGAAATCCGCCTTGCAGAGTTTCGGGTCGAGCGTGATGACTTCCGGCTCGACGATGGAGGGGATCCCGTATCCGCCAGACCCCATTCGTGAACAGTCGATGCGGTCGCCGCGGTCGATCAGGGTGATGTTCCCCACCATGTCGCCTCGCTTCTGGGCGTAAAGATGAAGCTCCTCGCGCAGGGTGGAAAGGATCACCTCCAGATCCTCGATGATCGGGTCGCTTTCGGACTGGTCGTTGAACGTTTCTTCCTTCACGCCCTTGATCGTGTGCTTGGCCTGATAGTACATTCCACGGATGCTGAGCGTTTTGCCCTGATTGATGAGCTGATTGGCCCCCTCCGCGATGAGGAGCGTCTGCATAAAACTGCGCGCCTGCGAAAGGTTGAAAAGCGTTCGGGCCGTGGTTTTGTCGCCCATTTCGATGATGCGGTCGATCTCATTGAACCAGACGTTGGAAAGCGAACGTGACGGAATCGAGATCAACGGATCCTCACGCTCGGCGGCCGTTTGCGAGATCCCACTCGCGAGCTTCCGGATCTTTTCGACGGTCCGGATGTCTTTTTCAGTGAGTTTCGCCGCCTTGGCGGGTTTCGCGTCCATCGACAAAAAAGAGGGCGCAGCCGGTTTGGAAGTACGTTTTTTAGCCATGGAAAATTCAAAAAAGGTGCGTTGGTTTCTGGAAAATACTTCCTGAATTATACCATATTTAAAAAATATTTCAAGACCTCCGAAAAGAGACGAAAATTTCACTGATTTGCCCTTGCGCCGATCGTGAAAATCTGGTAAAATTTTGTATTGGAATTTGGACCTTTAAATTTCAGGAAGAGTCGAAATGAAAGTTTCACCATTTTGGAGTGCGCTCTTGCTTGGCACTTTATTGATCGGAGTCACCGGTTGCGCCCATGCGCTGGGGATCATGGCCGTCGCATTGAAAGGCGATAATGTGGACCCGCCTTGCATGGACATGAAAGGAAAGGTTTGCGTTGTCTGCCGGCCGCGCGCTTCGACGTCCTACCAGTATGGAGACGTTTCCTGTGAACTGGCCAAAGCCGTGAACACGCGAGTCTCCATGGGGATCAAGGACTTTTCCAAAAAGAAAAAACGTGAAAGTATCACGATGATTTCGCAGGACGAAGTGGAAAAGTACTGCGACGGGATGGAAGCGGAAAGTGATTTTGTGGAAATCGGAAAAGCTGTCGGCGCCGATCAGGTCATCGCGATCGACCTGTTGAGTTTCAATCACGTAGCCGGTACGAACGTCTGGCAGGGACACGCGGACGTGAATGTTTCACTGATCGATGTGAAGTCCGGAAACATCGTGTACCAGCCCGAGTCCATGCCCGAATACGTGTACCCACGAAACTATGTCGTTCCATCCACGGAAAAAAATGAATGGAACTTTCAGCGCGAGTACATCCTGATGCTTGGGAAATACATCGCGAAAGTTTTCGTCCCGCATAACCGGATGGACGTGGACCTCTGAAACGAAGTTTAACGATTCATTAAAGATCGAAAGAAGCCGCAGTTGATTACGCTGCGGTTTTTTTGTTTCACTGCCAGGAAAAGCCTCATATTTGGAAGGCGGAATGGAGGCCGAAGGCCGGAATTACGCGCCTGAACCGGCCCCAACCTTTTAATTCCGGCGCATAATTTCGCGCTCCACGCTTCATTATCGTCTCACGTTTTAACGACGTTTCCAGCGTCTTCCCCGCAAATTGTTACTCATGGGGTGCTACCACCGCAACGCCCACTTCCAGGGGCGGGACTTGAGGGTTCTTCTGCTGGAATTTCAGGCTCAAATCTTTTTTGAAGACCGCGTTCGGGAAACGTTCTTTCACCTCGGGGATCACGTCATTGAGCGGGTCCCTGTCTGTTTTCTCCCAAAGAATGATCCCTCCCTTCCGGTTCAGATCCTCGTCACTGGCCCAATTTCCGATGGGTGTTATAACTCGCGGTTGAAACCTGCTGTAAACGGCCACGTTCCATGCTAGCACATCACTCCTCAAAGCAGTCGTGAAAGGGCAGGACGCTCCTGGGAAATTTTCAGACCAAATCCGGTCAGCTTCCGCGGCCAAGGCCTTTCCCGGGTAAAACCGTTCACCCTGTTCGTGCGAATAATAATGTAAATTCCAGCATAAAACCGGCAGGGAAACGAGTTGAGCGAACGTCAAAAGCACGATCCATAGGGCCGAAAGTTTCCAGTGCCACCGGACTTCCGTCGTTTGAAACGTCGTGAGAAGGTAAAGCCCGGTCAGGCCCCAAAGGTGAAAGCCATAGGAACGATTTGCAAACGCGACGTGCGTGTAAAACTGGAACCCGATCAAAACGAGCATCGGCAGGAAAAACATACCTGCCAAAAAAGTTTTTCTGAAGGGATAAACGTCTGCCTGTTCGATTTTTTCCCGTTTCATCGGAAGTCTGAAAAGCGGGAAAAGTGCCATAATCACTGCGGAGATGACCCCCAACTGAGTCAGCCAGCCCGTCAAAAGGCGGAGGAAGAACAAGCCCTCTGTCCCGGTTTTTTTGTTCGTGATGTAGGCGTACATGACATCCCAGTTTCCCAGAACCGCCAGCACGTGCGGCAGAAAAACGAGCGCGGCAGTTCCGACTGTCAGCCACGGGCCGGGCGTCTTCCAGAATCGGCGTACATCGCGTTCCAGAACGAGGTAGATCACCATCGCGAAGCACAAAAGGATGCACGTGTACTTGCAGTTCAACCCGATCCCAAGCATCAAGCCAGTCAGTACCCACCAGGAAATTTTCCCGCTCTTCAGGGCGAAGTAAAAGAAGTAAATCGCCCAAAGCCAGCACGGCATTAGCGTAATATTATTATTGAATCGGGTCGCTCCGATATTAAAGTACCAAAACGCCATCATCGCCAACGTTGCGAAAAGATTTTTCTCGGGCGATAAAAACTCCCGTCCCAGCCGCCAGATCGCGAAAAACGAGAGAAACACACACACCGCGCTGGCGAGGTAAAGTGCGTAATCCGAATGATTCGTCCCCACCCAGAAAATCTGAGCGATCCACGTCGTCAGGGCTGGGTGTTTGTTGCTGGTGAGGACCCACTCGCGGCCGATCATGATCTGCTCAAGCAGGTCTTCCCGAAAATTCCAGATGCAAAACGGCGGGAGGAAAACTTCAATGAGACAAAAAAGAGTAATACTCCCCCACAAAATGAGGGAAATACGCGATTTTTCACTGGTTGCGGTTTGTATATTCATGAAACCCAACAGCGTTGGTCAAAATCATAAAAAAAACCGCCTGGGAACCGCTCCCAGGCGGCTGATGGCGAAACCATCATTCCAATTCGTGTCAAATGGAAGGCAACAACTCACAACGACGCGGCTGGAGCTGCTTCTGCAAACGTTTCATCATCTGCGTGTGCATCTGGCTGACGCGGCTCTCGGAAAGGTCGAGCGTGGCGCCGATTTCTTTCATCGTCATTTCCTCGTAGTAATAAAGGATCAGGATCAGACGTTCGTTCTGGCTCAAACCTTTTGTGATGAGCTTGATCAGGTCTTTACGCTGAAGCGAATCGAACGGGTCTTCCGAGCGGCGGTCTTCCAGAATGTCACCCTCGTTCATATCTTTTTCATCGTCGCCCGTGCATTTATTGCTCAGAGAGACCAGACCGACCGTCTGGGTTTCCTTCTTGAGTTTTTCGACTTCCTGCACGGAAATCTGCATCACCTCGGCGATCTCCTCGTTGTTCGGCTCGCGGCCAAGACGGACTTCCAGCTTATGCATGACGTCATTCAGCTTCGATGCCCGTGAGCGGATCAAACGCGGGACCCAGTCCAGATTCCGGATCTCGTCCAGCATTGCGCCCTGGATCCGTTGAATGCAGTACGTTTCGAACTTCACGCCGCGGTTCAGGTCGTACGACTCAATGGCGTCCATCAGTCCGAAATAGCCGGAAGAAATCAGGTCGTCCAGTTCGACTTCGTTCGGGAAACGGGCGCGAATCTTCTCGCCGTTGTACTTCACGATCGGCATATACGCCTCCATGAGTTGGTTACGAAGTTCCACAGTCGGATGCTTTTTGTATTCCACCCAAACGGAATCAAGATTTGCTGAAATTTTAGGACTGGCCACGGAATTACTCCAAGGAAAAACATTAAAAAACGGGTTGGTAAACCACTGTACTCATCACAGCCTTCCCCCAAAGGAAGACTCAAAACGGAGATTAAAACGCATCCCCCAAAATATATTTTGCGAGCCGTTCTTTCTCGGCCGGCTCGAAATCATCCGGAACTTTTTGACCATTCGTCAGGTAACTGACCGGAAGGGTCGTGGACTGAAGAAGCGGGTAAAGATTTCCCAGACCCAGCGCTTCGTCCAGTTTCGTCAGAATGAGTGACGTGACACCAATCGGCGCGAACGACTGGACCGTTTTCATCAGGATCCGGCTTCGGGCAGTGCTGGCCAGAACGAGCATGATTTCATTCACCTGCGCCGCGTCGAAAAGGACACGCATTTCCTGAAGGGTCATCTCGCCGGCGCGGCTTTGCCCCGCGGTATCGATCAGTACCAGATCAAAGTCCTCCATACGCGCGATCGCGTCCTTCATCTGACGGCGAGTAGCCGCGCAAAGCATCGGAATACCGATCACGTCAGCAAACGTTTGCAGCTGTTCCACCGCTCCCATACGGGAAAGGTCAAGCGTAATGAGGCCAACCTGACAATTCTTTTTCTGACGATAATCAATCGCAAGTTTCGCGATGGTGGTCGTTTTCCCGACACCAGTCGGCCCAACAAGAGCAACGGTACGGCGTTTGCCGGATGTGATCCGGATCGGCCCCGCCGTGCGAATTTCCTCTGCTACAAGGCGCTGGAGTTTCTTTTCCAGAAACGCGAAATCACTGTTTGAAACCTGTTTCCCTGCGGCAGTGTAAAGGATCTCTTCCTCACGCAAACGCGCCATGAGTTCCGAGATGGAACGCTCATCCATGTCAGCCGTCTGAAGTTTCGAGTAGATCTGAAACAGCGCGTCACGCAATTCGCCTTGGACGGAAGTGTTTTCATCCTTTTCCAGATTGGCTATCTGACGAAAAAAACCGCTGTCCGTACCGAACAAAAGACGGGAATTCGCACGCGTTGAGGCCGCCGGTGTTTCAGTCTGAACGGAATCCCAAAACGAAACCGGTCCTGAAAGCGTGTCTTGCGGCAGTTCCTGAACTGCCGTTTGTGTGACACTTCCCACTTCTTCAGCTGGTTCCTCGTCGCAAGCGGTGACTTCAAAACAGGACGCACCGCTCATGAGGCCAAAGAAACGCCGTGTCGGAATCTCCCGGGTTTCCAGAATCGTGGCTTTAAGCCCGAAATCTTCGCGAATCATGGCAAAAGCCTCGAACAAATTCTTCGCGCGATACTTTTTGACTGCCATTCCTGCTCCGAAACCCGAACCAAACAAAACCGTTCCGCATACTTGCGACTATGAAAGAAGAGTAACCGATTTTTCCATTTTATGCAAGAGTAATTTGGGCGGAAAGAGAAAAAAGTGATGAAATTTTTGTCAGAATACGCGCAAGTGGGAGGCGGTAATGGAGGCCAGAGGCCGGAATTACGCGCCGGGTTGAATTACCATAAACCTTACCCGGTGCGTAATTCCGCGCTGCGCGCTCCATTACCGCCTTCCGTCGTCAAAGCTCCACGCTCTTTCCGTCGATCAGCACTTTCACGCCAGTTGGCGTTTCCTCGAAGCTCACCGGGAGCGGCTCGGCGTTTGGAGCCAACACCTGGAGAACGTTCAGGAAGCGCTCGGTTTTGTTCGGCTTCGTCGCGTAAACCCGCGTCTGCCAGCCGTCCTGCACGACCGGATTTCGGCCGTAGTTCGCGTACTGATTCTGGATCTCCGCGGGAAGGTCGTGTACGCTGCGCTTTTTCAGCTCGCGGTTTTCCTCCGCCGGAAGCAGGACCGTGAGCGAAAGCCGACCCGGCTCGATCGTCGCACCGTCCGGAAGACGGCCCGTACTCAAAAGGCCCGTTTCCGTCAGCGTCGGCTCGTTCGGCGTGTTGATCTGCCACGATTTCTCAAAATTCGGGTCTTTCACCGTCACGTCATCCAGAACGATCAGAGCCACCGGAACGTCCTCGCGTTCGAGATTCAGCCAGCAGAACGTGCGCACGTGCTTCTCCACTTTGTCGGAGTAAGCCTTCGTCAGGTCCACGGAGTAAATCGACTTTTGGGGGTGTATGGCGTCCGGAAGGATCTCCGAGCGCAAAACCGTCCCGGTCCGGAATTTCTCGTTTTCCAGAAAGTCTTCCTTGGCGCGCGGCCAGTCGGGATTCATGCG
>JAFTCU010000292.1 GCA_017454585.1 Thermoguttaceae bacterium | reverse complement strand
GATCGAATCGACGTGGGTCCCGCTCGGCCATAACGGGAAGGGCACGTACAACCTCAGCGGCACCGGCAAACTCCTCTCGACCAGTACCGGCTCGGCCGACCAGAACAACGCCACGAATAACAGTCTCTCAATCGGGGACCGCAAGGGAAGCAACGTCACGTTCAACATGAGCGGCGGTGAAATGGAGTCGAAAGGCTGGATCTACATCGGCCGCGTCGGGACGGGCGTCCTGAACCTGAGCGGCGGAACAGTGAAATCCAACACCGGGATCGTGCTCGGCCACATCGCCGACGGTGACTACAAAGGCGACGGCACTCTCAACGCCACGGGCGGAACCATCCAGACGAAAGATTTGTACATCTCGAACAACACCCCCGGACGAGCTACTCTGACGAACACGACGGTGAACGTTTCCTCTCGTATAACCCTCGGCAACCAAACCACCGGCGCGGGTGAACTGACCATCAACAACGGAACGGTCATCAAGTGCAACGAGGTCGCCATCGGAAACAACGGCCAGGGGACCGTGGTCATGAACGGCGGCTCACTCACCACGAACAGCTGGTTCCTGCTGGGCTTCAATAATAACGGCGTCGATAACGTGATGACCCAGAACGGCGGTGACGTCAACGTCGCGTGGTTCACGATGCAGTGGGACCGGTCCGGCGGAACGTCCACCTATAACATGAATGGCGGAACGCTCACCTCCAACGGGACCTCCCAGGGGAACGGGATGGTGCTCGCCAGGAGCGGTAACGCCACGTTCAACATGAACGGCGGGACCGTCACCACGAAAGAAGCCTCCAAGTCGAATATCGGCTGGGTCGGCTACGCCCTCTCCGTCGGGACCGGCGTCAGCAACGGGAACGCCGTCCTGAACATTTCCGGCGGTAAAATCGATTCCCAGGGCAAGACCTACATCAAGAACGGCTCGGCCGTCAACTACCTCACCAACGGCGACCAGTTCGGGCTGCTCGCGATCACCGGCGACCTGGAACAGTACGGCCTGATCAGCGTCACGCACACCGGCGACGTTCCGGACTGGGTGGACCCCGTGACCATCATGACCGTCAGCGGGAACGGCGTCCCGACCGTGACGAACAACTCGAAGAACGTTTACGAAGATTTCTGGTACCTGGACGAAAAAGCCCTGAAGCTCCAGACCAAGGCGGGAACCGTCGATTTCGGCACCGAAGCGGAAGTCGAGCTTCCCGAGGGCCTGGAACTCAAGACCGGGTGGGTCGATTTCGCCGGTGCGGACAGTACGCGCTCCTTTAACCTGGAGATCGCCACGGAGGACATGGACTCGTTCATGACGGCACTGAACGCCCAGCTCGAAGCCGAGTACGGCGACGGCGCGACCGCCGAGAAGAAAGACGGCCAGACGGCGGAAGTTTCCCTGAACTTTGCCGAGCTGGGAGACCTGGACCGCTTCACGTGGAACTTCACCGGGGCCGAGTTTAACGGCGCGGCCGTGACTGGGATCTCGTCCAACTACGTGCCTGAACCCACCGCGTGGCTCCTCCTCATCCTCGGGGTGGCTGGAATCCTGGCCGTGCGGCGGAAGAAATGATCAGGATTTCGTAAAGTGTATTTCTTAAACAGAAGACGGCGCTTTTCGCGTCGTCTTTTTGTTTGAGTTCTTTGTAAAGTTGATTTAAAACAAATAAAGTACCGCGTCCTGTTTAATGGACCCGGTACTTTTTGGTATGAACGGTTAAATCAGGCTAAAAGGATCAATAGCCCAGATTCTCGACGTGCTGTTCACTGCCGATAGTCAGCTTGCGAAGTTTCGCAACAGCATCTTCTTTGCTCAGCGTGCCCTTTTCAACGCGGGCAGCATACTGGGCGACTTTGACTTTGCGATGACGGCGACGTTTGATTTCCTTTGCGCGTTCACTAATTGGCACGGGATTACCTCCAAAAAAATTATGATGAAATAAAGTGTTTTCAAAATTTTGCTCTTTATTTTACACCCGATTTTTTTTTCGTCAATGGGGGGAGAGGGATTTTTTTGATGAAAAGTTCCGAATATACCGGATTTTAATTCTTCCTGCTTTGTGTATTTTCGTTATATTAATATATTTCCCTTCCCCTTGCGGTTTCTTTGGTTTGTGCTATAATACAGAATCATGTAATTCTGTGAATTACGCCTGCTAACTGCTCAAACCTTTCAACTCCCGGAGACTTCCCATGACCTTTTCTTCCAGACTTTCCGCGGCCATCCGCGCCAAAAAGACGCCCGTTCTTGTCGGCGTCGATCCCCGTTTCAACATGATCCCGGAGTACCTGCGCAAGGGCGTGGACCCGAAAGACCTCAAGGGCGTGGCGGCGGTTTACCGCACTTTTTCCCTGCGTCTGCTGGACGTCATCGCCCCGCACGTCGCCTGCGTCAAGCCGCAGCTCGCGTTCTTTGAAGCGGTTGGGCCTCACGGAATGTGCGCTCTTGCGGACGTGATCGCCTACGCGCACCAGCTCGGTCTGATCGTGATCCTCGACGGGAAACGCAACGACATCGGCTCCACTGCGGAAGGCTACGCGGCCGCGTACCTCGGAGAAAACTCGGCGTGGGGCGGTGACGCTCTGACCGTAAGCCCGTACCTGGGGGAAGACAGCGTGCAGCCGTTTGTGAACGTGGCCGAGAAAAACGATGCGGGGATCTTCGTCCTCGTGAAGACTTCCAACCCCGGCGGCGGGATGCTTCAGGACCTGGTCGCGGACGGAAAAACCATCTACCAGCATACGGCGGACTGGGTCGAAAAGACCGCTAAAACGTTTGCGGAGGCTCAAGGTGAAAAATACGGCGCAGTCGGAGCGGTCGTCGGCGCGACGTACCCCGAACAGTTGGCCGAGCTGCGTCAGAGGATGCCGCACGCGTGGCTGCTGGTCCCCGGTTTCGGCGCGCAGGGTGGAACGGCCGAAGGCGTGAAACCCGCGTTCGATCCGGAAGGGCTTGGCGCGATCATTAATAACTCCCGCGGGATCATTTTCGCCCACACCCGCAAGGACTACTCGGGCCGTTTCACCGACACGCAGTGGGAGGAAGCCGTCGAGACCGCCACGCTGGAAATGAAAGCGCAGTTTTAATTCGCAATTAAAAAGGCTTTAAAGAATGAAAATTCAGTTTCCTTACGGCCAGGAATCTTTTCTTGACCTTGATTTTCCTGATGAGTCGGTTCTTTACGTACACAAGCAGGAGGCGGTGGAGAACATTCCTCTCCCGGAACTTTCTGCCGTTGTGAAGTGCGCGTTGGAGGCTCCGTTGAATTTCCCGCCGTTTCGTGAGAGCCTGATGAACGATGATCATCTGGTCATTCCGGTTGCTCCAGGCGTTCCGCAAATCGGGACGATCCTTCAGGCTGTTCTCGATTATGTTTTTTCCGCTCCGACCGAGCAGCGCCCTGCCCGTGTTACGATCCTTCAGACGAAAACGGACGAGGAGGCCGGTCTCATTCGTTCCGCGCTTGAGGATTTGAGCCCCGACGTTCAAAAGCGCGTCACCCTGACCACCCATCGCCCAAACAAAAAGGAAGAAATGGCGTTCCTTGGTGTGGCCGAAACGAACGAAACGCTCGTGATCCACCGGGAACTTTTCGATGCGGAGTCAGTCCTCCCGATCGGCTTCTTCCTTCCGAAAAGTACGCCCGGTCACGCGGGGATCCACACGGCAATTTACCCGACGTTCAGCGATGCCGAGACGCATAAACGTTTCAAAGATTTTGGCCCGGTACTCCACGCGGCCAATCACACGCTTCAACATGAACTTGAGCGTGAAGTCGCCGAAGCCACGCGCCAGCTCGGCGTTTTGTGTATGCTTCAGGTCGTTCCTGGGGTTCCCTCGCCTGGTTCCTCGGGAATCGCACGGATTCTGGCCGGAGATTACCGAGATGTGGAGCTGGACGGCTATTCACTCTACAAGGAAATCTGGACCAGCCTCTCGAAAACACGCTCCCAAGTCGTTCTGGCTTCCGTGACGTGCCAGGAGTCCATCTCGTGGTACTGGGCGATGCGCGCTCTGGAATGCGCTTCCAATTGGGCCGACCCGAACGACGGGGCCATCGTTTTGTGCTCGGATTTGTCGGGCGAGCTTCCACGCGCTCTGGAAATTTACCGCGAGGTCCAGGCCCTGGAACCCACGGAGAAGATCGTTCATCGGGAGGAACTCCCCGACGCCGGGCTGATGCTGGCCGGGTTGCGAGTGATCCATAATTTCCGGGTATTCTTCGTCTCCCAAATCGCCCCAGACTTACTGGAAGACATCGGTATTATGCCGCTCGAAAGTGCCGGGGAAGTGGAACGGCTCGTCAAAAACTCCGGTTCCGTTACGCTTCTGCCGGATGTTCAGAGGATGATTTTTTAACTCGTTCGGAAGTTTACGGTGACGATGCTTCCAGCGTCGTTAAAACTGGAGTCTATTTTCAAAGTATGATTTATTTCGGGCTGGTGAGGAATTTATGTGCGCGAAAAGATTCGTCGTTGGTATTACCGGCGCGAGCGGGATGGCGTATGCCCTGCGTCTTTTGGAGGTTTTGAGCTCTTGCGGCTGCGACGTTCATCTCACGATGAGCGACACGGCCTACCGCGTGCTCGAAACGGAACGGGGGATTTCTCTCCCGAAACAGGAATTTACCCCCGACTTCCTCGGCCTTTCTCCGGGTTATATTCATTTTCACCGCTGCGATGATTTTACCGCGTCGATCGCTTCCGGATCGTTTCGCACGGATGGGATGGTGGTTTGCCCCTGTACGATGGGAACGCTTGGAGCTATCGCTTCCGGGTTGAGCCTGAACCTGATCCACCGCTCGGCCGAGGTTCACCTGAAAGAACACCGCCGCCTGGTTCTTGTTCCACGTGAAACCCCCTACTCCCTGATCCATCTGGAAAATATGGCCCGAATCACCCGTGCCGGGGGGATCATCCTTCCCGCCTCACCAGCGTTTTATAAAGGGATAAACGACCTTGACGGAGCCGTGAATTTCATCGTCTCGCGCATTTGCGACCAGCTCGGAATCGAAAACGATCTGACGAAACGCTGGACCGGACCGGACGAAAAATAGGTGAGCAGGCCCCTTTCCTGACCCATATCTTTTAAGACCAAACTCTTTATTACGTACCAACCCAACAAAAAATTTAAAATTTTACGAAAAATTTCAAAAAATTTGTCAAAAAAGGGCCTAATCCCACTGGAAAATTAAGCCGAAATCTGGTATAGTATAGAGCAGTTGAAAAATTTTTTAATCTGAGAAGTTTACGAAATCCAGAAGATTTAGGATAGAAGTTTTTCAGAGCATCGGTGAGAATCCAATCCAACGAGTGTAAAAATGGCTGAGATAGTCATGAACGAATATTTGAGGATGCTTGAGCGGTCGCGCCTCTTCGAAAGCGTGGACCAGCTGAACGAATGCCTCAATACCTGGCGTGGCCTCGAAACGACCACGGACCCGGATGATACACACTCGTTTGCCGATTGGCTGATTCAGAACAATTACCTTACAACGTGGCAGTCGGACAACATCTTCGCCGGTAAATATAAGGGTTTCTTCCTCGGGAAATACAAGCTCCTGCGTTCTATTGGCGCCGGCGGAATGAGCAGCGTGTATCTGGCGGTACATACGATCCTGGAACGTCAGGTCGCGATCAAAGTCCTGCCAAAGAGCCGTGTTACTTCGGATTCTTCATACCTGGAACGCTTCCTGCTTGAGGCGCAGGCGGTCGCTGCGCTGGACCATCCGAACATCGTGCGGGCGTATGACGTGGACACGGAAGGGAATTCCATCTACTACCTGGTCATGGAATTCATTGACGGGCTGGACCTTCTGACTCTCGTGAAGAAAGAGGGGCCGCTCGACATTTACCGGGCGGCGAAGTACATCCGCCAGGCCGCGCTGGGGCTTCAGCACGCACACAACGCAGGGCTGATCCACCGTGATATGAAGCCTGCGAACCTTCTGGTCGATAAAGACGACGTTATTCATGTTCTGGACCTGGGTTTGGCCCGGTTCACCGATGAGAAACGCGCGTCTCTGACGCTCACATACGACGAAAACGTCCTTGGAACGGCTGACTATTTGGCCCCTGAACAGGCTCGTAACAGTCATAACGTGGATGCCCGCGCCGACATTTACGGGCTGGGCTGCACGCTGTATTATTTGCTCGTTGGCCATGTTCCTTTCCCGGAAGGGACGCTTGCCCAACGTATCGCCGCCCACCAGAAGCGAATGCCGACCCGGATCCAGGATGAACGTCCAGAGGTCCCGGATTCTCTGGCGGAAATCTGCTGGAAGATGATGGCCAAAGACCCCAACGACCGGCAGCAGACCGCGGAGGAAGTGGCTGACGATCTGACCTGCTTCCTGCTGGAGAACGGACAGAAAGTCGAAGGGTTTACGGGTACGCTGGCGTCCCTTCAGCGCAAGAAGGAAGAAAATCAGGAGAAGAAATCCGGCGCGATCCAACTCGAAGCTCTTCAGGATTTGAACTCCCTGGCCAATATCGCGAACCTGGCGAATCCTTCCGGCGGCAGGAAAGACGATTCCTCGTCCATTTCGTTCGGCCTGGGAACCGGCTCGTCCAGTGGTCATTCCTCGGCTCTGAAGCGGGACAAAGGTCAGTCGAAGCCGACCGCCAAAAAAACTTTTTTTGCCGCTCTTGACCGCGTGAAAAAAATGGTCGGGACCCGGAAAAGCACAAACGATGATAAATCCGCAGAGAAATCTTCTGTTCTGAGTTCAGGGAAAACCCAGAAAAAGCAGGAGGTGTCACACGAACCGGAATCCACTCACGGGAAGGACTCTTCCAAAGGAAAACTCCCGGACTTCAGTTTCGGCGCACTCAACGCGATTGACGAGAACATCCCGGAAATCCCGGGATTGTCTCCCGAGAATTTGAAGGGGGAAACTCATGCTGAACCCAAGGCGGAAACCGCCGCGAAGCCCGAAGCGAAAGCCGAAAGCGGGACAAAGCCGTTCAGTTTTGAAATCCCTGTAGAGGAAAAATCGAAATCGGTTCCGAACCTTTCATTCGGTGAAAAATCAGAGGCGAAATCAGAGGAAGCCTCCAAATCCGCGGCCAAATCCACCGTCAAATCCGTAGCGAAAACGGAAAAAAGCGGAGTACATTCGCATCACCAGGACAAGAAAGTGGAAGCCACTTCCAAGAACAATGTCAACCATTCTGGCAGTTCAGTCCTGAAGAAAAAAACCGCCGATGACCCGATGGCGTTTCTGTCGCAAAAAGCGGCCTCCGGTCAGGACTCCAAGGGGGCAACCGATGGAAGTACGCACGATTTTGTATTGAATTTCGGTCCCTCGGCGAACTCGGGAGGTTCGACGGTTTCCCACCATGGTGTTCTGGACAGTGCCGTCCTCAAAAAGAGTTCCTCTACCGGAAATGCCTCGGGAACCTCTACCCACCTGAAAAAATCCGGCTCCAGTGTCGTGGTCAGCGGAAAATCCACAGTTGGGAAAGCCTCCGAGAGTAAGTCCGCTATTGGCAAATCCGGTACGGGAAAGTCTGCCACGATGAAACCCAATCCTGGCAAATCAAGCGCTGGCAAATCCAAAACCACGAAGTCACACACACCGAAAAAGAAAAAGGACCAGCTTATGTTCCTTTACGTGGCTTTGGTTTTCTTCGTGATCCTTTTAATCATGGTGATTTTGCAGTTCCTTTCCTGATGATCTTTCGCTCGCGTCATGGGAGTGCATTATTTTCTCCCATGACCGATTCATATTTTTGTCTGGTCCTTACGATTTCATGGTTTATTCGTCCCCAGTTGGTCCCATTTTTCTTCGTGAATCCAACGGGTTTCTGGTTTCTGCGTCTTTTTCGGCCGAGGGAAATGATTCTCCTGAAACATCCTTTCTGACTCAGGCGGCCTGTGAACTGGACGAATACTTTAGCGGGAAACGCCAGGCGTTTGACCTTCCACTGAACCCAATCGGTACACCATTCCAGCGGAAAGTCTGGGCTGAGCTCCAAAAAATACCTTACGGAACGACGATTTCTTACGGTGAACTGGCTCGCAGGATCGGCCAGCCTTCGGCCTCGCGGGCGGTTGGAATGGCCAATCACCGCAATCCGTTGGCGATCTTCATCCCCTGCCAC
Organism: Thermoguttaceae bacterium; assembly: GCA_017454585.1. The sequence continues at coordinate 5,381 of JAFTCU010000292.1, read as the reverse complement.
CGGGTCATCGGGTCTGACGGCTCTCTGACCGGCTACGCTGCCGGCGTTGAAGTGAAACGTTTCCTGCTTGACCTGGAATACACTCTTGCGGAAAAAAAAGAACGATTTGCGGGAAAAAAACCTTGACGAAATCCGTTTTTCGTGTAGAATGATAAATATAAAGGTGTGGGGCGAATTTGGTCCCAGAGACTTTTGGCCTCACTTGCCCGTCCCGCCCACATTTCACATTTCCAACCTGAAACAGGAGATTGAATCATGAATCTTTCCCGTCGTAATTTCCTCAAGGCCAGCGCGGCCCTTTCTCTCGCTTCCTTCATGCCGCAGTATATTGCCCGCCCGGCTTTCGGTCAGTCGGTCTCCGAACGGATCCGCACCGCCTTCGTGGGACTGGGAATGCAGGGGCTTGGCAACGCGGGGGAATTTAACGGGCAGTCCGACCTGGTGGCTCTTTGCGACGTCGATACGAAATACGGACTGGCCCGCGCCATCAACGCCAAGCTGGGGCGCAAAGTCGATGGAAAGGTGGAGGAACCGTTCACGACCACCGAGTACCGCAGGATCCTGGACCGCACGGACATCGACGCGGTCGGCGTGGCGACTCCGGATCACTGGCACACGAAAATCTCCGTCGAGGCCCTTCAGTCCGGCAAGCACGTGATGTGCCAGAAGCCGCTGACGCTGACGCTCGAAGAAAACCAGCTCATCCGCAACGCCGTGAACAAATACGGGAAAGTTTTTCAGGTCTGGACCCAGCAGCGCTCTCAGAAGAACGAGTTCGCGACGGCCGCTCTGATGGTCCGGAAGGGGCTTTTGGGCGAGATCACGCGCGTGACGTGCCTCATCGACCACGGCCGCACGTCGCCGGAACTCAACCCCCGCGAGCTGCCCGATTCGCTCGACTGGAACACGTGGCTCGGTCAGGCGCCGTACACGGAATATTTGGCCTCGCCGGATAATGAAAGCCCGTGGACGAACTACCCGATCCCGCACTGGAGCAACGGCCACATCACGTTCCGCTGGTGGTTCCAGTACTCGGGCGGTAAAATCACGGACTGGGGCGCGCACCACATCGACTGCGCCCTCTTCATCCTGGACCGCCAGAAGCCCGAAGAAATGCCGGTTTCGTACGTCCCGCATGATGTTTCCTTCATGACCGAATACAAGGACGGCTACCCGGTGAAGCAGAACCTCTTCAACACGCCGGTCGATTTCAAAATCGATATGAAATTCCCCGACGGCCTGGAATTCCACCTCTATGACGAAGGAAAAGACGGGAATGGGATCCTCATCGAGGGAACCAAAGGGAAGATCCACGTGAACCGTGCGCGTATTGCCGGAAAACCTTACGAAGAGGGCGAGTGGAAGAAATTCACCGAGGACGATTACAAAGAGCTGAATCACGGCAAGCCGTTCCACGGGCACGCCGCGAACTTCTTCGACTGTGTGCGCGAAGGGGGCCGTCCCATCGCCGACGCCCGTGATAATGTGCAGTCCATGACGGTTTGCCACATTTGCAACCTGGCGTGCCGCCTGAACCGCCCGCTCGAATGGGATCCCACCAAGGAGCAGTTCGTGAACGACCCGCAGGCGCAGAGCTTCTTCTCGCGCAAACAGCGCGCCGGGTTTGAACTGCCGAAAATCGATTAATGGAAATCGACTGCGGAGACGATGATTCCAGCGTCATTTTCAAGGCCCCCTCATTGAGGGGGCTATCGAGCGCAGCGAGACTGGGGGAGTTTCGTAAACTCAACATTCACCCCCATCCGGTGCGTAATTCCGGCCTCCGGCCTCCATTTACCGCCTTACATAGACAACGTACAAGCGTCTTCCCCACAAAATTGACTCGGTTGGGTGTTCAGCCACGGCATTAATGTTTGAGTACTAAAACGTCTGAGGAGGAACTCAGTCCTTGATCGCGTTGACTTTTTTGAATGCGTCCTGGAGGAAACCTTCGAGCGGCTCGAAACCGTCCGCCTTCGTGAATTCCGTCGTCAGGAACGTGTTCACGGCTTCTTTCGCCATCCACTCGCCCCAAATCATCGCGCCAAGGCAAAGCACGTTCGCATTGTTGATCACCCGGCACATTTTGGCCGCAAAGACCGATTCCACCACCGAGGCGTGGATCCCGGCGAAGCGGTTCGCGACGATGCTCATCCCCATGCCCGTCCCGCAGAACAGGATACCACGGGCGGTCGGGTCGGCCTGGAGCTTCTTGCAGGCGACCGGAGCGCAGTCGAAGTACGCAATGTCCTGGCCCTTCTGCGAGCCAACGTCTTCGACTTCGTAACCCTTCGCGATGAGGTCCGCCTTCACGGCGTCTTTCAGAGCAACGGCAAACGGATCAGCGGCCATGATGATTTTTTTCATTTTTTTCTCCTCTTTGGATTCAAGTGGATTGGAAACGGTTTCGGCGGAAGCCGCAGTCACTGCGCCCGTCACAAGAGCGCCAGCCGCCGCGGCGGTTGCTGCCGACTGAAGAAATTCACGACGATCCATGAGTTCTTCCTTTCTAAAAATTCTTACGAAAAACAAACAAACCTGCAATGCAAAGCAGGGCAAGTACCATTGAAGACGGCTCGGGGAGCTGCACCTGTGCGGTCAGGAGCATCGCCCCTTCAGCTGGGGTCAGGCTCAGCATCCACGGCAGAGAACTCTCGATCAGAAGCGAGTCCAGATCCAGATTCGAGAAACTCGCGGCGTTCCCCTGCATCAAAACGACGGTGTCGCCGGTGCTGAACCCCTCCTCGTTCATAAAGTGGATCGCGGCGCCGTCCACCAGTTCAAGATCCCCGGCCGAAGTGAGCAGCGGGCCGGTCGCATCGCTCAGGTCAGCGAGGAACGCCCCGTTGATCAGGAGGTCCTGCGCAAAGGTCAGGCCGGTACCGACGGCGCTGGCGGAGCCGGTCGTCACCGCGCCCTGGATCGTCGCGCCTCCCAGAAGCGTCCCGCCGTTCAGCGCGAAGGAAACGTCTGCCGGGACGGTCTGATCTGCGAGCGTCAGCGTGGCCCCATCCGCAACGGTCAGCAGGCCGGTGAAATCGGTCAGGGCGTTCGTGTCCGTCAGCGAGTAGTTCCCGCCCGCGGTGAAGTCGATCGCTCCCGCCCCCTGGAAGGCGTTCGCGATGGCGTAGTCGTTCGAGCGGGCGAAAATCACCTTCCCGCCCAGGTCGGAAGCGGTGGCGGTCGTCCCATCGACAGCCGTGAAAACCACGTCACCGGAGCCTAAAACGCCGGTCGTGCCGTTATATTGTGTGCCGTTGATCGTTCCGTTGAAACCGATCTGCACAATTCCGCGCCCCTCGATGAAGGTTTTGCCGTAGTCATTTTCGGAGGACGTCAGCGCCATTTGGGTGTAACTCGAAGGGGCATGCACGGGGAAGCCCAGGCCGCAAATGCGCAGTGGGGCTTTGTTCGACGTGTCCTCGCTGAGAATTTTGGCGGAGATCATCCCCAGATTGTAGGCTTGGCCGGAAATCCCGGAATAGTTCGCGGCACTGACCCTAGTGTCGCCCGTCAGGTACACCGTGCCGTCGAGGTTGGTCATTTCCGAGCCGTTATACTGGCCGGTCATGCGAATCGCGCCGAACGCTTCCACCCCTTGCTTGCCCATTCCTTCGAGGTAGAGCGTCAGATCGTAATTTCCGGAGCTTGTGAGCCACATCTGGCCCCCTTCTTTCGTCCCGAGGGAGTAAGGGGCGGAAAAACCCGTCCCGGGGTTCCAGCGGTAGCCGTCGGCAAGGAGGAGCCGGCCCGTGAAGTTGGAAAAACCCGCGATTGCGGAGTAGCCTTGGATCGATGAAGAAGTGGGATCGTACCCGACGATGAGCGTTCCAGAGCCGGTGAATTTCTGGCTGGAGGAGGATTGCGTGTTCGAGCCGTAAACCCGAACCGTTGCGTTCTCGCCGATCTCAATCGGTTTCGAGTTGGTGCCGGAAAGACCGGTCAGGGCACTGGCGGCGGAGAACGTGTAAACCGCGTCGCCTTTGAAGGAAAGGCTGCCAGTTCCGCTGATCGTATTCGCGATGGTCACGTTCCCGGTCCGTTCAAAAATCAGGCTGGAGTTTCCTTCAATGCTGATCGCGCCGGAGCCGAGCGATCCTGCCGAGCCGTCGAAATTAAATGTTTGGGCTGCCAGCCGGGTCGAGGGGTTGGAATCCTGGTCGTAAACAGTCACGGAAGTGTCCGAGATCTTGCCGATCTGCGTGCGGCCATTGCCCGCGATCGTGATCGGGTTGGTGAACGAGTCGTTGTTTGCGACGATGAAAAACGTGTCGCTCGAGTCGGAGGCGCGGAGCGTCAGGCGGGCGGTTCCCGCGGCAGACTCAGAGGCGGCGAGATTCGTCAGGTACGTGTCCTTGACGGCCGCGAGCTGGGCGATCCCGATGGTCGCGTCGGCCGTGATCGTGATGGTCCCGCCGAACCACGTGTTCACCAGAAGCGCAGCGTCCGTCACGCCGCTGCAGACGCGGATGGCGCCGGAGGTTTCCTGAGTACCATTGCCGAGGAGGAATCCTGGACCGGCGATCTGGAAATTATTCTTGATGTATCGGTTTACATTTTCCTCGACGATAGAAGAGGGAATGGAATGGAAGCAGCCGCCGGACTCGATGATGAAATCGTCCGCCGGAATATTATAGGCGTTTCCGTAAGAATTCCGTGAACCTCTGCCGATGGTGATCGCGGCTTCCAGCGTCATTTGTGGAACGAGCAGGGCACAAACGAACAGGAACGAAAAAAAGCTGGATCGAAACATGATCTTTTCCTTTTTAAAAGCAAGCCATAAATCTCCATTTTATTATTTTACCCTTTTTCCCTGATTTACAACAGGGGGAGGGGGGATTTGTTTCGGGATTTTCTTGGGATTTTTGGGGATTTTTGGTGAAAATCTGCGGTCTGCGGGGACCTTGACTTCTTCGGAGCGCCGCCCGGTGTGAAATCTTAGGGATTTTTGACGAAGCCCCTCTTGAACGGCCTCAAAATTCGGGATAAAATGAAGGGGTCGATCGTGTCGCAATGTTCAGGAAATCATGAGACCCAAGTGTCTGCATTCAAACAGGTGCCGCGGCTGCGTCGTCCCAAATTCATAATTCATAATTCTTGATTCATAATTGGTCCGTCCCCTTGACAGCGGGTTTTTCCTGTATTATAATATCATTTTGGGCCGGGCGCTTTTCATCGAAGGGCGGTCCGGAACCGCATTTTATCCTTCCCACTTCCTTTAACCTTTCAGGTCCATCATGAAACACTTCATCCTTCCCCTTTTGTTCGTTTCTTTCCTCTTTGTCTCTGCGTCAGCCCGGGCGGACGGCGTGTTCCGGCTCGGCATCATCGGGACCGATACGTCACACGTCCCCGCGTTCGTCAAGCTCTTCAACGACCCG
>JAFTCU010000291.1 GCA_017454585.1 Thermoguttaceae bacterium | reverse complement strand
CTCGGAAATTCTGGGCTGGAAAAAAGGGACCATTCTGAATTTGGGTCAAAAAATCGACAAAACTTGCGAAGTTTTTGTAAATGGAGGTTGCGCAGGACGCGGATTTCCGGTAGAATACGAAAACCGGGTGGGTGCCCGGGTACAAGACCTCCGTTTACATAAATAGTAAAAACGAAAAGTCGGGAATGATCCCGGGACACGATTCGTTTTCACTGTTCCTTCTGAAAGGCGTTCCGTGTTCCTGACGTCGCGATTTTTCACGGTTCTGCTCGTTTTGCACGTTCTGTGTTACGCTCTGGCTTTGCCCCTGGTTGGGTGGAAATGGCTGATTTTCCCGGCACTCGCGGCGGTCGCGCTTCCGGTTTTGCCGCGGAGGCTTCCGGGAAAGCACCCGTACAGGAAACTGTGGTTTGCGGGGTTCTGCTTCTGGTTTTACGTCACGCACTTTGTGAGGTTCCCGCACTGGATCAATTACGGTCTTTGGGTCGCTCTGGGTGCGTACCTGGGCGTTTACCTTCCGCTTTTCACGGCCTGCGCACGACGTTTGTACCACTGGCGGCTTCCGAGACTTTTTTACCCGGTTCTTGGCCGAAGGGTTTTTTCACCCGTTTTTCGGACACTCGCTTTTCTGTTTTCAGTCACGATAAGCTGGGCCGCCTGCGATGTGCTGCGGGGGTGGGTCCTTTCCGGCTTTATGATGGGTTCCGCCGCAGACGTTTTCTGGCGTGACCCGATTTGGCTCCAGACCGCCGACCTGTTTGGTCAGTGGGGCGTTTCGTCGTTTCTGGCTTTTTTGAGCGCCTGCATGGTTTTGATCGTCAGCGGCCTGGCTTGGAAATTCAACCACAAAATGAGCGTCGATCTCGTGAAGACCCCGCTCGTCTGCCTGATTTTCGGTCTGATTTTCCTCCTTGGTTACGGCGACTGGCGGCTTCATCAGCCCAATCCCAACGATCCGTGTGGGACCATCGCGCTCTTGCAGGGAGACGTGCCGGCCGCCCTGAAAATCACTCCCGAGCTGATCGAGAAAACCGATACAACTTACTCAAAACTCGTGCAGAAAGTCCGTATGCGGGGGAATGTCGATTTGGTGGTTTACCCGGAGTTTATTTACAGAGACCCCGTTGTTTTCGCGGAGCCAAACGCCTATCAGCCCCCCGAGATTTTGGATGAGGCCGGAAACCCGGTCGATCCGGCGGTTTATCAAAGCTGGCTCGAAGAAGCGTCCCGACAGTCACAGCAAGACCTTCTGAACTTCGCCCACTATGGGATTGGAACGCAGTTTCTGGCCGGATGTACGACCTTTTATTTTGGAAAAGATCGTCAGGAAATATACAACTCAGCGATTCTGGTGGGCCCGCAGACGGAAAAGCTGAATCTGTCATCAGAGTACCACAAGATGATCCTCGTTCCGTTCGGTGAGTACGTTCCGCTGGTCCCAACGCTCAGGAAGTGGTTTCCGAAAATTGAGGAGTTTCTCCCGATCGCATCGCAAGACGCAGGAAACAAACCGGTTTGCGTGACTTTTCAGACGAAAGAAGGGTGCGAAATGCGGGCGAGTTTGAACATTTGTTATGAGTCGGCCCTGAGCCGTCTGACCCGCCGCCAGATCGCGGGCCTCAGAAAAGAAGGAATGGAACCGGACTGCATCATCAACCTGACGAATAACGGGTGGTTCGGCTATTCGCACGAGACGCGGATGCACGAGGCGTGCGGCGTTCTGCGGGCGATCGAAAACCGGAAACCTTTCCTGACCGCGGCGAACTGGGGAATTACCGCGTCCATTAACTCAAACGGCCGGATCCTCGATGAAGTTCCGGCCGGTAAATCTCAGGTTTTGTACACGAGCGTTCAGCCGGACCCGCGCCGCACGGTCTTCACCGCGTGGGGTGGGGTCCTGCTTTGGATCCCGCTTGCCGTGATGGCGTTCGCATTCAGCCCAAGCGTTTCTTTCCGTTCTTTCCGCGCGAAATCATGAAAAGGCCCGAAATGCCCACGAGGAGCAAAATCCACGTGGTCGGTTCCGGCACCGCGCCATGATCCAGACGGATGTAGCCATCGCCGCCGGCCATCAACCCTTCCAGATTCCAGACAGATTGCGGCAAAATGCTGTTGATCACGATCTCGGAGAAATCATAGTTCGCGTCGGCAACATTGAAGAGCTGCGTGTCACTCAGGAATGTCGGATCGCCCGCGACGTTGATCGTCAGCGAACCGCTCAGGTCGGCCTGGCCCGTGATCTCGAGTGAGTCGTGCGCACCGCTGGCGGCGTCGATGTTCATGACGATTTCCGCGTTCTCGCCCATTGTATAATTACCCGTGACCTTTACGTTCCTGTAGTTTTGCGTGATGGTCGCGAACGGGGCGCTCGCATCCAGCAGGTTCGTCGTGGAAACGACGGCCCCGCCATCTCCGAGTTTCTGCATGTTCATTTCCGTCAGGTTGTTCCCGCCGTAGCCGTCGTAGTACTGCATCGTGAAGTCGTGCAAACCGGGCGTGAGGTGAATGGCCGTGGAAATGGAAGGTCTGCCCCACGGGTCGCCGTAGTCCAGGAGCGTCATGTGCGCGACGCACTCGCCGTCCACGTAGAGGAAACCGCCGTCATCGCCTTTGAAGTTGAATTTGTAGTCGCCTTCGGAATCGATGGAGATCTTGCCTTCATAAACGATCGTGAAGTAATCCAGGTTAAGATTCTGGGGGAGGTAATTGGCGATCGAAGCCGACCCGACGGTGATGGTCGAGGGGGTGGTGACCCCGGTTTGCGGGTAATCGGTCACATCCGATTTGGATTTCGCCCAGAAATCGGCGATGGTCTCTGGCGATTTATCTTTTACCTGCGCGTCTCTGGCTCCCGGGAACGCGTTGTTCGTTTTACGGGTCCAGTTCAGGGTCTGCGTGTTGATCTGGTCACCCACGTAGAGCGTTCCGCCGGATTGGGTCAGATCGCCCGTCGCCGAGGTGCCGAGGTAAAGATCGCCGCCGGTCCACGTGAGGTTCTGCGCGTTGCCGAGCCTGCTCGCGCTGACGTTTGCCGTGCCGGACATTTCCATGGCGCCCGTGCCGGTATTGCCGATCTGCAGCAGGTCGTTCGATTTCAGGACGCCACCCGAAATTTTCATCGTGCCTTCTGCACTCGCAACACTTTGGCCGGCGTAAACATTCGAGACGGTCACCATTCCACCGGTTTGGGTGTAGGTTCCCGTTCCGCGGTTTCCGACGGAAAGAACGCTTCCGGTCGCGGTTCCGCCCGCCATGTTCACGATTCCGATCGAGTTAGGCTGGTCAGCGATGGAGAGGTAGTAACCCGACGTGAGACTTCCGCCCGTCATGTTCCACGTGCCCGTTCCGGACCGGCCGATGTTCAGCGAGTTGATCCTGACTTTTCCGCCGTTGATTTCGAGCGTTCCGGTATCCGTGCCGCCATCGCCGACGTTCAGGTCTTTCGATAGGGTAAACGCTCCATTGTTCACGAGCAGTTTTCCTTTACCGCCAAGTCCAACGCTGAGATTGCCTGAAGTCGCATTGACGGTTCCGCCGTTTACGGTCAAGACCTGCTCCGTAGAAGACGTGATCGAGGGGCCGTTTTTCGTCACATTCAGCGTCGCGCCGGAATTGACGTTGATCGCACCGGTGATCGTGCCGTTGGACCACGTGCTCGTACCGCCGTTGACGGTCAATGATCCTTTGAGCGTTCCACCGCTGATCTGGGTGTTTCCCGCGCTGGTCACCGGGGCCGTGAGCGTGCCGTTGGAAAGGTTCAGCGTTCCGTTGCCCGTGACTGCGACCGAGGCGGCCGAGACGGAGCCGCCGGAAATGTTCAGCGCGCCTTTGCTCTGGGTCCCTACGGAAATCGCGTTTTTGACGGTCAGCGTTCCGCCCTGAACGTTAATGGTACCGTTTCCTTGCGTACTGCCTTCGTTTCCTTCACCGATGGTGATCCGGTCGGTGCAGTTGATGGTCCCGCCGGTCATCGTTACGGTTCCGGTGGTTTTGTGTCCGACGGTGAACCAGGCGAGATTCATCGTTCCGCCGCTCACGTCCATCGTTCCGCCCATCGTCGAGCGGTTACCGACGCAGAAGTAGCCGTTGCTCTGGAATGTACCGCCCGAGACGACGAAATGCCCGCCGCCGGCTCCATCGTAATTTCCGACGTTAAACGCGCCGCCGGCGTTGACCTGCCCGCCCTCCATGTAGAGGGTCGCGGTGCCGTCGCCCGAAAAAATCGACGTAATACCGGAAAGGGTTCCGCCCGAGACGTGCAGATTATTCGTCGAAACAGTCCCACCAAGGCCCGAGATGGTTCCGCCGCCGATCACGATGACGGACTGCGCACCGGCAAGTGTCGCGTTGGTGGCGTTGAGAGTCGCGACGGTCGAGGTGGAAGCGCCGTCACCTACCGTCAGAGATTTGAGGCCCGGATCGGTCGTCATCGTGACGGTTCCTGATTCGATGAATGCGACCGAGTTGGCCGTGAGCGCCTGGCCCGTGGCTCCGGCTCCATTCGTCCAGTTCGCGTCGGTGAGCGTACCGTTTCCGCCGCCCCACATATAAGCGGCCGTCCCGTTCAGCATGATATCGGTGTAATTGGCGATTTCGGAAGCGCCCAGCGCCCGAGTGAAGACACGGATCTCTTTCATCGTCCCGTCGTAGTAACCGCCGTCAGCCCCCATACGCCCGAAGTACATCGCAGAGTTGGAGTTGCGCGCATTGTTCGTGATGGTCCAGGAGGCGATCTGGGCACCGTCCTGCCACGAGGTGAGACTCGTTCCGTTGACGAGCATCGCAGCGACCGTCGGGGTGTTCAGAGTGACGGTTGCGCTGGCGGGACGGAGCGAAATGTCGGTCGGACCCGCGCCGTAACCACTGACGATCCTGTTGGCGGCGTCATAGCCGAGACCCCAGTCTCTCACCACTCCACCCTGTTCCGCGCCAACCAGACCGGAAATCTTGTAAAAAGCATCGTTCGGGTTACCGCAGCCGGGTTTTGCAGGGGCAAAGTTCACAAGGATCGTAAAATTGGTCTTTCCCGCGATCGGGTTTTTGGCGGCAACAACTTCAAAATACGAGCCCGGGTTGCCCGTTGCGTCTCCGGAACGTGTAAACACGACACCTCCGGCCCCATCGGAGGTTGGAAAGACGGTATTACCACCGATGACCGCAGAGATCGCATTCGCCGAGACATTATCTATACGATCGATCCAGGGCACATTTGAAGTGGCGTCCGTATTCGTATAATCACTTCCGACCCACCACGAGGTCATTCCCCCCTGAACCGCCCAAAGAGACGGTGTGCAGGAAAAAATACCGCCAATCAATGCAAGGGAAACCAAAAATCTCTTCATGATGACACTCCAAATAATAAAAAATTATTAGCTTATGACGTTAATTTTATGCCAGCAAATTTAAAATGCAACCCCAAAAAGAAAAAATTTAAAAAATTTTTAGAAATTATTGAAAAAAGAAGTCATTGGGAAGACTGCAGGACGACGCTGGAAACATCGTCCCCGCAGAGGTTGGTTTTTGAGACGACGCTGGAAACGTCGTCCCCATAGGATTTGTGTTTTGAGACGACGCTGGAAACGTCGTCCCCATAGGATTTGTATTTTGAGACGACGCTGGAAGCGTCGTCCCCATAGGATTTGTGTTTTGAGACGACGCTGGAAACATCGTCCCCATAGGATTTGTGTTTTGAGACGACGCTGGAAGCGTCGTCCCCGTAACCTGGCGATTAATCTTCCGGCTTGGCCGTACGGTTGATCCGATCCTCAATATTGACGTTTTCCACGATCAACACACTGCCACCGTAATCGGTTTCTTCCTCTTGTTCGACGATTTTGTTTCCGTTCTCGTCGTACTTCGCATCGGCTTCGGAGGTCTTGATCCTTGCGACTTCCACCAGATTGTTCAGGACGGTATAGTAGTCCTCACCATTGATTTCATGGACTGCGCGGGCAACTTCCTGCAAGTAGCGCAGAAACTGCTGGCGGCGGTCCGCCTGCTCCTTGACCCTCTGACGGCGTTTGAGGAAAAGCCCCAGTTTGCGCCCGGCGGTCTGAAGGGCCAAACGGATTTCGGTCATAATTTCCGGATACGAGGCGATTGCCTCTTTCGACTCACTCGTGAACGGGACCCAAACGCTCGCCAGGTGTACCATAACCGTGATCGGCCCACGGGGGAGTGATCCTCTGGACTGCTGCAGACCGTAATTCCGCCAGTTCATATTCATGATCGTCTGCGTGATGGCGCACGCGGAAAGCTGCGACTGAAGCGGCACGCGGTTCGCGTAACGAAAAACGCTCATCGTCTGTCCTTCCGTAATGTTCACGTTTTTCATGGCGGAGTAAAGCGCGATCAGGTCTTTCGGTTTCATCTTCGCGGGGGAAAGACGCGTCGAAAGTTTGGAAGCCTTCAGTATCTTGTCCGCCCCATCCGCTCCGATCCCCTGAAACGTGTTCATCAGGAACTGACGAAGCGTTCTCACGTCCGTTTCTTCCAGAAGTTCACGAAGCAGATCCGACGAAACGTTCTGCGTTACCGGCGCGCCGCCGTAAGCAAGAGCCACTTCGACCTGAAACGGGTTCCCGCGATAAACCGCCGGCGGTCGGGTGGCCGCAGTGTAGAATTCACCCGGAACGACCTGGTGGAGTCCTTTCAGAAGAAGCTCCTCGCCAATCGGTGAAATACAATCGGTCGAAGGATTCGGGATCTTCGTCTTCTGGATGACTTTGTGCAGCGTCTCGATTTCTTCGCGAGTCAAATCGGCAGGATGCGCACGAAGGTTGATTTTCGCCGCCCCGCAGATCTGCTTGCAGACCGAGGCGGAAACTTTCGAGAAATTGTTCTCGAAGAAACTCGTCATGCTCATTTCGGTCGAATGCCGAGCCATATCGGCGAGCCTCCCGACCTCCACTCCGTACGGGTGAGGCTTGATCTCTTTCGGCTCCGGCGGGAGTTTGTTCGTTACGCGGTCGTAAACTTTTTCTTCCTCGTCTTCAGGCCCCTGATAGTGCAGGCAGACGTGCGGATTCGCGATGGCTGTCTGTTCCAGGTACTCGTCCACACTTCCCCGACCGCGCAGATATTTCGCCTCCAGCTCGATCTCTACCCGGGTTCCTGTGGAGACAGGAAGCCAGTTGATGGCATTTTCCGCAAAGAATTTCGCCCGTTCTTCACGCGCGACCGGAACGAGGAGACCATCCCCGTCACCGTTCAGTATCTCAGGAACGTTCCGTTTCGTGTTGATTCGTATCTCGTAAAAGTGCGTCTTGTTCGGGGATGTCTGTGAAACGATGCGGACGGGTTTTCCGGTCGTGAGCACACCATACATACCTGCAGCAGAAATACCGATCCCCTGCTGACCGCGCGACATACGCATCCGGTGGAACTTGGAGCCGTAGAGAAGTTTCCCAAAGACGTTCGGTATCTGCTTTTTGAGGATCCCCGGGCCGTTATCCTGAACATCGACTTTGTAGCGGTTGGGGGCCGTTTCGGTAATTTTGACCCAAATCTCTGGAAGAATCCCCGCTTCCTCGCAGGCGTCGAGGGAATTATCGACCGCTTCTTTGAGCGTTGTGAGAAGCGCTTTCCGCGGATTATCGAATCCAAGAAGGTGACGGTTTTTGGAGAAAAACTCGCTGATGGAAATTTCTTTCTGACTTGCAGCCATGCTCTCGGCAGTCGCACGGCGGGCTGGCTTTTCGGGAATATTGGTATCGGTCATCGTTTGCTCTTATCTATATTAACTCCGCAAATTATGAATGGTTTACGTATATTATAGACGAAATTCGAAAAAAGTCCAGCCCTCACGAAAAGATTTTAAAAGAAAGAAAAGCGCCCGGCGAACCAGGCGCTTTTGAATTCATTCATCGGAACACAAAACCGATGCTGAATATAGTTATTATGAATTGGTTTTCAATACCCATACCCATAACCACCGTGACCGAAGCCAGACCCACGACCACTGTGGTGACGGCCTGCTCTCATAGCGTTATTGAAATCATGCGCAGCCCGTTCTGCATTTACCTGATATACGAAATCCGGCGCAATGACGACACGGTTCGCGATTTGTTCGGGGTCCATCGTCGGGTCATCGGCGTAAAATTTCTGGAGCCACATAACAACGTTTGCGCGGCGGGTTTCGTCAATCTGGATCAGATCCCGGTTTTCTTTCGGATCGTTCGTCTTTTCGGACATCTCGATCACGATTGGGAACGGGACATGCGGCAGGCGGCGTGCAATTTGGGTCATGTGGTCGCGTCCCATCGGTGTCAGGGTCGCAGACGTTTCGACGAATTCATAGTCGTACAGGATGAAGTCAGCCGCTTCCGCGTTGGTCTGCTGGGTTTCCCAGAAGGCGTCCGAGACGTGTCCCAGCGGGAAAGGCCGGTCATAAGGAGGCATCGCGGGTTTCGCTCTGTTCGAGCCGAAACACCCATTGTTTCCGCATCCGCCGTCAAAACAGGGACAAGCGGCATTCGCGAGAGACGCCCCAAGCACAACGAGCATCAAAACGCTTGAAATCCAATGCTTTTTCTGAATTCTGGCCATTATGTAAATCCTTTATGAATGGTTGATTCTTTTTGAAAATTGGGGAAAACCTGAAAACTCCGTCTTCCGTGACTGCAGTTTTCGGGGAAACATTCAAAATCGATTCAGGGATTTGGGCAATTTCAGGCTTGAATCTTAAATGTTTCCCCAGGAAAACCAGGGTCTTTTATCAGTGTCCGTAAGGTCCGCTGATGATGGCCGATCCGCCGTTCAGGTAACGGTTGCGGAGGTTAGGCCAAACGGTTCCGCGGTAGTCGAGCGTCGGATTGCCTTCAAGACGCCCCAGGACGTGGGTCTCGAAGTTGGTCGGTTCCGTCACATCGAACCCCGGAAGAGGCGGTACTTCATCCGGCTCCATTGGAGCAACCAGTTCCGGCGAAACGAGGATGACCATTTCACGTTCCCCGCGAGATTTGGCTCTATGACCAAGGAGGTCGCTGAAAATCGGAACGTTGCTGGCTTTGTTGGCCGTGTAGTTGTCTTCCAAAATCGTCGCGAGACAGAAGGTCTGTCCTTCACGCATCTGTACCTGGCTGTTCAGGGTACGGGAATCGAGGTTTGGAACACCGGAGATTTCGTTTCTCTCATCGCTCAGAGCACTGAATTCCGAGGAAATATCCAGGTTGATCAAGTCTTTTTCCATCACCGTAGGCGTGAAGTTGATGACCGTACCATAAGGACGGAAACCAGTCGTAACAGCGCTTGCGCCACTGACACCCGTGATCGTCGGGACCGGGATCTCGCCGCCGGTGCTGAACGTCGCGGAGGTTCCGCTCATCGTGACCAGGGTGGATTCATTCATCTGACGGACCACACCTTTGGTGACGAGGTAGTCAATTCCGATTTTCACGTCGGCGCTGTTGAAGGAAATCAGTCCGCCGCCGCCAGTCAAGGCTCCCATCAGGCTCGAAATGAGGATTTTGTCTCCGTTAAAGCTCAACGAGAAATCAACCCCGCTTGAGCTTCCTCCGTCACGGGACAGGTCCGCCAGTTTCACTTTCAGGGCGACCGTCTGAACACCAGGAATACGCATCTGGTTGATGACGATCAGACCTCTCTGGCTCGGGAGTCCCGTTTCTTCGTCCATGGAAACCGCCTGATTGTAGTATTGACCATTTTCATGGCCGATATCCTCTTTCACGATACGGAGGATCTCGGAGGCTTCTTCCGCGCTGCGGGCTTGTCCACGAATGATCAATTTGTTCGCGAGAAGTACGAAGCTGATTTTGCTGTTCGGGAACATCTTCGCGATCTGCTTTTCCAGAATTTTGAACTGTTCGGCGCGGCGGTCACGAATCGACGGATCTGGAATGGTGTTCACGGTGAAGGTCACCGGTTTGAACGTACCATCCTCGAACCAGAAGGTCACGTGCGTAGAGCCAACAGAACGTCCAACGATCGACAGTTCACGCGGATTGAACTGAATTATATCGCAAATCGTGGGATCAACAACGGCTGTACGGTACAAATTGTAGCGTGTGCGAAGCACGATGCTGCGGTTGGCGATCACCTTCAGTTCTTCCGATTCACGATAAATCGTGAAAGGTCCGACCGTTTCATTTTCTTCCTCATCCAGAGCTTGCTCGACATTATCTCCAACCATGGGGTTGAGTTCCGCAACCTTGGGACTCTGAACAAGATCCTCAGAAGTTACGATACTTGCCGGAGCCGGATTAGCTGCAGGAACCTGACCGGGAATCTGCGCAGAATACTGCGATTTGCGCGCAGATGCCAGATTCCGGGCGTGAGCCAGATTCTGGGGAGCCTGATTCTCGACCGCATTTCCTGCATTAGCTGGAGTCTGAACCCTCGCAGCGGGTCTGGGAGCCGGAGCGGTTCTGGAATCAACCAGGACCGATTGCTCTGTACTTTCAGCCGATGTGAACTGAACGGTTCTTTCTCCGTTCTGTGTCTGACCGTAAGTGGTTTGAACACACTCAAAAATCAAATCGGCATCAGTTGGAGTTTCCGCCCGCAACAGATTTCCCATTGTCCCCAGAAGGATTCCCGCTGAAACCAGGGAGATGATTCCGGGTCTTCGTAATATTTTTTTTGCCTGATCAATCATGGGACTGCCCTGTCCATTTGTTGTGGAATACTTTCCATATATTCCATTGAAGTTTGGGTTAATAACAATGACGATTGTATTCATCGGGATTTTGGAAAAAAATCTCAATGAAAACAGAAAAACGTGAATTTTTATTTACCTTGTTCCAAATCATTGTCAAAAACTTCCGATGGAGATCGGAGTTTCAGACCGGTAAATGGAGCAACGTACTCCGTCATCGTTTTCTGTGAATAAATTCCAGGCCAAAAATAGGTATATTGGCGTGGAACCGGGAATTTATAACTGCCATTGGTTCTACAGTTAAAACATGCGGTTGCGGAAAGGTTTGCTCTCAACCCACAATTGTGAGCAGAAGAAGCACACTCATCACAGCCACATTCCTCACACGGTGCAACGTAAACGGAAGAAGGAGAAACCGTCTCCGAAACGATATATTCCGATCCCGAACTGGTTGACATAATAGTATTACCTGCATTTCTGTCCTGAGAAAAACCCAGCGACCCAAATACAAGTAACACAAATACCGCTAATCCTGCAAGGATTACAGTATGATGAAGTTTTGAAACTATCATTTGTCAAATCCTTTTTATGAATGACACTGTGAATAGATATTATATTCTACTCTATCTTTTTTTATTATCGGCAATTTCCTTTTTATTCCTAAAAGAAATATAGCTGTTTTTTCAGGAATAATTGGAATAATCTATAGTATTATACAATTTGAACCTTTGTTTACGAGAATCTGACCCCAAAGATACAACATTGAATCAGGATTTTCCTGAAGAAATGGCGAGGGTTTTCCAGAGATTATGAGTCACACTGGCCAGGGAAATCGTCTCCGGGAACTCGGGAAGGGGGGTGAACGTTCCGTCAGGAAAAAGCTCCGCGTCCAGGGCGGCACGGTGAGCCACGATCGGTACACCCGCCGCAGCCGCTTCCAAAGCCGTCAAACCGGAACCAGGGGTCGTCTGGGGAATCCACAAAACGTTAAAAAACGGGAGAATTTCGCGAAAATCTTTCCGAAACGGCAAAAACCTTACGATGCCTTCACTCTCATACTGGCACGTAAAATCCACGACACTGTGCCGTTCACGCTCCGCCAGTGGATTCAGACGGCGAGCCGGAATATTCTCCAAATCAGGTTCGAAGAAAACAAGCCTCGCCCTCGGGTGTACCCGTACGATGGAATCGATCGACCATACGGCCCATTGCCAGCGTTTCCAGTACGAAATCGGGCCAACACACGCGATGAGCAGCGAGTCTTCCGGAAACCCGATCTCTGCAAGGAACTCGGAACGGGTTTTCGAACTGCTCTCGGTTGAAACCTCAAGTGAATCGTGGACGATTTGCCAGTTGCCCCGATTGCCAGCCGCAATGGCCGCGTCACGCAAGGCGCACGAGTTGGTTTCGACCCGTGAAAAACGGCGAAGAATCGGGAGATGCCGTTCGAAAGCGTCCTGATGACGAAGAACTGCGCAGCTGCATACATTATAATAATATTGTGCAAGATGCAGTCCCGGCGCGAGCAATTCCGTCCCCCAAACCTGGACCTCACGTGGTTTCAGGTGACGCTTGTGGGCGGTGAGCAGGATCCGCCAGAAAGGTTCCAGCTGGAAATGAATGTTAAGTTCATGGATCTCTGCGATCCCCTCGAATGACTGCCGGACCACGGGCAGAACCGGCTGAAAGGTGAAAATGTGCGACTCCGTCCCTTCCTGAGCCAAACCCCTTACCCGTACACGGAGCTGGGCCGTGTTTCCCGATGGGTGCAGGGATGGGATGAGATGGAAGTACATTTCAGACGTTTCCCGTTACAAAATCTTGTGCCAGAGCCCGACGTCCATGAAGCAGCCGAATTTGCAGCCGACCTCGGGGAGGTGCGCCTTTTTGATGAGGCCGAAACTTTCGTGCAGGCGGACACTACGTTCGTTCGGCAGGGTGATACACGCCACGACCGCGTGGATCTCCTCGTTTTCTTCGAGCAGGCGGAAAAGTTTCTCATAAAGGCGGTGACCGACACGGCTCTCGACGTGCTTGGGATGTACATATATCGAAAGTTCCGCCGTTCGGTGCCACGCGGTACGTGTCCTGAAAATATCGGCGTAACAGTAACCCACAATCCGACCGTTTTCTTCAAAGCCGAGCCAGGGGAAATGCTGAGTTACCCGCCGCACGCGGTTGGCCATTTCCTCAACGGAAGGGAGGGTTTCTTCCGTCGTGAAAGTCGTATTCAGCACGTAATGACCGTAAACTTCAAGCAGTTGCGGCGCATCTTCGGGAGTTACAAAACGGATCATTTTATTTTTTCTTCTTTTTGGGTTTAAGCTGCGCCTGAATTACGTCCCAATTTTCGACGCGGTTTTTCGCTTTCCACTGCTCGTAACTGTAAATCATCTGTTCCACTGCAGGGTCTTTCTGAAAACGGACGAAAACGTCGGTCGTTTCCATACGATCTGCGGTCAGATTGTAAAGTTCCCATCGTTGGCCATTCTTTGGGAAAACGAGTTTCCAATCTCCGTAACGCACCGCTGCGTTTCCTTTGTATTCCCAGTAGAAGTAGCGGTGCTTTTTATTCTCTTTGGTCTTCAGGTCCAAACGGTACTTGACCGAGAAGAGCGGAACGAGCGATTCCCCGCGAAGGCGAAGCGTTTCGTTTCCCTTGATCTCGGAGGGATAAGGACGTTCCGAAAGCTCGACCACCGTCGGGAAAATATCCATGATATGTGACGGTTCTTTCACGAGGCCCGGCTCGGTATGATCGTTCCAGCGAATGATACACGGCGAGGAAATTCCGCCCTCGTACAGCGAATCTGCGTAACCGCGCAAAGGCGTGTTGCTCACATTCGCCCACGGTACACCGTAACTCTGGAAGGTGATTTTGGAACCCGGCATAACGTTTGGCACGTTCCCGACCTGCGTCGGTTCTCCGTCGTGCGTCTTTGCCGGGATGGAGCGGGAAACCGTCTGGGCCGTGAGTTCATCACCACTCGCACCAGCGGTAGAAAGGAAAATCACGACCGTATCGTCATCTGCGCCGATCTGCTTGATCTTCTGCATCACCATGCCCACCGCACGATCCATTGCGGAGACCTGAGCGGCATAAACCTCCATACGGCGAGCGTGCCATGCGGCGTAAGCCCCCACACGGCCCCAGTCATATACACGAGAATCACGAGGAGGAAATTCAGCGATCGAGGAAAGAATCCCTAGTTTCTTCATTGCATTGAACCGTTCCGATCGAATGGAATCCCAGCCGTATTTATAGGTCAGTGCGTACTGTTTGATTTCCTCATCAGGAGCCTGCAGCGGCCAACCTGGCGCAGAAAATGAAACATGAAGGAAGAACGGGCGGTCGATCCCCTTCATCCGATCCAGGAAATGTACAGCTTCCTTGCCGATTTCGTATGTGAAATAAAAGTTTTCATTATAGTCGTACGGCTGCTGGTTCATGATGAGGTTTGCCGGCTCAAAGTAACTCGGCTGCGGCTGGATCGTACCGAAGAAACGGTCAAAACCACGGTTCAGCGGCCAGGCGTGGCTCGGAGTACCCACTTTGTAATGGCGCGTCAGTTCCCACTTTCCCGAAATAAAGGTCTCATAACCAATGGATTTAAGAAACTCGGCCATCGTGCACGTCGCTTTGGTGACACTTCCCTGATACCCTTTCTGCTTCAGCTCGACCATGGGGAAGCCCATCCCCACCCGATGCGGATACTGGCCGGTCAGGAGGGCAGTCTGTGACAGGGCGGTATTCCCGCAGGAATAGAACTGGGTGAACTGCACCCCTTCCGCCGCGAGTTTGTCGATTGACGGCGTTTTGATCTCACTGCCGTAGCAGCCCAAATCCGAGTAACCCAGATTGGACGCGGAGATGATCACAATATTCGGCTGCTTCGCGTCAAGTAAACCCGAACAGACCGTCACAAACAATAAAAACAAAAAAAGGACACGCCGGCTACGCATGGTTTTTTCTCCATTTTAAAGGAAGCGTTTTACTCTTTTGTTTATTATACCATATTCCCGGTAAATGCGAAAGGGGGAGGGGAATCAGAAATTCTCCTTCAGCACAGCTGGAAGAGTCATCCCCAAAATCAAATCGCGACCCCTTATTTTAGCCACCCTTGAGGGGGGGCTTTTCGGGAAATTTTTTCGGTGTATAATATACGACAGAAAAAAATGAAAACTGAGAGATTTATGATTGAGAAAACCTTAACGCTTCCTGAAACTTTTCCTTTAACTTCCCTGTTCGGTCTGTGCGATCGCTACCAGCGCCGTGTGAGTGATACGCTGGGGGTACGCATCTGGTCAAGGGGAAACGACGTTTACGTCTCTGGGCAAAGCAATGCCGTTGATACAGCGGTGGAACTTCTGCGTCTTATGAAGGAAAAAGTCCTTAAACGAGGCAAAATCTCTGACGAAGACGTTCAGTGCCTTCTCTCGCAGATGGAGGAAGAGACCGTCGTTGATCCGTTGGGTCGAATCGAACCGTTTGAAGTCATGAACGGCCGGCGTTTTCGTCCCCGAACGGTTGGACAGGCGCGGTACGTTAAGGCAATTCTGGAAAACGAGGTCGTTTTTGGAATCGGCCCGGCAGGAACCGGAAAGACATACCTCGCCGTCGCGGCAGCGGTAGCAGCCATGAAAGCCGGCAAAGTCAAGCGGCTTATTCTGGTTCGGCCCGCGGTCGAGGCCGGGGAAAACCTCGGGTTTCTTCCGGGAGACCTGAAAGCGAAAATCGACCCGTACCTCCGGCCGATTTTTGACGCGCTGCGTGACATGATGGACCCGCTGCTTCTGAAACGGATGACCGAGGACGAAGTGATCGAGATGAGTCCGCTTGCCTACATGCGCGGCCGGACGCTGAACGACGCGTTCATCATTTTGGACGAAGCGCAGAACACGACCATCTCCCAGATGAAAATGTTCCTGACGCGCATGGGGAACAATTCGCACGTGATCATTTCCGGCGACGTGACGCAGGTGGACCTCCCACGGAACACGCCAAGCGGTCTGGTGGACGCCGTCGAGCGTCTTCAGGGAATTCCCAATATCGCCGTTGTTGAGATGACTGAAATGGATGTAGTCCGCCACGACCTCGTTCAAAAAATCATTAATGCGTATGAAGAGTAATTAAAGATCATCAGGATCACAGAACACGTATTACGAACACGTTTTCTGACCATTCGTGATCGCCTTTTCAAAAAATTACTTTTCGTTTTGAGATTCATAGTTTGTGATGGATCATTAATTTATGTCAACAGGAAGTTCAAAAACCCGCACACAGCGCCTCGCGTCCATTGCGGCCGTACACACGAGCTTGCAGCAGATCATAAATTGTTTGCTGAAAAAGTCCTCGATTCTCTGTTTTTTGATATTTTTCACGTCGTTCATTGTATTCATTCTGATTCATCGGATTTGGAATCCTCCTTTTCCATACTATGAAGGAATGGCACTGAACCGGGATATTGTGGCGCGAGTTGGTTTTGAGACAATCGATGCTACGGAAACCGAGAATGAGCGCAATCTGGCACGCAATCGGGTCCCAAACGTTTATATTCTGAACAATTCTCCTGACATTCTGAAGGAAAATATTGGCAATATTTACAAACTTCTCAAGGACGCTTCGGACGCAGAATCCTGGGAACAACGCCCGGAACTTCAGCAGCAGTTTCGTATTCCGGATATAACGGAAGACGAGGAAAAGGGCGTACTTGATATTTGGCAGTTCCTGCGAAATACTCCTGACCCTCAGGAAGAAACCGTAAAATCGGCTCCTGCGGAAGTAAACCCGACAGGAGAAAAACCTGCGACCGGAAAAGAATCCAAAACCTTGCCGGAGACAATTCCCGCAGAAAATCCTGAAAACGCGCCCGAGCCTGCAACATCTCAGGATCCCGGTGAAACGCAAACCGATCAGGCCGTTTCGCATACCGTAAAGAAAATTTCCCCTGAAGTGATTCAAACGAGTTCTTCTTCGACGCTGGTCGCACAGTTAGAAAACGACCCGTCCCCTGCGAATACTACTGAAGAGGGCAAGACTTTCACGATCGAAACGACTGTCCAGGAGGAAGCCAAAGCGGGATCGGAAGAAGCGAAACGTTTGGAAGCCGAGCGGGAAAAACGCCTGCGCGATTTCTGCGATAAACTTGAGGATGTGATGAGACAGTTCACATCTCATGGGCTGATGCATATCGCAGAAGTCAGAGAGGACCCACTGGGACGTGGACTTCAGATTCAAATTTCTATCGTTGATCCCGATGAACCAACGGCAGAAGGGAAGCGAACATCACTGAAATCGGTTATTTTGGAAGATAACGACCAGATACATAAAGCGATTCAGAGTATTGCCGAGACGCCGCACATCGGAAGTCAGATTTATTATTGCATTTGTCGGAACTGGAAGTCCAATCTGGTTTATGACGCAACATTGACGACCCAGGCGATGCAGGCAGCGACGCAAAACATCGCACCGGTCAAGAAATTCTATCAGGCGACCCAACGAATTGTCCAGATGCAGATGAAAAACGATGTTCTGATTGGAACGCTCCTGACGGAAGATCATATTCATCTTCTGAAAATAGAAAACAGCAAATGGAGTTCAGAGCGTACGCTGAAAGAGAAAATCAGCTATGGCTTTTTCACGTCGTTCTTTCTTCTGTTATGTCTGATCCCGGCCTGGGCTTACATTATTCTCATGGAGCCGCGGATCATTCACGAATATTCCCGTCTGATTTTCATCATGGTTTTCTCGCTCATAACGCTCTCTTTGGCGACGTGGTTTTCCCAAATGCCCACGATGCCTCGCAGTTTTGGGCTTTTCCCGCTTATGATATTCAGTCAGATCCTGACGATCCAGTACCGGCGCCGCATTGGGATCCTCGTCGTAGGGGTCATGATTTTGTGTATGGCCGTTACTCTAAATATGACGAATATGGAAATTCTCTGTGACGGTGTGATCCTTCTCGTCGCGATTTTGCCCTTTGACCGGCTTCGCGGTCGTTTGCAGTTCATACGGATCTCCATCGCCACGGCAATCATGGCTTTCCTGCTTTTCACGGCAGCGAACCTGATGGTCGGAGTACCTTTCTCGATTGAGATTTTGCGCAATGCGTTCCTTGGGAGCCTTCCGCTCATTTTGGCCGGTCTGGTGATTCAAAGTTTCCTTCCGCTTTTGGAACGATGGCTCGGAATTCTCTCCGATGTGCGTCTGATGGAGCTTTGCGACGCATCCAACCCTCTGCTGAACGAACTGGTCAATCTCGCACCCGGTACTTACAGTCATTCCATCTCACTTGGTACGCTGGGAGAAACCGCCGCGGATGCTATCGGCTGCAACGGTCTGCTTGTTCGAACCGCCGCCTTCTATCACGATATTGGAAAGATTTACAAGCCGAACTACTACGCCGAAAACATCATCAAGAAAGAGGAAAGTCCACACAATTCGCTGGAGCCTTCCATGAGTGCGCTGATCATCATCGCCCATGTGAAAAACGGCGTGGACCTGGCTCATCAGTACAAACTCCCGCAGCAGATTATCGATCTGATCGAGCAGCATCACGGTTCCGGCCTGGTTTCGTACTTCTACCGCCAGGCGTTAAAACGTCATTTGGAAGACCCGACGATCCCCGAGCCGGAAGAAATGTCGTTCCGTTACCCGTGCCCGAAGCCGCAGACGAAAGAAGCGGTGGTCCTGATGATGGCGGACGCTTGTGAGAGCGCGAGCCGCACGCTGGTTGAGCCAACTCCTGCACGAGTGCAGAACCTGGTCCGCAGTATTTCGCAGGAACGTCTTGAGGACGAGCAGTTCGACGAGAGCGGCATCACACTGACCGAGTTGCGTACCATTGAGGCGAGCATCGTGAAGAGCCTCATCTCGCTGCACCATGGGCGGATCAAGTACCCGGAAAAGATTGAGAAAAAACGCTGAGTTTTTGGAGTGCGGTGTTCCAGAGTGACGCACCATTATCACATTCCAAACTGATTTTTAGACACATAATGTTGATCGTCCCCAATGATTAAAATCGAAATCGCAGACGAACAGGAAGCCATTCAAATCCCGGAAGAGCGAATCAAAGCCGCGGTCAATGCCGTACTGACCAAGGATTCCATCCGGAACGCCGAGATGAGCATCGCGCTGGTGACCGACGAAACGATCCATGGGATCAATCGTCAGTTTTTAAGTCACGACTGGCCCACGGACGTGATCAGTTTCCCGCTTTCTGACTCACCTGCCAAACTCGAAGGCGAAATCGTTCTGAGCGCCGACACTGCAAAGCGAGAAGCCGCCCGTGTCGAAGGAGAGTGGGACGAACAGAAAGAGGTCCTGCTTTACGTCATTCACGGGATGCTGCACCTCATCGGTTTCGATGATCATTGTGATGAAGACCTTGCTGAGATGCGTGCCGCGGAAATCGAATGTCTGCGGGTGATTGGCATTGAACCGCCGGTTGGTCTTCACGACCGTGACGGAGAAGAAGGGAGCGTGGGGTAATTATGTTTTCGCCGCTCTATTTTGTCCTGTGTATTGTTCTTCTGTTCCTTTCGATTGGCTGCCGGGCACTGCACGAATTCGCGCGTCATGATCTGGAACGCATTTGTAACCGAAAGAATCAGGAAAAATACTTCAAGCTGATCATTGACTCGCATAGCCGGGTCCGGTTCGGCTTTGAAATGATCCGCAGTATCCTGCATTTTTCGATTCCGGTCGTAGCGGTTTATGAAGTCTGGCCAGAAACTGTAAATAAAGGGGTTCCGTTGGATTTCGTTCAACAGATCGCCTTGCCGATTCTTCCGTACTTTCTGCTTTATATTGCGTGCCGGTACTGGATCGCCCGACCTTTAGGCGATATGTACGCGACCAGGATCGTGTATTATGGTTTTCACTTCTTCCGTGTACTGGCCTGTTTCGCGTTTCCGCTGAGCTGGATCGGACGTTTTCTTGAGGTGGTCATTCAGCGGTTGGCAGGAGTCCAGAAAACCGAGCAGAACGAGGAAGAAGACCTTGAAGAAGATATTCGATCGATCGTGGCCGAGGGACATCGTGATGGTTTTATTGAGGATGAAGTCCGCGTAATGTTCGACCGCATTATGCAGCTTGACGATGCTCAGGTTTCGACCATTATGACCCCCCGCACGGAAATACAGAGTCTTTCCCGCGACGCGAACTGGCAGGAAATGCTTGATTTTGTCAACGAAACTCAGCTCTCGCGTATTCCGGTCTTTGGTGAGGACCGCGATGACATCATAGGGATTTTGTTCAGCAAAGATCTCCTGCTGCACCTCGGGCCTTCCGGAACTCCTGCGCTGAACTGGACAGAGTATCTCCACCCACCTGTTTTCGTGCCGGAAACCAAGCAGATCAATATCCTGCTTCAGGAGTTTCTGAAATCCCAGAACCACTTCGCGATTGTCCTGGACGAATACGGCGGAGTGTCGGGCCTCGTGACCCTTGAAGATATTCTGGAGCAGATCGTCGGTGAAATCGCAGACGAAACGGATGACGTGCCCCCGGAAGAGATCCATCTCGCCGAGGACGGTTCTGCCGAAGTTTTGGGCCGTGTACACATCGATGAGATCAATACGCGTCTTGGGACAGAGCTTTCGACGGAAGGCGATTTTGAGACGATTGGCGGCTTTATCCTCACCCAGCTTGGCCGTGTTCCGGCTATCGGCGAGGAAATTGAGGCCGATGGTGTCCGACTCGTCGTTGAGGAAGCCACGGCCCGCCGGGTCGAAAAAGTGCGGATCATTCTTTCGAGCGAGGACGAGGGGGAAATTTCATGATCCCCCCTGAAGAACTCAACGCACAAAAAGAAGCTCTGAAACTTCCTGACTTTGATTTGCCGCCGACCGGCCGCGTGGCTGGCATTGATTTCGGATCTGTTCGGATCGGAATCGCCGTCTGTGATCCGGACCGGAAGATCGCCAGCCCGTGGGAAAACTACAACCGGCGGAATCTCCGTCTGGACGCACAGTTTTTCCGGCAGTTAGTCATAGAGGATAGGGTCGGTCTTTTCGTCGTCGGGCTTCCACTCTACCCCAGTGGTGACGAAAGCGAAAAATCGATCCAGGCGCGCGCGTTCGGCAAATGGCTCTGGGAAACGACGGGCGTACCGGTGGTTTTCCACGATGAACGGTACTCGTCAAAGTTCGCGGACGAGTTGATGGATGGCCTGACGCCGAAGCAGCGCAAGGCCCGCCGGGATAAACTGGCCGCGTATGTAATTCTGACGTCCTGGTTAGAGTCTGGGAAATAAACGCTCACGTTTCAAAAAGCGTTTTGAAGTCGGCCTCGTCGTAAATCTTTTTCTGGTTGCTCTGGACCATCGCCCATGACCCGTCTGATGTGCGGAAGAAGTGGTTCCAGCCGTAGGTCTGCGAGTCGTGGTGGACTGCTTTCTGGCGGAACGTGAACGTGATCGCCCAGCAGAACGGGGACTCGCCCGCCTGAAAGGTCGAGCGGTAAAGTTTGTTTGCTGCCGCGCCTTCAAAGAGGAGCGTCCCCGCCGGGCAGTCGAGGAATTCCACGGAATTGACCTTTCCCTGCATCTGCTGGATGGCCGTCCACGGGGGATTCAAAACACGTGACCAGATGATCGTGTGGACCGCTTGAGGAATCCGCTGAACGACCGCCAGATCTTCGGGAATTGCCGCGCCGGAATCGGTCCAGACCCAGCCCGAGGCGGAGGGAAGTTCCACGTCGATCGACTCCCACGAGAGGCGGTACGTCAGCGACGTGCCGGACTCGGTTTGAACGCCCAGATCGAGGTCTTCGTCGGTCAGCGTCGCGTACTCGATCTCGGCCAGCGCCCAGCCGGAATAGGAATTCAGGCCCAAATGAAGGGCGGCGATCTCCTGCTTCTGAATCGAGTTTTCGTCCGCGGGCCGAAACGTGATCTTGACCGGAAAAACCGACGTGCGGTTGGGGTAGTACGTCGAGCT
>JAFTCU010000290.1 GCA_017454585.1 Thermoguttaceae bacterium | reverse complement strand
GCGGTGGGGAAACCTTGCGGGGACGACGCTTCCAGCGTCGTCTTCTGAAGCCGAAGGCTTCATTTGCCGCTTTCACTTTCGCGGTCGAAAGACGTGGCGATGAAAAGGGATTTTCCCGTGGTGAAAGTCCAGCGTGATTCCGCGTCAAACGCCTCTGCGAGGCTGAATTGCCGCAAGAGAAAGCGGTGAATGTCGCTTGCGCGACTGTATCACCGCACTCCACTTGACGACGCTGGAAGCGTCGTCCCCGTAACCGTTTCAAAGAATAAATCTGCTCAGATCCTCGTCCTGCGTCACGGGTTCCAGGCGTTTTTTGACGTATGCCGCGGTGATTCGTATCTGCTTTTTCTCCGTTTCGGCTGCGTCAAAACTTACGTCTTCCAGGAGCCGCTCCAGGATCGTGTAGAGCCGCCTTGCGCCGATGTTTTGTGAGGTCTGATTCACCTGCCAGGCGTAATCGGCCAGCGCGTCCACAGCCTCGGGGAGAAATTTTATCTCCACGCCCTCTGTTTTCAGGAGAGCCTGGTATTGCCGCAGAAGAGCATTTTCCGGCTCTTTCAGAATTTTGCGAAAGTCTTCTTTGGTCAGGTCATGCAGCTCGACGCGGATCGGGAAACGTCCCTGAAGCTCCGGCATCAGATCGCCTGGCTTGTTCTGGTGAAAAGCCCCTGCCGCGATGAACAGGATGTGATCGGTTTTCACGTAACCGTAACGGGTCTGGATCGTCGTTCCTTCCACGATGGGGAGCAGGTCACGCTGAACTCCCTGACGTGAGACGTCCGCGCCGTGGGTCGAGTTCGAGGCCACGATCTTGTCGATTTCATCGATGAAGATGATTCCGGTATTTTCGGCCAGTTCGACGGCTTCGGCCTGGATCTTTTCGTCGTCCAACAGAGCATCGCTCTCGATTTCCATCAGGATTTTACGGGCTTCCCGAACCGGGACCTTTCGCCGAACGGTTTTGCGTGGAAGCATTTTGTCGAGCATATCTGAAATGCCGTTTTCGAGAGAGTCAGAACCAATTGCGCCCATCATCATAAACGGCGGTGCGTTTTTTTTACGCGTTGGAATTTCAACTTCACGATCTTCCAGAAGTCCCGCTTTCAGCTCAGCACGCAGGATCTCACGGTGGGCCAGAGACATTTTTTTCACTTCCTCACTCGCCTGCCGTCCTGTTTCTTTCAGGTCATCGTCTTCAAAATGGATTTGGTCGTCATAGTCATCATCAAAGGGAATATCGTTTGCGTCATCTTGCATCTCGTTGAGTTTTTTCAGGAGATTGGATTTTGAAAACGTGTTCAGGATTTTCTCTTTCAGCTCGGACGGGAAATCGTCGGGGAAATGAACGTCAAAATCGACGATTTTCCCGGAGTTTTTCAGAAAATCGGGAATTTCCGGTAAATCAGGAAGTTCCTGGGAAAGCGGCTCCAGAAGATCCAAAAGCCGTTCCTCGACTTTGCCCTCCACGCTGGTTTTGATCTTTTCCAATTCGCGGTTTCGGACCAGACTCATGCCATTTTCGACCAGTTCCCGGATCATACTTTCCACATCGCGGCCGTAGTAACCAACCTCAGTGTATTTCGTCGCCTCGACTTTCACGAAAGGGGCGTTCGTAAGCTTGGCAAGACGGCGGGCCAGCTCCGTTTTTCCGACTCCGGTCGGGCCGATCATCAGAATGTTTTTCGGAGAAATTTCCTTGCGCAGTTCTTCGGGAAGCTGCTGACGGCGCCAACGATTTCGGACGGCGATCGCAACTGCTCGTTTGGCCTCCGTTTGACCAACGATGTGCGCGTCAAGTTTCTGTACAATTTCACGAGGAGTAAGTTCCTTGAGTTTTGTATTCATTTGGATTCCGGATTGAAGAAAAGTGGGTTTACTCGCATGGAATTTCTTCCACGTGAATGTTGGAATTCGTGTAAATGTCGATTTCAGCAGCGATTTCCAATGCTTTACGGACGATTTCAGTCGCTGTAAGGCTGGTATTTCGCAGAAGCGCACGGGCGGCAGCCACCGCGAAATTTCCGCCGGAACCGATTCCGAGCACTGAGTCGCTAGGCTGGATCACATCGCCGTTCCCGGTCACGAGTAACGTGTTTTTCGCGTCAATGACGGTCATTAACGCTTCCAGCTGGCGCATCGCACGGTCGGTCCGCCACTCTTTGGCCAGCTCCGTCGCAGCACGCGGAACGTTTCCGGGAAAATCTTTCAGTTTGGCTTCAAAACGTTCCATCAGAGCGAAAGCGTCGGCCGTGGTTCCGGCAAAACCGCACACGACTTTGCCGCCTGCCAATCGACGGATCTTCTGTACATCGTGTTTCATGATGGTCGAACCAACCGTCGCCTGACCATCGCCGCCAATGGCCGCAATTCCGTTCCGACGGACTGTTAAAATGGTGGTTGAATGGGATTTCATGGGGGGAATTCTGTTTGTTTTTGGTTGTCAATTTTTAGTTGTCAGTTATCAGTTTTCAGTTGTCAGAATGAACTTGCAGCTGAAAACTGAAAACTAAATTTGGCGATGCCGAAACGCTGACTACTCATACGCCCGGGCCAGGATCTGGATCGGGTGCAGGACCGGTTTGGTGGTGTTATGCAACATTTGAAGTTTACACGAGCTGCATTCCGTGGCTCCAATCTGAATTTGCGGGTTACGGAACCAAAGCTGAAGCGGGCGGCCGATTTTCAGACTGGACGAGTAGTGCGACGCCATCATGCCATAAGTGCCGCCCATACCACAGCAGCCGTGTGGGGATTGCATGATCTCCACTCCGGGAATGAGGCCCATCAGATGAACCGAGGGAAGCCCGATTTGGAGCGCGCGCAAACGGCACGGAGCGTGATAACCGATTTTCAGGTTAAGTTGTCTGGTCGGCATTTTCAGGATTTGAAGCAGGTGCAGCTTGTACAGGTACTCGCCCACATCGTAGCAATGGCGTGAAACCAACGCAATGTCCTCGTTTTCAGGATACGTTTGAGGGAACTCCCAGCGAAATGCCAGAGCGGTGGTCGGTTCCGTCACTACGACATCGTAACCCTGTCGTACGTAATCTGCCAAAAGAGCCGCGTTACGGTAAACCTGTTTTTGGACATAATCACTTCGCCCGAGCATCACGGCAGAAATACCGCTTCCCTGCTGTCGCTGTGGAATGATGAGCGGAACGTGGCTGTTTCGAAAAACGTCCACAGTCGCCTGGGCCACTGCCGTTTCAAAATGGTTTGCGTAAGTGTCGAGGAAATAGACGGCCCGTCCCTGAATTTTGGTCAAACTGTCACCAAAAACGGGATTTTCATCTGCGCCAGGCTCGCTTTTGTCATGCCTGACCAGCTGCGGGTTCCGCTTTATTTTCTCAAGGTACGATTTGTTTTCCAGATGTGGCAAATGCCGGCCTTGTGCCACACCGAACATTTTTTCCAGGAACCACCGAAGCAAACCAACCCGAAAAACCAGATTTGCGAGCCACGGGAACCGGCGGAAACGTCCAACCCAAACATCCAGTCGAACGAGTGACGATTCGTAAAAGTTCAACCCTCGCGCTTTCGCCCAAGCCTCTTCTGCGCTGCGGACCAGGAAAGGAATATCTACACCGGACGGACACTCTATCCTGCACGAATGACATTGGATGCACCGATGGAAGATGTTACGAAAGGAATCGTCTCCCAGTTCGGAAAGTTCAAGCGTTTCGTTCAAAAGACCTTCCATTAAAGCAACTTTGGCACGTGGAGATGAAAGCTCATTGCAGTCGTATCTGGCGATCGGGCAGGCTCTCCTGAGTGTATCGGTCCCACGGCATTTCCCGCATCCGTTGCAACGGGAGGAAATTACCTGAATTCTTCCGGAATCCCATTCCAGCCCCAGACTGGTGAGGGAGTTCAGAGTGTCTCCGGTTTCAAAATTCAGATCTTCATTGCTGGAAACGTCCTCCAGTGTGCCTCCGGGCGAAATATCGTCGAAAACATTGCCGATAATTGCCCGTACTTTCTCCCGAACGAAAATGATGGAGTCGTTTGTCCTCTCCTCGCCGGAATCAGGGGGATCATCGAAAATGTTTCCGCTTTCTCCATCGGTTACGGAATCGGGCTTCAACCCGGCGAGTTCATTCTGTTGATCGTTTTCCGCCGATTCGCTTGGATTTTCCTGAGGAGGGAACGGCTCGTTCGGACGAAACGCAAGGCGCCAGGCCAGTTCAGGCGCTTCGGCCGTCTGGGGAATTTCCGTTCCCATTTTACCGGGTTGAAAAAGGGTTTCAGGGTCGAAGATACGCTTAATCGCACAAGTCCATTCGTATGATGGATGCTCAAAAATGGGAAACCAGTATTTCCAGCTCAGCCCCATGCCGTTTTCGGTGCCGATGGTCCCGTTCATGGCGTGAACAAGCCGGTAGTAATCCGACGCAAAACGCAGAACACGGGCGGCATCTTCCGGGGAGTGAAGGTCAGCGAGCGGCTGAAGCCGGACCTGACCCTGGATCGCGTGGGCGTAAAACGCGGCTGTAAGACCGTGCTTTCGAAGTAGTTCCTGGATCTTCAGGAAAAAATCGTACAGTTTCGATGGAATGACCGCCGCGTCCTCCACGATGGTGATACGCACGGGTTTTCCCTTGCCGAAACGCATGGAAGGTTCGAACGTGCCGGCCAAGCCCCAGAAAAACCCGGCTTCCGCGTCATCCACAGAAACGATCATTTGAAACGCCAGATCTTTCTGACGGATCATCAGTTCTGAAAGGGACCGCAGACGATTGTGCATATTGTACTGAGTGGTATCGGAAAGCTCCACGAGCAGTACCGCCTCAGTTTCCGGAGGGAACATGGCATCAAACCGAACGTCCCGTTCCGAGGCGAGATGCAGGTATCGTCTGTCGATCAGTTCACATGCCTCTGGATGAAACGGCAAAAGCGCAGGAACCGCCCCCATCGCCTTTTCCATACTCGAAAAAAGCAGAAGGACTGTCTTCCGGATCGGAGGGATTTCAGGGAGCTGTAACTTTACCGCAGTAATAATTCCCAGGGTCCCTTCCGAGCCGGCGACCAGGCGAGCCATGTTCAGGGCATTCCCGTTCTGAATGTTGGTCCTGTACCCCATTTTGTCGATGACGCGCCGGGTTTGAGGAAGGTCGTGCTCTCTTCGGTATTCGCTCAAAAGGGTGGCAGTTTCACGAATCAGCCGTTTTTTTTCATCTTCGTGAGATGAAGTATCTACAGGGTCAGATCCCTCTTCCGCTCCCTCCGGTTCAGCCAAAAGTTCCTCTGGAATCGGTTCCTGATTGGAAAAAGTCACGGTGTTACCACTGGCCGTGACCATTTCCACCTCCAGAAGCCAGTCAGAAGGCCGGCCAAACGAGAGCCACCGGCTCCCATAACCGTCTATGGAAAGCAAACCTCCAACCGTGTTGGACCAGGATTGACCCGCTCCAGGGAGAATATGGCGCTTGTAAGGGCCCAGAAGCTCGTTCAGGCGGGAACATTGCATGCCGGCCTGAACATGCAGGATATTTTCTTTCGAATCGTAGTACAAAAGCCGACGCATAAAGCGCGACATATCGAGAATGATCCCCTCACCCAGAGGCGCTCCGGAACAACTGCTTCCTGAACCGCGAGGATGGACACTCAGACCGTTTTCGCTGGCATAACGCACGACGGAAATGACATCCCGCGTCGTTTTGGGACAGACAACGCACAGCGGCTGGACCTCGTACAGACTGGCGTCCATCGAATACACCTGCGTTTCCGAAGTGTTCGCCAAAACATCGCCGTCGATCAATCCGCGTAAATCGTCCTGAATTCGTTCCCGTCGTGGGTCGAGCATAAAATGATCCTTTCTAATCTACATCATACCCGAAACCCGTCAAATTGCAACCCCCCCTCTGGAAAAACCCTTATGTGAGGAAATTATTCATCAAATTTTTCAGAAATTTTAACTTTTTTTGAGATTTTTGGTTTTTTCCGCTTGCTTTTTCAACGTTCGGTGTAAAATAATACCTAATAGAGTTTATAAATCCACAGGAGTTTTTTATGTTCACTTTTTCAGCAAAACGTCGGATTTGTGTCATGAAGCAGATTCCCAGTATTGCCCCCCCCCCGCATTTTAACAGGGTTTTAGGGCTGGCAGTTGCATTGGTTTTCGGTTGTGCGGCCGTGGGGTCTGCCGCTGTCATTACCCTTCCCGCGACCGGTACCCAGAGCGATCCTGCTACCTATACTGGGGACGATCTCTCCGGCGGAATTACGGGTGATAATTCGGTTTTGAAAGATTCAACAGGCGAATTTTATCTGGATAAGGATAGCAATCCCTACACTGGCGGAACCACTATCACCGCCGGGACGCTGCGAATTAAATACAGCACTTCGGTCGGAACGGGGCCGATTGACATCGGGACCAATGGCACTCTTCATATTAATAACCAGCTTCGAAAAACGTGGAACAATCCGTTTGACCGCACAGTTACAGGGGCCGGAACGATCCTGTACACCGAGCAGGTCGATATGTTTGGCGACCTTTCCGGTTTTTCCGGCACGATTGACCAGAAAGGCCAGCACTCGATTTTCTCTCCGGTGTCGGGCGATGCGTCCAATGTGCTGATCAAGAACATTAATGTATTTTGCCCGGTGAACAACACGGATATGCTCGTCAAGATCGGGATGATCAACAGCGGCAGCGGAGAGATCCGCCCCAGCAGCGATGCGGGAACGAATGGGACCGTCATTTTGCAGGTCGGCTCGAACAGCGTGGCGGACGGCACCTACGCCGGAGCCATCATGGAAACGGATTCCGCGAACCGGAAGATTGCCATTTCGAAAGTCGGCTCGAATACGTGGATCCTCACGGGCGGCAATCTCTCCTACTCTGGCGCGACGACGGTCAGCGGCGGCATCCTTCAGCTTGGCGATTCTTCCCACGCGACGAATCTGACGAAATCCGTCGTGACCGTCAAAAACGGCGGAACACTCAAAAACTGGGGCACGATCGCGAATCCCGTGGCCGTTGAGAACGGTGGAGAAGTCCGGAGCACAGGCATCATCACCGCGAATGTCGCCGCGGGCGGCAGTTTCTACATGAACGGCGGAACCTCGACGGTGAACCTCGCTGACGGCGCGTTCTACTACATGTCCGGCGGGCAGCACAGCTTCAACCTGGAAAGCAAAGTCACCGGCTCCGGCACGATTTACGCATCATCGACGGCCGACGCGCTGGAACTGCACGGGGATTTGAGCGAGTTCACGGGGACTTACGTCATCGACCGGAAGTGGAACCGCGGGTCCAACTTCGGCGATAACGCGGCCAACGCCCCGGGAATGCACGTCGTGATCCAGCAGACGTCGGGATCTGGCGCCCCGCTTATGACCATTACTCCAGGTTCAACCGCGAACGTCGGAATGATCTCCGGCACGGTGGGCGAGATCCGTCCCCAGGCGGGCGGCGCCTCCTCGGACGTTGCGACGTTGATCGTGGGTAACGACACGAACTACGAAGACCACACGTACGGCGGGACCATCATCAAAAATGCAAATTCCGGAAAAGAGATCGGCATCACCAAGACCGGTTCGAACACGTGGACGCTGACGAACGCCAACCTGACCTACGGCGGCCCGACGGCGATCAACGGTGGAACGCTGGAATTCACCTCGACCGCCAATCTTCCCAACTCGGCCATCACGCTGACCGGCGGAACCGACTCGGCCCCCGCCACGCTGAAAAATGCTGGCACGATCTCCAAAGTGGTCACGGTCAATAACGCGACGAACGCCGCCATTAATAACAGTGGAACGCTGACCGCCGGCGTCACCTTGAGCGGCGCTTCCACGGCGCTGACCCTTGACGGGACCGTCGCCCTGAACGCCACTGCCGGGACGCTCACCACGCTGAACGTGAATTCCGGCACGACGACGCTCAACGCTCTTAAAAACGGCGTCAGGCAGATCGCCACGATCAACGTCGCCAATGGCGCGGAACTTACTTTCACCGTGCAAAATGGATTGGGGTCCAACAAATTCGTCCCGAGCATCGTCCTCAACGGCGGCACGCTGAAAAGCGGGTTTGACGGTTTCGCGAACCTCGGCCCTGTGACGCTCAACGGCGGCGTGATCACCGATGATCCGGAAAAACGGACCACATCGGATTACCAGAATTACGGGTCGCTCCTCTTCTCCTCCGCCATTAACGTGACGGACGACGCGTCGATCACGGCCGGGAAGATCATGATCCGCTGCCCCGGCTCGTCGGACGGCGGCGCCGGCAAATTCACGGTCGCGGACGGCAAAACCCTGACGGTCTCCTCGGAGATCCGTTTGTCCGACTCGAACAATGTGGCCTCCTCGCTGGAAAAACTCGGCCCGGGAAATATGGTCCTGACGAAGGATGCCAAGCTGACGGGTGCCGTGAATGGTTCCAAAGTCAAGGTTTCCGCCGGTAAACTGTCAGTGACTCAGGGCGCCAACCTGGGGAATGCCCCGTTTGAACTGACCGGCACGACGCTGGAACTGCTCAACACCGGCACGGCCGCGTCGAATTTCGCCTTTGGCTCGACGGTTACCGGTACCGGGACGATTTCCCACAAAAGTACGATCGGCAACGCGGCAGCGTATCCGACCATCACGGGCAACCTTTCCGGCTTCGACGGAACGCTCGCCCTGAACGGGACCTCGACCGTTCTTCAGTCCGGCCAGCCCATGTCGAACGTGGTCATTACGAACCCGAACGAGCTTTGCCCGGTGAATTCGCAGTCCGTCGCGCTGGTGACGGGCACGGGCGGGACCATCCGTCCTGCTGGTGCGACGGCTTCCGTGGCTACGCTGGTCGTTGGACGTGACAAACCGGAAGAAGTCGGGACGTTCGGCGGAAGGATCTGGAACCTCTCCAACGGCAAGACGCAGGCGATCACCAAGACCGGCACGAACACGTGGATCCTGAACCGAGATGGTGACCTCGAATATACCGGCCCGACGGCCGTCAACGGCGGTGTCCTCCAGATCGGTGACGAAACGCACGCGACCCGGCTGGCTGGCTCGGCCGTGACCGTCAACGACGGCGGAACGCTTGTAAACTACGGCACGATTGCGAAGGCGATGACCGTGAAAGACGGCGGAACGTACCAGGGCATGAAAGATAGTACGGCCCCGGCCGGGATCACGTTCGAGGACGGCTCCACCATCGCGTTCAATCTGGACGACTGGGATAATCTGACCTCGAGGCTCGACCTGATCGGCAGTACGTTCGGCGATACGACGGTCAAACTCTTCTCTGAAGAGGAGCCGGCCAGTATTTCCGGCAAATCGTTTGATTTGTTCGAGACTCTTCAAACGAACATTCTGGATAAAATCACCATTTCGTCCAACCTCGACGGAGTTGTGTGGACCCCGTCGTATGTGGACAATATCGTGATGCTGACCGCATCCGGTGAATTCGCAGGGGTCCCGGAACCTGCAACGTGGCTTCTGCTCCTGATCGGGCTGGGCGGATTGCTCTGGTTCAGAAAAAAATAAGAATTATGGGGGACGATGCTTTCAGCGTCGTCTCTCGTCATTTTAAACGACAAACAGGCGAGCGGGGTCAGTGATGCCCCCGTAATTCCCTGCTGAGGTTTATTCCAGCTTGATCTCGACTTTCTCGCCCTGGCGCTGGAGTTCGCACTGGTCATACGCGCCGTAGAAGTCGCAGTTATTATCCATCCAGACGGTAAACCGGTAAATCTCCGCCGGGGTGAGTTTCACGCCGTAATGCTCTGTCTTTCCCGTTTCGGGATTTCTCAGGACGTTATAGTAAAGCGGGCTGCGGTTGGAGCCGAACTTGCCCGGGAACGTCTGCGGCTCCGTCCACGCCGCGTTGTCGTAGAAGAAGCAGAACCGGCGCAGATTCTCGAACGACCGGGAGAAATGCCCTGTTTTGTCGTCTCTGAAATCGATGTTGGCCGCGCGGTTCATCTTGTCGGCGTCGATCCCGGGCTGGTTTTTGTTCGTCTCATTGCCCGCGTGGCACTGAACACATTTGGCGTCCAGGACCGGCTGAACGAGCGTCACGAAATTGAGCGGGCAGGTCCCCTCCACGTCCGGCGTGATGTCGCTCGGCGCACGGCGCATGGCGGTCGGGGCTCCGATTGGCCGGTTCGCCATTCCCGTGTGGCGGTTTTCGTGGCAGCCCTGGCAGATGAGCTGCTCGCCCGGATGGACGTACGTCGCGGAGCGCATCCCCTGGACGGCTATGCCATCTTTGTCAAGCGCCTGGAAATAGACCGGAATGTTCACCGGGAGATTGAAATACGCGCTCCCATCGGGTTCGACGGGGACCGTGCCGAGGATCTTTCGGGCCCCTTTCTGAGAGCCGAAGCCGATCCGCGGATTGTCGGCGTAGGGGGTCGTTTTGGGAAGGACTTGCACGATCCGGAGCTTTTTGATGATCGTTTTGGACCCGTCCGGCTGGTCGTATAACGGGAACATCGTGTCGTAAACGTTGATCAGGCCGACCTGCCCGACCGCGGGAATGTCCTTCGGGTCGATTGGGACGTACTTTTCGCCCGGCGCCAGCGGCTTGCCCAGAAGCGTGGCGTGCGTGACGATGTTCTGGCGTTTCCGCGGGCGGATCGGCATCGCGTCGCGGCAGGAAATGTCCGGGTCACGGTAGAGCAAAATGCGGTTCCCGTAGCGGTCGAGCAGGTAAATGCCGTAGTTGTTCGCCTCACCGCCGTCCGCGCGGGAGAACGGGTCATAGACACAAATGTAGAAATCCTCCGAAAGCGGCCAGGCGGTCGCGTACGCGGCCGGGTCCTCGGAGTGCGTGCGCAGTTCCGATTCCATGTAGAGCTGGTCGGGCGTGATGCGTTTGACCTGCCCCGGCATGTTCGAGTCCGGCTTGTTTGGGTCGATCAGGATCAGACCGCCGTAGTGCTGCGCGTGGTGGCTCGTTGATGTGGCGATGATCTTTTGCGACCCGGGGATCGGGTGAATGTCACACTCGAAGTGCGGCCGGTTCTGTTCGATGCGGTCGTAATTCCCCTGCAAAACGCGGGGGTCGCGGCCGTCCGGCGTCGTGATCCACGGGTGGTGCGCCTGGCTGAAGCCCC
Source organism: Thermoguttaceae bacterium (assembly GCA_017454585.1). Next base: position 9,361 of record JAFTCU010000290.1, on the reverse strand, counting down.
GGTCCACGTAGTCCCAGCGCGTGTAAATCACCATGCCGTTGTGGTCGATGTCCGGCTCCCATTCATTCGTTTCGTGCGGGGAGAGGATCACGATGTCCGAGCCGTCCGGATTCATCGAGTGCAGCGTGTAGCACGGCACCGGCCGACCGTGGCACCGGCCGTAACCCTGGCGCCGCTCCGAAATGAAAATGATGCGTCCGTTGGGCAGGTAGCACGGGTCGATGTCGTTGAATGCGCCCTCGGTGAGCTGAACGACGTCCGAAAGTTTGCGGGTCTGAGGGTCGAACTTCGCCTTGAAAATGTGGTACGTGTTTTCCGGGGTCCACGTGTAGGTATGCCGCGGCTCTTTGGCGTCCGTGGCGCAGAAAAGGATCTCGTGATTGTCGTACGAAAGCTCAGGCGACAGAAACGCCCAGGTTTTGTCGAGCGTCGTCCCCTTGTACTGCCCTTCCGAAACCGGAACGTTGGCGAGCAGATCGATCACCTCCGGTTTATCCGTGAAGGCGTTTTTCAGCACGAACAGACCGCCGCCCTGCCGGCCGTGGAACCCGAAAAACTGGTCGCACATGTGGTTCCCCTGCATTTCCGGTTCCGGGTTGAAGTGGCGTTTGATGAACAAAAGGTCCGTGAAGTTGAGCAGCGGGTTTTTCAGAGCGATCTTTCTCCGAAGCGCGGTCGCCCGGGCGAAAACCGCTTTGCGCGCGTCGATTTTGTCCACTGGCGTGGATTCGGTTTCCTTTTGGAGCCGCGCCAGTTCGGCCAGTTCCGCCTTCAGATCGGGAGCGCCCGGCATGGAGGAAAGTTTCTCGACCAACGGAACCAGACGGCGCACCACGATGTCGAGCGGGTCCCGATCCGAATCCAGGAGCGTCGCGGCGGGGTCGAGCGCTTCGTCCTTCGCATTTTGCCGCATCCCTTTGCGAATTAACTGGGCCAAAGCGAGCCACTCGGTGCCGTTTTCGTCCGTGCGGTCCACCCGAACGCCATCGACGATGGTGTACGCCTGAACCTTTTGGGTGAACGGGACCTTGTCGCCGGTGTAGGTGATCTTCGCGTCGCCCAGATCCAGATGGTCGTGCCCGTAGCCTTCCGGCAGTGTGTCGGCCCGGATGAGCAGGAGGCTGACGCCATTCAGATCAATATTGAAGTTTTTGGCGGGCTTTCCGCCGACCAGTTCGCCGGACTTCCAGACGAGTTTCCAGTCACAGTAGATTTCGTACTCGGCGTGGCCCTGGCCGTTGGTTTCGTCGTCGATCCCCATGACGCCGGTGAAGGAAATCCCGCATTTATCGGGCAGGGAGATCAGGATCTCTCCCGGGGCGTGGTGGCCGACGCAGTGCTCGAATTTCCGACCGCAGATCGCGGGTTCAGCGCCGTCCACGGTCCGGTTGGCCGCGGTGCTTTTCCAGCCGCAGGTCGTTTTGGAAAGGTCCATTTCATCGAGGTAAACGGTTTTTTCTCCGGCCATGGCGAAGGAGACGGTCAGGAGGAACGCGAATGCGAGCGGTTGAAAGATTTTCATGGTTTTGGTTCTTTGAGGTTGAGTGAGTGAAAGCCGAATGGCGGACTTTTTGATTTGTAACCGATTATACCAGATTTGAATTAAGCAGGAAAGGGGGGACTGTTTCCGGAAATCATAAAAGTTTTGTAAATTTTATCCCTTTTTTCAGAGACGTCCTTGCGAAAACTTTTTCCTGTAGTATAATAAACGGTAGTTTATACAGAAAATGCGCAATTACCCCCCTCACCTGATTTTCCTTTAACGAGATGAACCGCACCCTCCCCTTTTTCTTTTTCCTTTCGCTTTTTTGCGCGGCGTTCGTTTCCGCACAGACTTCCGACCGGATCAGCCTGATTTGGCTCTCCATTGCGGATGAGAATGCGCAGACGGTTTCCGTCTCGTGGGCGTCGCCCGCTCCCGGGTCCAGCACGGTTTTTTACGGCCCGAATGCCAAGTGCGAAGAAACGGCGAGCGTGAATGAGGAGTCGGTGCTCCACCACGTCCGCACCCCGGTCGGAAAGGTCGTGGGTCCGGACGCCCGGTGCTTCTACCGAGTCGAAACGGTCACGCCGGACGGCAGGAAATTCATCTCCGGGCTGAACTCGTTCAAGACTCTTTCCACGAAAGAGCTTCGGTTGGCTTTCGTCGGGAATATTCACACGAAAACGATTTCCGACGCGGTGGTTCGGCAGGACCCGCACGTGATTTTCCTCACGGGCGACATCGTGCCGTGCCTGCACGAAGGCGGGAAATTGAACAAAGAGTCGGCGCGGACGAACGTCCTGCCGTTTCGTCGGCTCGTCCAGAACAATCAGGCGCTTTTCGCCTCGACGCTCCTGATGCCGTGCCTCGGGAATCACGACCGTGAAATCGCCCCGCGCGGCGAGAGGGTGGAGGGGCCCTCGCGGTTTTACGACCCGGAGGCGACCGCGTACCGCACGTTCTTCGACCTGCCCGGCGACGAGTGGAAATGGTTCTTCGACTGGGAGCCGCTTTCCCTGCGTGTCGTGGCTTTGGACCTGAACCACACGAGCGACTTCGGCACGAGCCTCCAGACCTGCCACGACTGGCGCCGGGGCTCCGACCAGTTCGAGTGGTACGACCGCGTGAGTCAGGAAGGGAGCGAAAAACGTTTCATGGTGACGTTCCAGAACGAGCAGTGCAGCTCGATGCGAAACAAAGAAAATGGCGCGTGGCACGAAATGTTTTCGCGCGGGACCTGCATGATCGCGGGCTTCGGCCACTACGCCGAGCGGGCGGAAACGTCCGACGGCATGACGTACTTCAACACTTCGCAGTACGGCCGCGGCGACAAATACGCGGACCCGAAAAAGGTCTTTTGTGAGTCGGTCGATAATTTCCTCCTCGTGACGGTCCGCCCGGCGGAACTCAAGGCCGAGCTTCGCGACTGGAACAGTGGCGAGGCGCTGGAAAAAGAAAAACCTTACTTAATATTAAAAAGTTTTTGAAAGAGGGGGCCCCGGGGGAGGAACAATTTTCAAAATGTTCCTCCCTCCGCGGCGGTCAACCTCTTGACGGGCGAGCCTTTTTTCTCCCGAAGGGTGAAAAAAGCGAGGGAGTTTAGCCAAATGCCCCAATTCCTCCCGCTTTTTTAAGCATTGGCTTCGCCAATGGCCGCGGCCGGGGACGACCGCGCTCCGAAATGATTCCTGATTCCTGATTCCTCATTCCTGATTTTAAGAAAGGACCAACTATGCAAACCCGCCGTACATTTCTGAAGTCTTCCCTCCTCGGCGCTTCGGCGCTGAGTCTCAACTACATTCCGGCCTCGGCCATGGGCGCGAACGACCGTCTGCGTGCGGCCGTTCTGGGCGTCGGGGGCCGTGGGAATAACCACTGCGAAGCGTTTGCCGCGCTGGAAAACGTTCAGCTCGTCGCGGTGGCCGACCCCGATCTTCGCCGCGCCGAAGGGACGAAAAAACGCTGGGAAGAAAAAATCGGCACGGAGATCACCGCCTACCAGGACCCGCGCAAACTGCTGGAGGATAAATCGATCGACGTGGTTTCGGTCGCCTCGTGCAACCACTGGCACACGCTACTTTCGCTCTGGAGCGCCGAGGCCGGGAAGCACGTGTACTGCGAAAAACCGTGCTCGCATACGCTTTTTGAAAGCCGCCAGCTTGTGAACGCGATGAAGCGGTACGGGATCCTCATCCAGCACGGGACCCAGCACCGCAGCAACCCGAAGTGGCAAGGGGCCGCACGCGCGTTCCAGTCCGGGAAATACGGCAAGCCGATCGCGCTGTTCGCCTACGTGAACCGCACGCGGAATGGGATCGGCTTCAAACCGGTGCAGGACCCGCCGAAGGAACTGGACTGGAATCTCTGGCTCGGCCCGGTCGATTACCAGCCGTACACAGAGAATAATTTCGTGTATAACTGGCACTGGTTCTGGAACACCGGTGACGGGGAGATCGGGAATAACGGCGTGCACATGTTCGACCTGAGCCGCCTGGCCGCCGGGAATCCGCACGTTCAGCCGCGGATGGTCCAGTCGTTCGGGACCCGCCTGATCAACGCTCCGGACGACGGCTACAAAGATCAGGGTGAAACCCCGTCGATCCAGGCGGCGGTTTATGACCTCGACGGACTTCCGGTTTATTATTCGTGCTGCAACCTGCGCGACAAGAATAACCCGTGGAAGTCGATGGAAACCGCGCATTTTGTCACGGACGAGGGCGTGGTGACGAACAGTCAGTTCATCTCGAACGATGGGAAATCCAGCCCGCTCGACCCGGAATTCAACCCGGAAAAATCGGTCAACTTTTTAAATGGGACGGTCGATCATTTCCAGAATTTCGTGGACTGCGTTCGCGCAAACACGCCGGAGAAACTCGTCGCGCCGATCGTGGAGGGGCACTATTCGACGTCGCTTTGTCACCTCGGGAACATTTCGTACCGGACGGGCCGTCAGGCGACGCTCGCGGAGTGCATGGATTCAATTTCCGATCATCCGCTGCTCGTGAAAGAAGTCGAGGCGGCGCTCGCCAACGTGAAGAGTCTGATCCCGGCTTTGAATTTGGAAAAAGACGTTCCGTTCACGCTGGGGCAGAAGCTCGAATTTGACGGCGAGACGGAGAAATTCGTATCGAACCCCGCCGCGGACGCGCTTCTTCGCCGGCCCGGCCGCGGTGAGTTCGTCGTGAAAGAGTATTAAGAAAACGGGAAACGCACGGAGCAGGGGGAAATGCCGCTTTCAGCGTTTTTCAACCGGGAGTCTCATTCAAAGTGGGCCTTCCGGTTTTTCTTCCCAGCAATTGATCGATCTCGCAAAGCCGGAGTCTGTTCAGGCCCAAAATTTATTTTCCTTCCCCGACGCCGCGGGAGTAGGCCTCGAACTGCTCGCGCCACGCCTCAGGAGCTTCAACCTTTCGTCCTCCCCGTGCGTTGGGGCGGACGGTTTCTTTTTTCGTGCGGTCTTTGTACTGGATCGTGCGCGGAGTGATCCCGAGCGAGCGGAACGCGTCCTGGCGCTCACGAAATTCCTGTTCAGAAAGCTTCGGGTTGGTGAGGTCCTGGTTCAGTTTTTCCCACTCCTTGAGGAACTGGCGCGCCTCTTCACGGGTCCAGCCCAAATATTCGAGCAGGGAATCATCGTCCCGGTCGAGCGCATCGCGAAGATGGTCCAGCGCCAGAATGGTTTGCTGACGGGCGAATTCCACGTTTACTGCGTCCTCTTTTGTGGATGGCATCGCGGATGACTCTTCCCCCATTCTCGCGGGCATTTCAGCCCCCAGCCCGGAGCCGCCGCTTACGGTCGCGTGTTCGGATTGTTCGGTACTATGGCCGGAGCCATACGCCTGGCTCTCGCGCCCGCCTTTTTGGGAGTCGGAGCCGTTTCCCTGGGTCTGATTTGGATCGGCGGAACCGGTCGGATGGTCGGCGAGGGCTGAATTTCCTCCGCGTTCCCCTTTAGGGCCTTCGCCTCCGCTTCCGGTGGGATTTCCCGATTCGTTGGGGGTGTTGCTTCCGTCCCGGCCAAGTCCCTGCTGGTCGGACTGCTCCTGCGATCCCTGACGATTTCCACCCTTGTTTTCCCCGGCTTTTCCACTGGCTTCCGCTGAATTATCGGGCTTGATCGCGTTTTTAGACTTTCGGTCCCCGGCGTTTCCCTGCTGACTGCCATCCTGCGGCGAGGATTGGCCGGATTGCTTTTCTTTTTTATTCTCGCCTCCGCCTTCTTTTGACTCAGGGTTTGATTCGTTCTTCTTGAGTTCTTTGGGGTCTTTTCCCATTTCGGCCTGAGCGTCCGTTTGGGGCGCGGGAGCCTGCGAGTCGCCATTTTTACCACTTGGCGATTCGGAATTCGGCGGAAGTTTCCCGGCTTTTTCCAGTTCTTTTTGGCGGTGCTTCAGAATTTCCTCCATCGCTTCGCCCGGATTACTCACGGGATCAGGTTTGGACCCTTCCATTTCGTCTTTTCCAGCCAAATGCGTATTTTCGGCGTTTGGCTCTCCGGTTTCGTCCGAATCATCCTCCATTTTGTCACGATTCGGCCGATTGGAGTTGGAATCCTGCAAACCACTTCCGTCGGAGTTTTCCTTTTCCTTCACGGGAGCCGGGAGATCCTGATCGGAGTCTGTGCCGTTCTGGAGGCCGCTCTGCGCGTTAGTTGCGTCCTCGGGGACCTCGCTTTCGGATTTAGCGCCGTTTTGGGAGTCGGGGCCGGTTTTCTTTCCGTTTTCACCGCGTTCTTCCAGTTCTTCCCCTTCCTCTGCGTCGGTTTCCTGCTCCAGATCGGAATTTTGCCCTTTCTGCTGGCGTTTTCCGTTTCCTTTTTCCTGGGATTTTTGGCCGGTTGAGGTTTTCTGCTGACCGCCTGGCTTGGTGTTCCGGGAATCCTCACGTTCCTCCTTCCGGGAGGAGTTTTCACCCTCTTCGTCGGTTCCCCCTGATTCACCTGATTTGCCGGAATCACCAGCATCTCCCGAGTCGTTTGTTTCGCCAGACTCACCCGAATTTTTGCCAGTTTCGCCAGACTTTTCGCCCGATTTTTCCTCAGACTGGTCGTTTTCACCATTCTGAGCCTCGCTTTCATCTAGCGGATCATAGTCCTCCTCGGCGGTTTTCGGGCCTGAATCGTTTTTCGAGCCGCCGTTTTGCGGGTTCTCACCCTCGCCGTCTCCGGAACCTGTACCCTGGCCGTTTCCCTGCCCCTGGTCTGAATTGTCTTTTTCACCTTCCTGATTTCTGCTCTGTTCCCCTTTCCTGGACTTTTCTCCTTCGCCGGAGCTGGTTTGAGGTGCGTTTTCAACGGACTGTTCTGTAGTTTCCTCGCCGTCGAGTTCTTCGCCCTGCGCCTTTGCGTCCTCCTGATTGGGCATTTCGGCTGAAACAGGGAACGGCGACTTTTCTTCGTTTTTCTCTTCTGCGAGCGGAGAATTTTCCTGCTCGTCGGATTCCGACTCGCTATTGATTCCGGGTGTGTTCGAATCGTTGCGGGAATCCTCCTTTTCGGATGTTTTACCGACGATTTTCAAGCGGCGTTTCCCGGTTCGTGTACGGTTTCCCGCGGGCTCCTGCGTATCGGCGGCCTCGGCCCACCAAACGATCTCATCGCCGGCTTTCAGATTCCACCCGGATGGACGAAATGCGAATTCCGCCTCAAACGGAGTCCTCAGCCCAGCCCGGTCGCGCGGGAGGTTCAAAAGGGGCGGGATCGCGAGCGGTTTTCCGTTCCATTCCGCCCGAATCGCTACAGCACGCAGACCAAAATCCGGGTCAGAAGCGCTGATTTTGATCGTAGTTTCTTCTGTTTCATCGAGGGAAGAATCGTCTTTAGGCCCTTCCAGTATTCGGACCTCCGGCCCGGCGTCCGGCAAAATGTCCCAGCGGTACTTCAGCGGCTCGTTGGTTCGGCCCGCCTGATTCTGGAAGTGAATGGAAGCCTCTCGCGAGCAGGGGACGAACGTTTCCTGAAATTCCGCCCGGAATCTCGTTTGAGACTTGAGCCCTTTTTCTTCCAACGGAGTGAACGTCACTGCGGCTTTTCCGTCGAGTTTCAGCGTTACCTCCCGCGCCGGTTCACTCGTCCGAACGATCAAATCGATTTGCGTTCCCACCACGGTCTGTACATCACCGGCGGTCTGTGTGACGACAGGGAGGTTCGTGTAAGCGGGTGGCGTAAGGCGCAGAGACTCGATCGTCACGCGAAGCGGCGGCAAAACGGTCAGTTGGAACGTTTCACTCTGTGCGTCGCCTGCCTCAAGCCGCCACGTGAGATTCTGCTGAACGTCCGGAACCCGCGCTGACCAGAAACCCGGTTTTTCAGAGTCCGCGTTCATGGAAACCGGAGCGTTTACGAATTTTTTGTCCTCGGATGAGTAAAACAAAATCGGCGTTTCATTTTCTTTCAGCCGTCGAATGCGGGCTGAGACCGTGAGCGTTTCGCTCTGGTAGAGCGTGCAGTCGCCTGGCTGAACCGTGTCCAGCCGAACGCGTGTCGGAACGGAAATATTGGCCCACGGGAACAACGTTCTCGCGACACTTCGCAGGGCGCTTTTGGGACTGAAAATCGAGTATAGAACGCACAAAACCACCGCGGCGGCTGCGCCCCATTTCCACCAGCGGATCTGCTGGGCCGGCAAATACGGAACGTCCTCGGCGCCGGTGATCTGCCTTGAAACGGCCAGGGCCGCTAAATTGCCTGCCGGAGTCGGAGGGGCTTTTTTCAGGTACAAAAGATTCAAAAGCCCGTTTTTTAAATCGGGTCGTGCCTTTTCAATTACGCTGGCGAGGTAAAACGGGTTGAGTTTCCAAATCAGAAACGGCAGGATCCGTCGGCAAAACACCCAGACACACAAGCCCCAGAAGATGAAATCGAGAATAAATCGCGCCCAAGTGGGAATCCCGCGAGGGAGGATCCAGTGCTCGACCAGAACGATCAGCCCGAAAAAGACGCACGTTCCCACGACCGCCTGACAAAGCGTCAGGAGGGTTTCTTCTTTACGTACCGTTTGAGCCGTGCGTTCAAGTGCCTGACGAACGGAATCGGGGAGGGAAGAATTGGTCATGAGGGATAACGAAGCAATGAAAAGGGAATTTTGAATCGGGAAAAGTTTGAAAAAAGGATTGGAAAGTTTACAGGTTTTGGGGATCCATTGACTAATATTTTACCATAAATCCTGACGTTTTACCACCCCGTTCCGACCCAAAACGACAAATTTTTTGCAAAAACTGTCATTTTGTCAGCCCGGAATTCCTCCCGAATCGCAGCGTGAAAAAATTTTTGACCGGAACAGACCCCTGAAAATACGGGTTCAACGCGCTTCGCAAAATTTTTTAAGAAAATAAAAGACCGAATGACACGCGGTTTGCAATTATTCACTTACACGTCAAAAGTGGCGGTGAGCCACGAAAAATTCAAAGTGAACGAAAGAAGAAACAAGATAAAAAGGAGACAAAATCATGGCTAATGGAGAAAAAATCATTGGTATCGACCTTGGAACTACTAACTCAGTCGTGGCCGTCATGGAAGGCAGCGAGCCGAAAGTCATCGCGAACGCCGAAGGCAATCGTTTGACCCCGAGCGTCGTCGCTTTCACTGATTCGGGCGAAGTCCTCGTCGGTGACGTCGCGCGCCGTCAGGCCGTTACGAACCCCCTGCGCACGATCAGTTCCATTAAACGTTTTATGGGCCGCCGTCACAGTGAAGTCGGCGACGAAGAAAAAACCATTCCGTACAAAGTCGTGGGCGGTCCGCAGGACTACGTGAAAGTGGAAGCCGATGGCAAGCAGTTCACCCCGCCGGAAATCTCGGCCAAGATCCTCCGCAAACTGAAGGAATCCGCCGAAGCGTACCTCGGCCACAAAGTGAACAAAGCGGTCATCACCGTCCCG
>JAFTCU010000289.1 GCA_017454585.1 Thermoguttaceae bacterium | reverse complement strand
TGACTTTTAAGAATCTTTTCCAAATTTTGCGAGATGTAAGTAATTTCATCAGAAGGCGACATTTGGAACTCCAATGAAATACAAACTCTTTATCACATCGACACAGAGTTTTTGGTGATGGGAATGGAGTTGACGCTGGCGAATAATGAGGTTTGCAAAAAGGGTTCAACCAGTAATTCAACTCCATTTTCCAAAGTATTTAGACGACGCTGAAAGCATCGTCCCCGTAATATCCAACACACTACAACGGCAAATGCCTCTTCGAGGCGATATTGCCGCAAGGGAAAGCGGTGAATGTCGCTTGCGCGACAGTATCACCGCACTCCAAAAATTCAGTCTTCCTCTTCCAGCTGTTCTTCGATCTCTTCCGTGAACTCGTAGTTCGAGTAAACGGCGGAAACGTCGTCGTGGTCCTCCAGACGGCTGATCAGACGCTGGATCTTCTGCGCGTCTTCCAGATTGGAGATCTCGATCGTGTTCTGCGGAATACGCGAAATGGTCGCTTCCATGACCTGGACCTTTTTGCCTTCCAACGCTTCGGCCACGGCCGTGAAGTTTTCCGGTGCGCAGGTCACTTCGTAAACGCCGTCGTTCAGCGTGTAGTCGCCGTCGCACTCCATGAGGAGTTCCATCAGGTCGTCCTCGGGGATCTGCGCTTCATCAATGACGATCAGGCCCTTGCGGTCGAACATATAACCGACGCAGCCGCTGTTCCCCATTTTCCCGCCGCAGGATTCGAAGATCTTGCGAACTTCCGGGGCGGTACGGTTTCGATTATCGGTCAAAATTTCGCAAATGACGGCGGTACCGGCAGCGCCGTAGCCCTCGTAAAGGATCTCTTCCATAATGGCGCCCTGGGAGGATTCGCCGGAGCCCTTTTTAATGGCGCGTTCGATGTTGTCACGAGGCATACCGACCGCTTTTGCGGCATCGACCGCCAGACGAAGACGGGCGTTCATGGACGGGTCGGAACCGCCGCGGGCTGCGGTGATGATCCCCTTCGCCAGCCGGCTCCACACTTTGCCTTTTTTGGCGTCAACGGCGGCTTTTTTGTGCTTGATGTTTGCCCACTTGGAATGACCAGACATTGAATTCTCCTTAATTTTGTAAAGATTTAAGTTGAGCCTTCACGTGCTCCTCGTCCTTCGGATTGACGGACTGGTGTTTCCGCTTGGACTCCTGAAACAGTTCCATGGATTGATTAAAATATTGTATTGCTTGTTCCTTTTGCCCCATCGCTAGCGAAACGTCTGCCAAATGACTGAAAACGACCGGGTCTTCCAGCGATTCCGAAGCCTTGAGCAAAAGCTCCCGTGCCTTCTCCAAATCGCCAAGCAGATAGCAGATCCAACCCAGAGTATCCTGATACGACGCTTCATCGGGGGCTTCCTTCAACGTTTCCTCCGAGTATTTGCGGGCCTGTTGGAGGTTGGTGTTTTTGCACGCCCAGAAGTACGCGAGGGAGTTCTTGGCCGACGTGTTGTCCGGGAACTCATCGAGCGCGCAGCGAAGCAGCTCCTCCGCTTCCGCATCATTCCCACGCAGATCTTCAAGGTTTGAGAGCTGAAGCACGACGCCAACGACCGCCTTTCGGTTTATTTCCGCGCTGTAATTGCTGCCAACTTCGTCCAAAACCTGACGCAGGATTCCGCACGCTTCGTTGATCTTCCCGATTTGGTAAAGCACGTTCGACTCGAGAATCGCCGCCTCCAGAAAATCAGGGTCTTTTTGGCATTCTTCACGAATTCTCTTTTCAGCCTCATCGACTTTCCCGAGCATGGCCAGCACACGGATCAAATCGAGATTAAAATACGAATCGTCCGGGAAAATCTCAAGTGCCAGACGATAGTTCGCTTCTGCGCGATCGAGCTGGTCATTCTCAGCGAAATACTCTCCCCATTCGTTCAAAAACGCCTCTACCACCGGCTTCATTTCCTTCGGGAACGTCTTCTGACGGAGTGTCTTGCATACCAGATCATAGTACCTTGCAAACTGTTCCGACTTTGGTTCCAGCTCGCGCGAAAAAACGGCCAAAACCCAGGCGTTTTGCCACGCGAGTTTCGTGTCCGGCTTTTCCGCGAACCGCTGATCTGCGTACTTGACCAGATTTTGCGCGAACGCTCGGAGAGGACTCCCTTCAGGCAGAAATTCTTCCGTTTCTGTATCGATTTCGGCCTCGTCTTCAGCCTCGTTTTTGTCTTTGTCTTTCGGTTCAAAAAGGTCCTGAAGATCCAACATCACGTCCTTTACGGAATCACGAGCGCCAAACCCCTTGATTAGTGTTCCAGCGGCTTTCATGAAAAGTTTAGGGTCTTCCCGCAAAACCGCCAGATGCATAAATTGGAACTGAAGAACCGGTACATCCGTTTCTTTTTGCAGCTCGTTCAGGAGTTTCAGGCTTTTTTCCGTGAATTCCTGCCGCTGGGCTTCGTTTTGGGATTCGTTCGTTTTATCAAGATACAGTTCCGCCAAACGCGCTTTCAAGACGGGATTGTCGGGAATTTTCCTGAGCAGGGTTTCAAGTGTTTCCAAAAGGGCGTCTTCCCTGTTTTCCTCTTCGAGGATCTGTTCCAGAAGGAGATAGGGAGTTTCTTCGTCAATAAATCCCCCTTCGTACGCTTTCAACGCAAGTTTTTCCGCTTCCCCGGGATTGGACTCCACAAGTGCCAGACGGGCGGAGAGGAACGTGTATTCGCGCTCCCATTCTTCCTTCTGCTCATCAATCTGGTCCTTCGGAAGATCGGATTCCTCGAACTTTTTCTCCTTGAGTTCTTTCAGCTCGGTCAGGATAGCACGGGCTTCTGCGGGTTGATGTTTGAGAAGGTACACGTCAAGCAGAATCTGAAGATTCATTTCCCGGCCATCTTCGAAAAATCTGGCGTCTTCTTCATCGATCCCATATCGGGCCGGGGCTTTCAGCATCGTGTGGATCGCGTTGAGTGACGCAAGGGCTTCGTCATAATTTCCGACCGAATATTCCATAATTCCGAGACGATCGTGAACCAACATACGTATGGGGCCGGATTCACCGACCGGGATCGCGGAAAGAATTGCCCTGTAAGTCTTCACCACACGCTCATTTTTCGCCAGCCGGATACAGGTCGTAGCCAGTTGGTCCAACGCGGAAATACCCAGAGCGGCTGGATTTTGAATTTTGTCGAAATAACAGATTGCCTCATCGTAGCGTTTTTACTGTAAGGCGAGCTGAACAAGACAAACCAGAACGGCGTCAGAAGAAACATACTGGCAGGCTCTTTCGTAGCATTGCAGAGCTTGACGCTCTTTTTTTTCGGCTTCCAGAATACGGCCGCGGAGGAAAAGATACTCGGCCGTTTTAAGATTCTGCTCTTCGAGTGTTGGTCCTTTAAGCACCGGCTGGAAGGGTTCTTTCCTTTGTACTTGCGGCGTTACCGGAGCGTTCCCACCCTCAGCGAGGGCCTGACCTGCGCGTGTTTCCCCCGGGATCAACGCAAGCAATGACAAAACGACGCAAATCTGGCGCAGCGCAGCAGTCAGAATGGAATGTTTCATCGGAAAATCCTCGTCGTTTTAAGCCTTCCATTTCGCGGAACGGCCAATAAAAAACAAAACAAAATAAAACGGAAAAGCCCGGTCTCTCACCTTTCCCAACGTGATTGGATCACCACGTCAGGAAAGGAATCGGGGCTGAAAATCGCCGGAATATTACTTCTTTTTTTTCTCGGTTTTCTTTGCAGCCTTTTTATCGTTTTTGGCGGGTTTTACTGGTTCAGCGGCCTTTTTCGCCTTGGGAGCGGGTTTCGACTTTTCAGGAGCCTTCTTCACCTCTGGAGCCGGTTTCGACTTTTCGGGAGCCTTCTTAACGGCTGGAGCGGGTTTCGACTTTTCGGAAGCCTTCTTCACCGCTGGAGCGGGTTTCGACTTTTCGGGAGCATTCTTCGCGGCCGGAGCGGGTTTCGACTTTTCAGGAGCCTTTTTCACCTCTGGAGCCGGTTTCTGCTTTTCGGGAGCCTTCTTCACAGCCGGAGCGGGTTTTGACTTTTCAGGGGCTTTTTTCACCTCAGGAGCCGGTTTCGACTTTTCGGGAGCCTTCTTCGCGGCCGGAGCGGGCTTCGACTTTTCAGGAGCCTTTTTCACCTCTGGAACCGGTTTCGACTTTTCGGGAGCCTTCTTCACTGCCGGAGCGGGCTTTTCCTTTTCTGCCGGCTTTTTCTCCTTCGGAGCCGCCTTTTCTTTTTCAGCTGCTTTCTTCTCTTTCTCGGCAGCTTTTTCCTTTTCGGCAGCCTTTTTCTTGTTTCTGGCGGCCTGTTTCTTTGCTGCGGCTTCATCAAAGAGCGGTTCCTTCTTGCCCATCTCTTCAATGTACGCAGCCTTGGCTTTCGCGGAATTCTCATCCTCGTATTCGTCGCGATCGATACGCTTGTCTTTTTCGCGTTCCTTGCGGAAATCAGGATCATTCATCAAAAGCTGCATAACGTTCCGCTTGGACGGTTTTTCATTGACCTCAACCGGTTTCGGTGTTTCCATCGAATTTTCGATCCGCGGCTCACGGCGGCGAGGCATTCGGGTACGGTAATCCGGCGCAAAGCCCTGAAGGAACGTGAGGATCTTCTTCGCTTCCGGATTCACGACAAACGCGGCAGCCAACTGATGCAGGAGGGACGCGAATTCAAGCCCCTGGGATTTGGTGATCGCACGGTTCAGGCCCGTCACTTCACGCTCATCCACATCTTCGAGTTTAATAATTCCCAAAACATACAGAAGACGCTTCTCACCGTTTCCTACGGGAATCCCATGACGACCAAGAGCGACCTGAGCCGTGTAGTTGATCGAGAAAGGCGTACCACCTGGAATCGTTTCCAGCTTTTCATACGCTTCTTTCAGATTTTTCTTCCGAATGTCGTCAATGTCAAACGAATATCTTTCCTCAAAAACCGCGTGCAAAATCTTGCGGATACGGTCTCCCGTAACACGCGGATCGGGAAGCTGCGGCATCAGTTCGGCCAGCTCCGCCACGCTGCTCACGCGGACTTCATTCCAACCCGACATGGTACTGACGAGGGCGTTAAAAGCCGCATTGGCCGCTTCGTAAGTCGCATCCTCCAGGCAGGTCGCGTAGATAAAATGCTCCAGAACCGACCGTTCCGCAGGAACGACCGGGGTGTATTTCTTTTTCAGTTCCGAATAAAGACGTTTCAGAACATCCGCACGACTGGGTGAACTCATGATTACTTCCCTTTCATTTGGAACGGGCCAACATAAATGTGAACGATAAACCGCGAATAATAAAGAAAATTACCGGAACACCTGGCCATATATCAGGCACAGTGTTTTTTCTCAGCCGTTTTCATTATTCGCTTCTTCTTCCGCTTCTGCTTCCATTTCTTCTTCCTTCGGAGGCAGAACCTCTTTCAGAAGTTTGGAAACGAGAATCGACTTCTTCACGCCCTGATCCAGGACGAATGTGACGCGAGGAGTGTACCGGGTCTGGATCCGATCCGCGATTTTACGCTGAAAGAAACCCGCAGCGTTCTGAAGTCCCTTCAGGCAGAGATTCTGCTTCGCTTCGTTTCCCATAATGGAGACGTGGATTTTGGCCTGCTGCATATCGCCAGACACTTCCACGTAGGTAATTGTTACACCCCGAACCCGCGGATCCTGAATATCCCGCAGAATGGACATTCCAACGACCTCGCGTATGGCTTCAGCGGCTTTTAAAACTCTTCTTGATGGCATTTCCTTTAATGCTTTCTGTTCGATTGAAAATCGGAGGGCAACAGTTCTAACGTACTAGTCTGCCGAGACGACACTGGAAGCGTCGTTTTTGGAGTGCGGCAATACAGAAGCCGAAGGCTTCCTTTGCCGCTTTCACTTAGCGGCCGAAAAATATTACTACGAAAAAAGGTTTACGCGTGGGAAACGTCCAACCCACTTCAGCGGCAAACGCCTCTACGAGGCAGTATTGCCGCAAAAGAAAGCGATGAAGGTCGCTGTGCGACTGTATCATCGCACTCCACAAAACGACGCTGGAAGCGTCGTCCCCGTAAGTTGATCAGAACGTTCTCGCGACGGACTCGATCTGGAACGCCTCAAAAATGTCGCCTTCCTTCACGTCATTGAAGCCCGTCAAACGCATACCGCACTCATAACCGTCGCGAACTTCCTTCACGTCGTCCTTCTCACGCTTCAGCGTGCCGAGGTCGTAGGTCCCGATTACACGATTGTTGCGAATGATGCGGATCTTGCAGTCACGTACGATCGTTCCCGACGTAACACGGCAACCCGCAACCGTCCCAACTTTGGAGATCTGGAACGTCTGCTGGACGATAGCGCGGCCAAGCTCTTTTTCGCGTTCTTCCGGCGTAAGCATCCCTTCCAGTGCGGCTTTCACATCCGCTGTGAGCTGATAAATGATGTCGTAGCGGCGGATCTGAACACCCTTCTGCTCGGCCAAAACCCGGGCATTTTCGTCCGGAACCACGTTGAAGCCGATGATGATCGCATCAGAAGCGTCTGCCAGATGAACGTCCGCCTCCGTGATTCCCCCAACCGATGCCTGAAGGATCGCGATCTGAACCTCCTCATGCTCGAGTTTGCCCAGTTCTTTCTTGATGGCTTCGATCGAACCGCGCACGTCGGTACGCAGGATGATGTTGAGCGTTTTGACCTCTTTGCTGCCGAGTGTGCTGAACAAACCTTCCAGAGTGACATGGGACTTGGCGGTCCCGGCCAGCTCGGAAAGATGTTCCTGCTCGGCGCGTTCCTCGGCCAGACGGCGTGCGTCCGCGATGTCCTCCAGAACGTAGAATTTATCCCCGGCGCCTGGCGCGTTATCGAGCCCCAGAACGTTTACCGGCATAGCGGGCCCCGCCTCAGCGTATTTCTTGTGCGTCACCAACGTATCGTTCATCGCCTTCACACGGCCATAAGTGGAACCGCAGACGATCACATCGCCCGTGTGCAGCGTACCATTTTGGACCAGCAGCTTGGCGATCACACCGCGCCCCTGCTGAACCAGAGACTCAATGCAAACGCCCTTCGCGGCACGGTTCGGATTCGCTTTGTACTCCTGAAGTTCGGCGACCATCAGAATCGTATCCATCAGTTCGTCGATCCCTTGGCCCGTCAGCGCGGAACAGCGAACGACTTCAATATCGCCGCCCCATTCACTCGGAGTGAGTTCATTTGCCGCAAGCTCCTGGAAAATACGCATCTCGTTAACTCCAGGAAGGTCGATCTTGTTCAACGCTACGATGATCGGAACGCCCGCGGCTCGTGCGTGGCTGATCGCTTCTTCCGTCTGAGGCATCACACCGTCATCGGCGGCAACCACGATCACCGCAATGTCCGTCGCATTGGCTCCCCGTGCGCGCATTTCCGTGAATGCTTCGTGGCCCGGCGTATCGACGAACGTCACCGATTTGTTATGATACTTCACGTTGTAAGCGCGGATGTGCTGGGTGATCCCACCTTTTTCGCCCGACACAACATTGATGTTGATAATTTTGTCAAGCAGTGAGGTTTTCCCGTGGTCAACGTGTCCAAGGAACGTAACGACCGGCGGACGGGAAACGAGGTCTTCTGGCGCGTCTTCTTCGTCTTCAACGGCTCCGATCAGACGCTCTTCCAGCGTGACTTCAGGACGAATATCGACCGGGATCCCGAACGATTCCGCCAAAAGCTGAGCGGTCGTCTCATCCAACGGCGAGGTGATCGTCAGCGGCATTCCAAGTTCCATCATACATTTGCCAAGGACCTTGGCAGCCGTCAATCCCACCCCTTCCGCGAACGTGCGAACCGTAAGCGGGAGCTGAAGAACGTAACTGTTTTTGCGCGGTGCAGTAACGACGGATGAGGAAGAACCTTTCTGTCGTTTCATCCGATAGCGCGGATTGTCATCTTCTTCATCTTCGAGACTGATGCGGCGGCCTTTGCCACGTTTTTCCATACCTCCGTAACGGGAATCACGCCCTGGAGAGTGCTGCGATTCTCCATCGCCGGAGCCGCGTTTTCCCGAGTCTTTACGATTTTTGCCAGAAGACTTTTTACCGCTGTAACGGGAATCCTCCTGACTGGAAGTATGAAGCCCTGGCTGACGCGGTGTCCGGTCCGTACCGGACGACTGGCCATCCCGACGATTTTTTCGGTCGCGATCGCCGCGTTCCTTGCGGTCACCTTGAGCATTTGCGCCTGTGGAGCCCTGCCCCTTGCGGTCGCGGTCTTTACCGGATTTTTTGGAGTCTTTGCCAGCCGAATCTTTATTTTGAGCTTCCTTGGCTTTCTTTTCAAGTTCTTCTTCCTTGCGGCGAAGTACTGTCATATCGCCGGCGAGGGCCGCCTGAATTTCTTCCGGGGTAAGGCGCAATTCCGGGCGCATTCCCTGACTTTCCACAGGTTTTTTCGTCACAGGAGCCTTGGCAGTCGGAAGAGGCGCAAGACGCAGACCCGGGCGACGTGGTTCCCGCTTTTCCTTGTTGGCGCTTGATCCCGGACGGGCATTTTCATCGTGGCGGTTTACACGGGGGTTTTGCAGCACCGGGAAGGAATTGTCGTACTGCGGCGGTACTGCCGTGTTGATGGAATCGAGTGTAACCGTCTGCGCGATTTTTTCAGCCACAGAGAGGACCGGCTTTTGAACGATGGTATCCGTATTCTCACGACGGAGTTTTTTGGAAAGCGGGCCGTTTCCTTTTCGACGTTCCCGACCGGTTCCTTCTTTCGTTTGGCGTCCACTCGCGACGGGTTTGGCCGGTTCAGATTCTTTAGAATCTTTTGGGGCAGCCTTTTCTTCTTTGGCCTCGGATTCAGCCTCGGTTTTTACTTCCGCTTCCGGCTCTGCCGTTTTCCCTTTGGAAGCGGAACTCCCTGATTTCCCTTCCCCTTTCGCTTTTTTGGAGGATTTTGCTGGAGTTTCCGCTGGGACGTCATCCGTCACACTGGTCTGCGGAATGTCGGCAGCCTGGCTGGGAGAATCCTTCTCAATAGTTTCTTTGGCAGGAGAAGCAACTTCCAAGACTGCGGGGGATTCCGCAGAAACGTTACTTTCAATGGTTTGCGACACAGTTTCCGCGCTGGTTTTTTCAGAATCAGCGGTTTCCTTGTGAGCGGAATCCTTTTCTGAATTCTCCTTGGCCGACTCCTTTTCAGAGCGGCGTGATTTGGCCGAAAGGGTCGGAACAGGCCCCATCACCATATTGACTTTTGGCGCAACAGACTCGGCAGCGGGTTTAGGAGTTTGCTCTTTAAGGGCAGAATCAGATTTCTGGGAGGAAAAAAACTCCCTGACTCGCAAAGCGTCTTCGTCAGAAATACTTGCCAGGGCACTTTTTCCGTTGGTGACAATATTCAGCTTGTCACACAACTCCCACAAGTTTTCCTTCTCAATCTTCAATTCTTTGGCTAATGCGTAAATCCGCGTAGACAATAGACACACTCCCTGGCGGAAAAACCTCCGCCTCATAGCTAATCAAATCATAAGGAGAGCCTCCAAAGCCCCAAACCGGGACCTTTCGCAACGGAAACCAGCGTCATCCCGACGCGGTACTCTCCTGAAACAGTTTTTATGAAAGACCAACAGACTGTTCATCACATCGGTTCGTCTCTAACAAGGTTTTGCTGAATATCGTGTTCATCTGCACAACGTTCAGCCTGTTCGAAATCCCTGCCCGCCAGCTTACCGGCAAGGCAAACGTTTTACTTGTGACACTTGTCCGAATCGGATTTCAGGGAGGAAACATACTCCCTGACTCGCAAAGCGTCTTCGTCAGAAATACTTGCCAGGGCACTTTTCCCGTTGGCGACAATATTCAGTTTGTCACACAACTCCCACAAGTATTCCTTCTCAATCTTCAATTCATTGACTAATTTATAAATCCGAATTGACAATGGACTCACT
This sequence comes from Thermoguttaceae bacterium, assembly GCA_017454585.1. The sequence continues at coordinate 5,386 of JAFTCU010000289.1, read as the reverse complement.
CCCGGGCAGAAAAACATCGCCCTATGTTAATTTAATCTTGATTCACAAAAGACAAACAGAAGTTTTAATCAATCTGTTCGTCTCTGACCAGGTTCTGCTGATTGTCCTGCTCGTCGGCACGACGTTCAGCTTCTTCAATGATCGCGTTGACTTCTTCTTCGGAAAGGCCGCTCATTTCCATCAGGTCATCCGGCTCGATAATCGAAAGGTCGTCGTAAGTGGTAAATCCTTCACCCGTCAAACTTTCAGCAAGCTCCTGGGAAACGCCCGGAATTGTACAGAGAGCCGCCACCGCCTGATCAAGCTGCGTCTGAAGTTCTTCCGGAGTCAGGATTTCGATGTCCCACCCAACCAGCTTGCTGGCGAGGTAAACGTTTTGCCCATAACGTCCGATCGCAAGGGAAAGGTTTTCTTCCGTAACCAACACGATCGCGCGGCCAAGCATCTCGCAAAGGATCACTTCTTCGATCTCGGCAGGTTTCAAAGCGTTGGAAATGAACTCGATCGGATCGCTTGACCAAGGCACAATATCGATGCGCTCACCATCCAGTTCGTCCACGATGTTTTTGATTCTCGCACCGCGCATCCCCACGCAGGCCCCCACGCAGTCCACGCGCTGGTCGGCACTCCAGACAGCGATCTTACTGCGAACACCGGCACGGCGGGCGATACTTTTGATTTCAATGACGCCATCCCCAATTTCAGGAATTTCCTGTTCAAACAGGCGGGACACGAAAACCGGACGCACACGGCTGAGGACCACTTTTACCCGTGAGCCTTGTTTACGAACCTCGGCAATAACCGCACGGATACGATCACCATTGCGGTAGGAATCTCCTTTCGACCCGCCTTTGCCGCCTCCGACGTGAATTTGCTCCGTACGCGGGAGAAACGCTTCAATACCCGACAAAGTTACCGTGCAGCCTTCTTTCTCGAAACGATGGACCGTTCCAACGACGAGCTGGTTGATCTGACTGTAAAACTCATCATAAACCTGCTCGCACTCCGCTTCACGGATTTTCTGAATCATGACCTGCTTGGCCGTCTGTGCGCTGATACGACGGGCAATTTCCTCCGGGGAGATCGGCTCACCGTTGCAATTCGCTTCGACTTCACCCGTAGAACGATCGATATGAACGTAAATCTGAACGTCCTCGCCGTTGAAATTCTTTTTTGTGGCGGAAATCAAGGCTGCCTCGATAGCCTGAAAAAGGACTTCCTTGTCAATATTCTTGTCACGATGAATCGTGTCCACCATACGCAGCAGTTCACTGGGATTCATTGTTTTCCTTCCGCTTAAAAAACTGACCCTAAACACAAAATGGCTGGTGTGAGTATAAAATCCCCCTCCGCCAGCAACACTTTTTTTGATTCGTGTGTTTCTACGTCAAAAAAGCCGCTGCAGGAAAATTTCCCACACCGGCTTAAAAACCGAAAATGGAGCGGAGGAGAGTCGAACTCCCGGCCTCAACATTGCGAACGTTGCGCTCTGCCAACTGAGCTACCGCCCCGGATTTTTTAATCCGTTATCTTCATCACTGAAGAATTAATGCAATTATAACTGTTTTTGCCGTTTTGTAAAGAGGGGGGAGGGGAATTTTCGGGAAAAAATTATGGTTTCTCCTGAATCAAACTGATAACAGGCGCAGAAACAAGTTCGAAAAGCCCCCTTTTCTGCATACTACCCTTCACTCATCCCGAGAATGGTATCAGCGCTGGCGACGCTTCCACAGGATCATCGGGATTCCCAACAGCAAAATCAGCCACGCGGAAGGTTCCGGGATCGAGCTGCTATTAATACTCAAATAGATCCCGTTTCCGGTGCTTGCGAGGTCCCAGATACTCCGGTAATCAGCCATGAGCCAATTCTCCAGATCCGCGGCGGCCAACGTCATATTGGAAACCTTGTACGAGGACCCCGGATTGGCCAGGGCCGGCTCGTAGTCCAGCGAAATAAATCCGTTCTGTTCGTCAAACGTCGGGACTTCCGTGAAAGTGAAGCGGCTGAAATCGGTCGCAGAATCCAGTTCGAGGTTCAAAGCCGTGCCCGCAGGGAAATCGGTACTCTTGAGGTTCGTGTAGTTTTCGGAACCGGTCACCATGGGCGTGATCATCGAGTTCCCGGTGAGCGTGATCGCCCCCGTTCCTTCGGCTCCCGGCGCAATCACGACGTTGCCGGCCTCAATGTCCAGCCCGTTCTTGAAGGTATTGCCCGAATTGCTCAAAATCAGCGTTCCGTTCCCGGTTTTCACCATTCTGGCCGAGTTGTTGCTGCCGGGATGATCGGCAATCGGCGCAGAGATCGTCAGGACCGAATCGCTCTCGCCACCCTCGCCGGTCCCGCCGACCTGGATCTTGTACTTTTCGACCGCATTGCCTGCAGAAACAAGCAGGAACGTCCCGCCCTGAGAGGAAATCTCGGAGTTCCCGGTGACTTTCAGCACAGTACTGTCCGCGCCGAAATAGCCGACCCGGTACTGACCGTTGCCGATGATTATGTCCGCGCCATTGAGCAGCGTCGTATCGTTGGCGTAAGTCTGTCCGCTCGCGCCAAGGTCCAGCTTCGCGTTTTCTCCGTCCAGGATCAGCGGCGTACCCTGGATCTGCCAGTTTGCCCCGAGCGAGAGCGTCGCGCCGTCCGAAACCGTCACGGGGGCCTGGCCAAAGTAACCGTACCTGTTCTGGGTCGGGCCAAATCCGGGTCCTGCCAGAACGAGCGTGCCGGACGTGACGTTGACCCCTTTCAGGCCGGAGGAACCGCCCGATTTATCGAGCGTCACCGTGCCGGTCCCGATTTTCTCAAGGATGAGGCCCGCTCCGGTGAAGTTCCCGCCGAATTCAAAGTCAGTGCTGACCAGCTGGTTCGACTGGTTCACAATGGCGCCGAACTGGAGCGTGGCCGGAGTGTTGGCGTTGGCCGGTCCAGCGACGGTTCCGGTCCCTGCGAGGTCCATGACGCGGTAAATGCCGTCACTCGCGCCGCCCTCCGAAGCCGCAAGAAGCTGAAGCTGCCCACCGTTGACCGTCACGGTCCCGTAACCGGCGGCCTGTCTGGCGGCAAGCTGAACGACGCCCGCGTCCACGATCAGGCCTCTTCCGAAAATGCTGTCACCATTGGTCAAACGAAGCGTCCCCGCTCCGGTTTTCTTCACGGGGATCGCGCTGGCGTTGGCGAAATCGTAGTTCACGAAGTAGCCGGTCATGGTGAGGTCCACGTCGTCATTTGTGTCACCGACGTTCAGCGTGAATTCGGTACTTCCATGCGCCACGAGGCTGATGTTCGCGGAGATGGTGGAGCCGGTGGTTCCCGCGACGGTCCAGACCGGATTCGTGCCAGTCCCGTAATTGTTCCCGACGCGGATAGTGTTGGCCGGGTTATGCGAAGTGCCCTCACCGGAAGCGGAGACAAGCGCGCCGTTTTTCAGCGTCACATCATTAATGTACGCCTCCGTTCCCGAGTTGTGCAGCGTTCCGCCGTCCACGGTGATGGGGCTTCCTTTGATCCCGTAGTTGCTCACGACGTCCAGCTTCGCGCCAGCGTTGATCGTGATGGGAGTGTTCCCCTGCGCCTGCTGGCCGTAAGAGGCGGGTGTGTTGAGTTTCACGACGCCGCCGTTCACGATCAGGCCCGCGTAGGTTTGCTGGCCGGTGGAAATGATGAACGTGCCGGCCCCTTCTTTCTGAACGGTCATATTGGAACCGAACGTCCCGGTAAAATCTTCACTCACGCTGGCGTCCGTGACCCCGGTCCCGATGATGAGCGTCGAGGCTGCGTCCGCAGTGATGGCCGCCCCACCGGTCAGGCCTTTGACCTTAAACGTTGAAGCGTCGCTCAGCTGGACGGACGTCCCGTTCGAAGTCACAAGTACGCCGTTTCCTGCCGCGGTCGTATTGCCGAGGATGAGCTTTCCGGCCGTCAACTGGACCCCGCTGACCCATGTGTTCGCGCCGGAGAGTTTCAGCGCGCCCGCGCCGGTTTTCCTGAATCCGAGGCCGCCGAGTCCCGGATAGTCGAAAATCACGCCCTTGATCTCAAGGTCCACGTCCGACGAAGTGTCACCGACTTCGACCGTGTAGGGGGTGTTGCCCGCAACCATGGAAATGCCGGCATTGATCGTGGAGCCGGTCTCGCCGCTGACGGTCAGCTTCGGGGCCGTGCTGGCGTAATTGTAGCCCACGCGGTAGGAATTATTATCCGTGCTGGTCGCCTCGTAATTCGTGCTGAGCACCGCGCCGTTTTTCAGGACGAGCTGGTTGATGTAGTTCTGCCGGCCGGTGATGTAAATGTTTCCGCCGTCGGCCGTAAGAGTCCCGTTCTTGATAAAGAAATCCGCGGCCATGTGAAGGGTCGCGCCGTTGGAAACGTTCACGGCCGCATCACCGAAAACCGAGCCGCCAAAACCCGGGTTCACGCTTGCTTTGAGCGTCCCGCCGGTAATATTGACCTCCGAAACGACGGAATCACTTTTAACCGTAAAATCCAGGGTCCCGCCGCCGGTTTTCGTGAAGGAACCCGCCAGTTTCGCATTATACGTCAGGGTCGAACCGTCCCCAACCGAGAAATTCCCGCCGGAGAACGTAAGCGTGTTGGCCGTGCCGGAAATCGTGCCGGTGCCGCTTGACGTCACGCCAGTGACCGTGGCGTTCTGGTCGAGCGTCAGTGTGCCGGAGTCGGTGAACGTAAGGACCGCCGTGTTTCCGTCAACCCACGTCGTACCGCCGTTCCAGGCCGAGTCGGACCAGGTTCCGGAGCCGGAGTGCGTGTAATCCTCCGCAAAAATGGGACTGACGAGGACCGCGAAAAGCAGGAATAAAGGCCGCAGGTTACGCATGATAAAATCCTGTAAAATATAAAAATATTAGGGGAATCAAGTCCCCGCACCGCGAAAGGGCGCTTTTTAGAAGCAGTCTCCCCGCGAGTGTATCGTTTCATTTTCACTTATTAAGGAAATATTTTACGCGGGTCCGGGGGTCTGTCAAGCAAAAAATGGAGAAAAACAGAAAAAAGGCAAAAAATATTTCAGATTTTTGGACGTTTCATTCCAAAAAAACGGAGGGTCGGCGAAAACCGGCCCTCACGCTTTTGATTTTACGTCATTTTGTTTCTTTATTTCCCAATGAAGAACGGCATCATGTCCGCGCCGTTCGGGAAAAAGACCTCGCTGCGGGCCGCGGCGTCTTCCGAGTACACACCGATCCCGTTCGGCTCCAGCCCGGTCCCGGCCATGATCCACGGGACGTTGTTGTGCGTGTGCGTCTTCAGCCGGCACGGGGTCGGGTGGTCCGGCGTGACGAGGATCCGGTACTCGCCGTACTTCTTCACCGCCTCGAAAAGCGGCCCGACGATGTGCTGGTCGATCTGCTCCAGGGAGTAAATTTTCGTGTC
>JAFTCU010000288.1 GCA_017454585.1 Thermoguttaceae bacterium | reverse complement strand
TCTGGATTTGAATTCCGGAAAGACCCGAACGGACATTCAGTTTTTTCGTCTCACCGTGTGTTCCGGGAGTCCACAGGAAACGCCTTTCAGCCAAATGCTCGCTCAAACCGGCCTGACCCGCAGCGAAGCGAACTGGGTACATGATGGAACGTTTCAGGTCTGGTCCGACGGCATCATCCGGCCCAGGGAGCATAAGAATGCCTGTCCGAGATGCTCGGAAATTCACGGCTGTGCCACTTTCATTAATGCTTGCGCGGCGTGTTTGCAGGATTTTGACGGGAAAAAGAAAGAAGACGTTTTGTCCTGGGAATTAAATCGCCTGAAAAACTTTGAGAAGGAAAAGGAAAACTGGCCGAAGCCTTACGACTGCGAAACAGACGGACTGCGCAAAAATCTGGATCGTATTCTCTCAAACGGCCCCAAACAAACGGAGATTTTGTTAACAGGAGAGTCAAAATGAAATCATCTGCTACGCTGTCTGATTACCTGCGAACGATCGATTTGTCCCCTCTCGATGCGGTCATTTTGAACGAATTAAAAATGGGACTCGCAGGGTTTTCGCTCCTGCTTTTGGTCAAGAGATTCGAAAAAGACTTTCGGGACGAACGTTTTCGCAGTGAATTGTACCCCAACGTTGAGATCCCGAAGAAAGTCGAGGCCCCCCGGATCAAAGAATCCATTCTTTGCCTGGTCGAAAAGGGCTTTCTGATCGAGTTCACCCAGGAAAACTTGCAGTTTCTGAATTTCCTGTTTGCCTCAGACCAGTTGAAGCCTTTTCGGCCGAAGATTTCGGTCGGCGATATCGGAATTTCCTGGTTGGGCTTTGCTGCCGTCAGGCAGATCCGGAAGTTTCTGAAACCGAAATGCAGTTTTCCGGAATGCGAAACGCGCGTTTTGTCTGACGAAAATCACCTCTGCTATTTTTCGTCAGACCCGCAGCTTATTCGGGAAGAGTTAGAATATTTCGACTTGAAAGAAGAACCGGTCATCGAAGAATGCGGCCCGTGGGTTTGCAGCGGCTGGTGGGATATACGCCCGTCGGGGTTTCGGTGTGTTGTCCCGATCCCCGAGGAGTTAAAATCAAACCTCCCCACAGAGGGCTGAAAGGCCCAGGGGGAGGTTCTTCGTCTTTTGTCTTTTGTCTTTCTGATTCAGGAAAGTCTGGCTTTATTTCGTCTCAAAAGCGCCAGTGACCGGCTTGCCGCGCCAGCACTGAGGAGCTTCGAGACCCAGGACCCACGCGATCGTCGCGGCCGTGTCGTAGTTCACCACGACGTCCTCGATCTCACCCTTCTTCACGCCCGCGCCGTACAGGATGAACGGCGTTTCCATGTGCGAAAGCAGATCTTTGCCGTGGCCCTTTTCCGTTCCGCCGTGGTCCGAAACGAAAATCACCAGAGTGTCTTTCATGCGGTCGTTTTCTTCCAGGTACGTGATGATCTTGCCAAGCCAGGCGTCCAATTTGCGCACGACGGCGTAGTATTCATCCGAGCCCCAGCCCACGGAATGGCCAACGTGGTCCGGCTCAGAGTAATAGACGAACGTGAGGGTTGGATTGTGGCCGAGGAAATCGATCGTCGTGTTGGTGAGCGCGTCGTAATCGTGGTCGATCCATTGCTTGAACTTGATCTTCTCACCGTCCACGAATTTGTCGAACTCCTTCCAGGTGGAAGCCAGCGCGGTTTCCGCTTCAGGTTTCTGTGTGTGGATCAGGTAGAAAATGTCCGGGAAAAGATTCCGTTCAGTGACGACGCGGGACGGGATCTCCGGCGTGACGGAACCCCAGTTTCTGTAGCCGTGAAGCTCCGAACCTGCCCCCATCACGATCGAGTGCCAGTTGATCGAACTGACGGACGGCAAAACGCAGCGGGTTTTGAGGGTCCACGCCCCGTTTTCTTTCATCTTCTTGAGGGTCGGTACTTCGTCCCACTTCACGTAGTGGGCGCCGTAGCCGTCCCAGCCGACCACGAGGACGTGCTTCACGCCGACCGGGGAATCAATTTGGGGATCTGCCGCGTAAAGAGCCGCGGTCATGCATACAGCCAGGAGGCAGGTAAACAAACGAATCATTGCAATCTCCTTAAAAAACTCCTTGAAAAAACTCTTTGAAGGGAATTAAAAACGCTGAATTTATTTGCACATCATCTCGAGGATCTGGACCCGCGCACGATCGGCGGCTCCGCGGTCCGTCGGATCTTCCCACTGGATCGACGGGAACGGATCCTGAACGGACCGGATCGCCGCTTTCAGTTCGGGCGAGTCGCCGAGCTTCTTGCGTGCCATCACGATGTACTCGTAATCCTGCGCGCCGGCCGCGATCGCTTTTATATGCTTTCCGTCCGTAACGGTCGCAACTTTCGGGTCGATGAAAAGCGGTGAGTACGAATTCCGCCCGAGGAAATACTCGGACCAGGAACTGACTCCGCCGCCGTCACCCATCGCCCAGAAGAACGAGGCGGTCGCGCCGATGTCCGCCGCGTGCCACGCCTGCAGGAGCATGTAGCCGTACGGGTCGAGCAAACGCTGCGGGCCGGAGCAGGAGTAAAGGTTCAGCTCGCGGCCTTCCCGGCTCTGGTTGGCGTAGAATTTCGCGAACTCTTCCGGCTGCAGGAGCCACGCGCGGCGGTTCGGGCACAAAACGTCGCAGGCCGCAAAGAAGTCAAGCGGCGCTTGATCAAATTTCGTCCAGCACGGGTCCTCCCAGACCTTCACGCCCGGGCACGCCTCGTGGATCGCGGTGCTCCATTCGATGAACGACTCCGTGTTCTTCATCGATTCGTTCGGCTCGTCATGAAGCAGGAGGTTGATCTGGTTCGGCCGGATCCCGAGTTCAGCCCAATGCTTCGCCCAGGCTTCGAGCCAGCTGGTGATTGCCTGACGGAACTCCGGCGTTCCGGTCTTCGTGCCGAGGAAAGTCGGCGCGGTTTCGCCGCTGCTCCAGCCGCCCAGGGCCATGAAAATGAAGTACTCGCGGACCTCCGACGGTTTCCAGAGCGCGACCCAGTCGTCAAATTCCTTCGTGTCGATGGTGATGGAGCCGTCCGCGTTCCGCTTGCAGTCACGCAGCAAAACGCCGTTCGTCGCCCACGGCGCGTTGACGTGGTGAGCCTTCAGGCATCGAATAAAATCGTCGCGGTTCAGGGCGTTCACATTATATGAGGCGCGGCCGTTCGTGTAGTCCCAGCCGCCGGTCATGAGCGTCGTTTTCTCCGGGAAAACCAGCGGGTAAACCGTCAGCGCGACGGGGATCTCAGCACTGGAACCGGACGTAAAGCCGATTTTTCCCGGGAAGGTTTTCTTCTGCGCGAGGTTCAGGTCCTTCGTGTGGAATTCGACCCAGATCTGCTGGACAATGCCCGGCACCAGATCGAGCTTGTACGTTCCATCCGCGCCGGGTTTCACCTCCGGCAGAGCGCAGGCGACCGGCGTCATGACGCCCGTATCGGTCCAAACTGTCCGGTAAACGGTCCAGTCCGCGGCATCCTGAAGGCCCTGGATCCGGAACGAAACGCTCTGCTTTTCCTGCGTCGTGTTAAAGAGGCAGAACGCGCCGGAGCGGGTTTCCTTCTGCATCGCGGCCACGCTGATTTCAGCCTTCGGAAGGTTTTTCACCGACGTGAAGTTTTCCAGCCAGTCCCAAATGCCGCTTCCGGAAACGAGGATCGGCGCGTCATTGGGCCGTTCCGTTTTCCAAAGAGCGGCCTGGATTCGGTAAAACTCCGCGTGCTGCGGGTTCAGCGGAAGAATGGAGCAAGCATCCAGCGACTCCGGCTCGGTTTTCCCGGAACGCCCGGCGTAAAGCGTTTCGAGACGCTTGAGGAGGTCCGTTTTGGCGGCGTCGCTGATTTCTGACTCCTGGATCACGCTTTGCAGGCTCGCGTAGTCAAGCTGCCAACGGCGTTGGACGCAGAGGTGGAACTTGACCGCATGGAAGAATTCCTCGATGCTCTGCGTTTCGGGCGTCGTGACCGTGATCTCCGCCGGGTCTTTTTCACCCTTGAAAACTCGGATCTCGTCCGTAAACGCAAAGGAGCCGGCGGCCAGGATCAGGAACCGGACGAACCGGCCCTTGGTTTCGAGTTTCTTAGAACTGAGCGTCCAGAGCGTGTACTTTTTCGGCGGCTGCCCGTGAATTTCGAAGTCGTCGGTCATCAGCTCGCACGCTTCTCGGAAGGTTTTTCCGTCGTCGCTGACCTGCACAAAAACGGCCTGGGGGAATTCCACGCCGGCTACCCCTGCCGCGGTGGTCATTTCAAACCGGCTGATCGACTCAACGGCTCCCAAATCGACCGTAATGGCGCCGTAAATGGCACTGACCCAGCCGACCGTTCCTTTTTGCGTCCAGAAGTAGCTGGTGGTCGTCTGGCCGTCGGTGAGCTGGATCGTATCTTCCGGGTCCGTACAGTGAGAATACGTTGGCCGCGGCTGCAGCGTGTACGGCTTGTTCAGCGCGAGATTCACCTCTTCGGCCTGAAGAGCGGAAACACAAACGAACGAAAGGATCAAAAAAACTTCGAAGAATTTGGATCGAAACATGGGTGGGCCTTTCAGGTGGGGAAAAAGAAAAATTTTGAGGGGGGGGGAATACGGAGGGACGGCGCTTTCTGCGCCGTTTTTTGGAATGCGGCAATACAGAAGCCGAAGGCTTCCTTTGCCGCTTTCACTTAGCGACCTGAAAACGTGGCGGTGAAAAGGAGTTTACTCGTGGGAAACGTCCAGCGTGCTTCAGCGGCAAACGCCTCTTCGAGGCGATATTGCCTCAAGGGAAAGCGATGAAGGTCGCTTGCGCGACTGTATCATCGCACTCCAAGAAAAATCCCTTACATATACTGCCAGCCAACGACCGGGATGAAAACTTTGTATTCGCCTTTTTCGTTCGGCAGGGTCGGCGGAAGGGCGTCGAAATCCATCTTTTCCGGCTTGGGAAGCACGTCGTTCAGCATGTCGTCCCAAGTCACTTCCTTTCCGGTGTACGCGGCCAGACGTCCCATCAGAGCCGTACCGGTCGAGTTCGCCATATAGTAACCGTTATTCACATAGGTCTCGCCGCCCGAACGGATCGCATCGAGCAGGACTTTGTGCTCGATCTGGGTCCCGCGGAATTCCCGGCGCTCACGGTCACGCCAAGCGTTCTCGCCGAAGATTTCCAGACGGCCGGCACAGTTCGCGATTTGTGCCTGACCTTTGGTTCCGTAGAGGTACGTGGAAGCGTCTCCCCACGTCCCGGCGATCTGGCGGGAGTTAGCCTGAAGGAACTGTCCGCTTTCAAACTCGTAGGAGACGGCCATCGAGTCGTACATGTCGCCTGTGTCGGCTTCACGGCGGGCGAGGCGGCCGCCCATTCCGATCGCGGATTTCGGAGTCGGGTCACCCATGCACCAGAGTGCGACGTCGATCTGATGGATCGTCACGTCGTTGATGTACTCGCTGGCCATCCAGCAGAAGTTGACCCAGTTGGTCATCTGGTAGCTCATTTCCGTGTCGGTTTCACGGCGGGGTCTGGCCCAGAGGCCGCCGCCCATGCGGTTCGCCTTGGCAGCGATGATGTCGCTGATGGCGCCGTTTTTGATTTTCTCAACGAATTCCACCGTACCGGGCCAGTAACGGTTGCAGAGGCCGGAAACGATGTTCAGGCCCTTCTGTTTCGCGAGCTCGGTCGCTTCCAGCACCATTTTGATCCCGGCGCCGTCCACCGCCACGGGCTTCTCGGCGAAGACGTGCTTCCCGGCCTTGATCGCTTCCAGGAGCATCTGCGGGCGGAAGAACTGCGGCGTGGCCAAAATCACGGAATCCACGTCGCTTTCGAGGACTTTTTTGTAACCATCAAAACCCGAGTACATCGTTTCTGGCGTTACGGCGATACGATCGCCCACGTTTTCCTTGAGATTCTCCATCGCAGCTGCGACTTTTTCCGGGAAAAGGTCACACGAGCACGTGAGTTTGATGTTCGGGTCGATGCTCATCGCGTCCGCGACGGCGCCGCAGCCACGGCCTCCGCAGCCGATCTGACCGATTTTCAGTACGGAGGTTTCTCCGGCGTAAACCTGATTTTTCGCAGCAAAAGTAGCGATCGCAGCGGCCATGCCTGTGGTTTTGAGGAAGTTGCGTCGATTGGTAGCCATTGGTTGGTCCTTTCTTTTGTTAAAGGTGGGGAGGGAAAAATTATGAATTATGATTTTTGAATTATGAATTAAAAGGGAATCATCGAATCAGTTCCGCTTCGGGCTGGTTACGGCCGCCTTCGCTCAGGTCGGTGATCCCGATCAGCTCGTAGCGCATCGGGTGGGTCGGGTCCGTCGGGCGGAGCATGACGTTTTCAAGCGTCAGGCCGTCCACGTATTCCGCGTGCCAGATCCCGTCCGCGAAAACATGGAGGTCCACGTCCGAGAACCGGATGTTCTTCAAATGCGCGGCCGGTTTGCCAAGCATCTGCACAAAATCCACCTCGGGCCGATTGAGCCAGACGCACGACTCGTCGCGGCGGTTCGGATCCATCTCCGAAACTTGCCGAAGTGTTCCGCTCACGTTCGTGATCGCAATGTCACGGATCTCCGCCTGATCCGTCATTTTGTAGTACATGTGGACGAAAATCTCGCAGTCAAGCGTAATATTATTAATGCGCACGTTCCGAATATCGACCCCGCGGGAACCCTCACGCCAGCTCGAAACGAAGTTGAACGCCGTGCGGGAGGTTTCGACCACGATGTTCGAAATGGTAATATTTTCCGCGACACCATCGCCCACGCCGAACCGGAAGCAGTTGCAGGGGGTCGAAAGGACGCAGTTCGTCACCGTGATGTTCCGGCACGGACGCGGATTCTTCAGGCGCTTCGAGTCGGCGCGGAACGTGATGCAGTCATCGGCGGAATCGATCTGGCAGTCGCTCACGGTCACGTACTCGCAGCAGTCAAGGTCGATCCCGTCGCCGTTATGCGTGTGCGGGTGGCGGGAATTATGGATCCGGACGCCACGAATGAAAACGTGCGTGCAGCCGTGGTAAAATGACGTCCAGTAGGAACTGTTCGTCAGCTCAATGTCCTGCACACGGACGTTCTCGCACTCGACGAAATAGACCATCTGCGAGACGCGCCACGGGATTTTGTCCTGCGCCGGGTACGGCACACCGTTCGGGTCGATCGTGAATTTCGAGCCGTTCCCATCGACGCAGCCCGGGCCGCGGAGAGTCACGTTTTTCTGCTCGATGCACAAAATCAGGTGCGCACCGTAGGAGGATTCGTTCGGATTTCCGCAGTTTTGCGGACAGATGTCCACCGCGTTGTAGTCCTCTTTATCGGGGCTTCCCAGGAGCGTCGCGCCCTGCATCAGGTAAAAGTCCACGTTGTTTTTGAGGAAAATCGAGCCGGTCAGATACGTACCCGGCGGGACTACGACCGTTCCGCCGCCGCTGGCCGTGCAGGCGTCTATCGCCTTCTGGAGTGCCGCGGTGTCCTTCGTCACGCCGTTGCCCGCCGCGCCGAAAGCCCGAACGTTGAACTCCGCCGGAGCCGGATCTTCCGCGGCCAAAACTAGCGACGTGAAACAGACGGCCGCAAGGAGGAGCGCAAAACAAAGGAGTTTGAAAGTTTTCATGAGTTGGACCCTTTATGGATTAATCACGCCAGTTTCCGGAAAATGTCTTTCAGCGCGAAGTACGCCTCGTCGAAAAGGGGCTTGAATTTTGCGTCGTAAACGGCCGTTTTTTCCAGATCCGGCGAGAAACTTTCCTCCGGCTGGAGGAATCGGTCGATGACCTGGAAGTTTTCAAAGAGGCCGACCCCCACGCCGCCGGTAATGGCCGCGCCCATGGAAGTCGCTTCTTCCAGAAAGTTCGGCTTCACGATGGTCTTTCCGAAAACGTCCGCGAAGATTTGAAGCCACAAATCGGTACGCGCGCCGCCGCCAATGGCGATCAGCTCCTGAATATCGACCCGCTTCGTGAAGACTTTCAGAACCAGATCGAGGTTCATCGCGACCCCTTCCATGACCGCGCGGATCATATCGCCCCGATTGTGGTCGAGGGTCAGGCCGACGAAACTCCCGCGGGCGAAAGCGTCCCACCGGGGGCTGCGCTCGCCGATCAGGTACGGCAAAAACAGCAGTCCGCGAGCTCCGGGCGGAGAAACTGCCGCTTCTTTTTGCATGGCCGGGTACACTCCGTCTTCCTTCCCGTAAAGGGTTTTGACCGCCCACGAAAGCGCGCCGCCGCCCGTCTGGATCGTTCCGGTCGGCATGATTTTTCCCGGCACGATGTGCGCGAAGTTGAACGTGGTCATTCCCTCGTCGTAGATCGGCTCGTCTGTCGTGATGGAGATCCAGGAAGAAGTCCCAAGCACACAGTTGGCGACTCCCTCCCGGACGCAGCCGGTCCCGACCGCAGCGCAGGCTCCGTCACCTCCGCCCAAAATCACGGGCGTGCCTTCCAAAAGCCCCGTCGCGCGGGCGGCTTCCGGCGTAATTTTACCCGCCAGGTCAATTGAGGAGTGAAGCTCGGGGAGCTTCCGAATGTCCAGCTCCGCGACGTCCATGAGTTCCTGCGACCACTCGAGCGTGTTCAGGTCCATCATGCACGTGCTCGACGCGTCCGAGTATTCCGTGAGAAAATTCCCGGTCAGGCGGTACAGAATGAAGTCCTTCGCGTTGAGCATCCGGAACGTTTTCGCGTAAACTTCCGGGTGGTTCCGTTTCATCCAGAGGAGCTTGAACAAACTGTACGCCGGACTGATCCGGTGGCCGGTGATCCGGTAAAAATCGGTCTCGGCGATGCGCTCGCGGATGAGTTTTTCCTCCTCGCTGGAGCGCATGTCGGCCCAGATGATCGAGTTGGCCAACGGCTGGCATTTTTCGTCCACGCACAGGCAGCCGAGCATCTGGCCGCTGAACGAAACCGCCGCAATGTCCGCGGGATCGACGTTTTCCAGTAGCTTCCGGGTCGAGTCGCAGACGGCCCGCCACCAGTCCTCGGCCCTCTGTTCTGCCCAGTTCCCATTGGAAAGCAAAAGTTCATATTCCATCGTGACCGAAGCCACGAGTTTACCCTCCTCCGAGTAAAGCGTCGCTTTATTGCCGGAGGTTCCAAGATCGTGCGCAAGTATGTACTTCATAAGCGAATGAATAATGAAAAACGAATAACGAATAATGAGGAATTTACGGGGACGACACTTCCAGCGTCATTTTGGAAAGATGGCCGGAATTACGCGCCATGGGAAGGGTTTACATAAATCCGCCCATTCCAGCCGGTATTCTTTGTCCTCTATTACCCGGTCTTCCCAAGGTTCCCATAAAATTTCCCACTCCATGCGATACGAGTATTCCAATCGTGGAGTCCTTGCTGTTCGTCACCAACTCCTCCATACGGAGGTCGGCCTCTTTTCCGCCGTGGGAATCAAGGAATTCCAGGTTAAAACCGCCAATTTGACGATCAAGATTCATGGCAGTGTACCCACCCTTCGCTTTGGCATTCACGGGAACGCCAGCGTCCAGGAGTTTTTCGATGATGGCCTGATTCAGCCCGCATACGGCCGCGAAAAGGAGCGTATGTCCCTGGGAATCCATCTGAGTGACGTCCGAGTCAAACTTGAAAATTTTGTCGAAAATTTCCTGATTTCCACCCTTGGCCGCCGCGAAAAGGATGCTCTGGCCGCTGAAATTCACCCGCTTCGGGTCAAGTTTCTTCTCGAGCAGGAAGTCCACGATCGCCGGGTTGCCCGATTCTGCGGCGAGGAAGAGCGCGTCGCGGTCGTTATCCGTCACCACGTTCAGATCCGCCCCATGATCGACGAAGTATTTGACCATTTCCACGTCATCCATGACGGCGAGCAGAAGCGGGGTCCAACCAAAATCGGTTCTGGCTTCCAACGGAGCGCCCTGCTCGACGAGAAAATGAACGATTTCTTCTTCCTTGGCCGCGACAGCCGCGTGAAGGGGCTGACCACCGTCATAAACCGTTTCGAGTGATGCGCCGTATTTTACCAAAAGTTTTACCCATTCGATTTTTCCTTGCCTGATTGCTTCATGGATCAGTGACCATTCACAAAACTCTGAATCCTTGGACATTTGGACGGTTTTCGCCCCGGACTTGAGCAAAAGCTCGGCGACTTCAAGTGTTTCCGGGTCTGAGTCGAGCAGGTCTCCAATGATCGGCGAATCTTCAAAATGCGCGTTCACATCAAGTTTCTGATCGATGAGGTACTGCGTGAGCGAGAGATTCCCCGCCTGAACGGAACAGTCCAAAAGAGTTTGGGAATCGTGGCTTTCTTTAAGACTAAAATCTTTGGAGACGAGGTATTTCACTATTTCGAGGACGGCTTCCTCATCGATTTTTCGCGCTTTGCCCTCCGAGGTGATCTCGATCGAACAGGCCAACCAGAGAAGGCTCTCGGAATCCGAATCGTCCGATTTCAGTTCAACCCCTTCCTCCTCAAAATACTTAAAGATTTTGAGTTGACCAGCCTCCAGCGCGGCTTCGAGAGCCTCCCGGCCGTCTGTGTCAAGAATATCCGGGTTGGCTTCGACAAAACGCTGAACCGCCTCCAGATTTCCTTGCCGGATGTAACGGAAAAGACGGGAATCCGAGGCACGGTAGAATGACCCAACCCCCGCGAAAACCGGAGTGATGAGCAGAAGGAAAGCCAAAAGAGCGAAATGAGGTTTCATTGATTTGCCTTTCTGAAAGGGGTTAAATGAATACGGGGACTACGCTTCCAGTATCGTTTAAATCAGGAATGAGGAATGAACGCTCCGGGTAATGCAGGCGCAAGAAAGATTTCCTACGTGTTTTTTATTTAGTATAACAAATCCCCCAGAAAATAAAAGCCCCCGGAAAAATTTTTCACGAAATTTTTTTCAGGAACTTGACTTTTACCGGAAACGTGCTATACTGAATTTTAAATTCCCAACTCCTAATTCCTAACTCCTAACTCCTAACTAGAAAAAATGCTTACAAAACCCGCAGAAGAATTAACTCTTGAAGAAATCGCCTCCATGATCGACTGCTCGGCGGTCCAGGCCCAATCGACTCTGGAAGACGCGCGTCAGACGATCGCTTACGCCGACCGTTTCAGTACCTCGGGGATTTTCCTCCTCGGGGGGAATTACGAGATCGTCATGCCCGAAGCGCTCGGGATGAACGCCCGGCGTGAAGCTGAAGGCAAACGTCAGATCAAAATCGGCGGAACGGTCGGTTTCCCCGACGGCGCACACCGCACGTGCGTCAAGGTTTACGAAGTCGAGCGCATGATCGAACTCGGCTGCAACGAACTGGATTGCGTGATGCAGGTCGGTCTGGCCATTTCCGGCGAGTGGAAGCGCGTCGAGGAGGACCTCAAGGCGATCCGCAAAGCCTCCGAAGGGATCGTCCTGAAAACGATCCTCGAGACGCCGTACCTGACGCCGGAGCAAATCACCATGGCCGCCAAAATCGCCTGCGGAGTCGGTTCCGACTGGATCAAAACGTCCACCGGCTGGCCCTCCTCGAAGAAAACGACCGTGGAGGACGTCCGCATCATGAAGGCCGCAGTCGGCGACCAGTGCGGGATCAAGGCCGCCGGCGGGATCCGCTCGCTGGAAACCCTCAAGGCGATGTACACTGAGGGTGCGCGCCTGTTCGGGATGAGCTGGAGTTCCGTGGCCGCGATGCTGGAGGCTCAAAGCGAGTCAAATTAAGCCAAGTATTGCGGGGACGACGCTTCTAGCGTCGTCAAATTCGCGATAAAATGTAACAAAAAAAACTCAATTACTGTTTTAACGACGCTGGAAGCGTCGTCCCCGTAAGGCCCAATCATGAAAAAGTCTCCGCTTCTTTTCGTTTTGTGTGTCCTGCTTTCCTCGGTTCCCGCGTTTGCCCAGATGCTGGATCGGTCAGATACGCGGGTCCAGACCACGTTCAGCCCCGGCGCCAACTGGAACGTTCTGGGAACGGTCCGCCCGAAATCCGCCCCGGAAATCACGGCCGGTCAGAACTGGACGCTCGGCTGCGAGACGCTCGACCGCGACTACATTTTCTGGGAAACGTACAAAGAGTACGTCGCGCCGCTGGGGATCCGCCGGATCCGCCTTCAGGCCGGCTGGGCCAAAACCGAGAAGGAAAAGGGCGTTTACGATTTCGCGTGGCTCGACGCCGTGATCGACGATGCGATCGCCCGCGGGCTGGAAATCTGGCTTGAGACTGACTACGGGAACCCGATCTACCCTGGCGGCGGGGATTGGGACCTCGGCGCCGGTTTCCCCGTCTCGGAGGAAGGTCTTGCCGCGTGGGACCGCGGGGTGGAAGCGCTCGCGACCCGCTACCAAGGGAAGGTCCGCGACTTGGCGATGTGG
>JAFTCU010000287.1 GCA_017454585.1 Thermoguttaceae bacterium | reverse complement strand
CGCGTTTTTCTGCGATGAAAGCCGCTTCCTGAAGCGTGTAGCGGATCAGCACCATGTCCTCGGCTTTGGTCGTCCACGGGGCTTTGATCCCTTCGTCCGTATTCACGACCGGCGCGCCGCATTCTGCCGCGTAACGTACCGCCAGCTTGAGGTACTCGCCGTGACGGTCCGGTCGGCCAAGTGGCCCGTGTGCCTGAAGACCCGAGATTTTAAGGCCGCGCTTGGCGCACTCCTCCGCCATCCACTTCGGGTCGTCGAAGAGAGAGACTGTGTGGTAGTAGCCTGCCTCCGACATTAATTCCCGTCCAAAGTGGACCATCGGTTCCACGTACTCGTAACCAATTTCTGCCGCACGGTCCAACCCCCAAAGGAACGGTTTGTCGTGGTGACGTGTGGCTTCCAGATTCATTCCAAGGGCGATTTTTCCCATAATATTTCTCCTGTTATAGTTTTGGGGGAATCGATTTCATTCAAACTCGCGCTCGATCGCTTCCAGCGTCTTTTCGACGAGGATCTGACCGCCTTCCGGCCCGACTTTGTTCGAGGCGGGGACTGCGCCGTAGCCGCCCCCTTTGACTGCAAACGCGGTCGGAAGGTAGGAACCGGACTCAGGACGGCCGGTGCAAAGCTGGATCACAAACGTCTGAAGGGCTTTGGAGCGCGCCTTGATCTGCAGGCCGAAATCGTTGTAAAGCTCAAACTGGTTCGTGCAAATCGCGATCTGGTCGAGGCGCATGACGCAAATGCTCGTGGCGTAGATCTGGTTCACACCCTTCTGCTGGTCGTCCCAGCGCTGAAGCGTGCGTTTCTGCCAGTTGCCGCGAATCAGGGAGTAAGAACTCTTCGTTTTGGCGTACTCCTCGTCGAGCTTCTTCACCTCTGCCGCAGCCGCGTCATACTCGGCCTGGGAGATTTTCCGGACCGGCAGATCGAGCGGAATGTACTCGAATTTCACGACTTGAGCCGTGCGTTTGTCCTTCGCGATCAGGTCGTACACGTCGTCCACCGCGTCGAACAGACGGCGGGCCAGTTCCTGGTCACGTTCAAGGCCGCGGAGCCGCTGCATGCGTTCTTCCGCCGCGTGCCGGTAGCGAATGTGCGGAGACTGGTCGCCCGCCGCGCCGCAAACACCAAGAACGACCAGGTTTTTGCCGTACTTTTCCTGCAGCATCGGGCGCAGGTCGCCCCAGAAGTCCGCGTCGAGTTTCGTGTAGTGCTCGTTCTCCTGCGAGGGGCACGCGACGTTGAGCATCATCGCGATCGGCTCGTCTTTTTCGTTCCAGAAGCAGAGAATATTCAGGTCCGTGTCGGTCATTCCTTCGATGGCGCGGAAGTCCGGCCGGTCGGTTTTACCGTACATGACGGCGGTCCCGTCAGCGTAAATGGCCCGGCGGTTGTACGCGATGTTCGCGTAACTCAGACCGAAACCGTAACGGGCGGGGACGCGGGCCTCCCACGCCTTCTGAACGGCCGGGACGATGCGCGAGATGGCGAAGTCACGGAACTCCGCGTACTTCATGTAGTCGCCCTCAGTCGGCGGATCCGGCGGGTCGCCGTAAAGGGTCGGGCCGTCGTGCGTGTGCGTGACGCACATGATGATGTTCTCCGTGTTCACGTCCGGAAGCGCTTTCTGAAGGGCGTCTCGCAGCGTGAGGTTGAAGTCCGTGCCGATCCCGACCGCATCAAAACTGATGAAAACCACCGGCGTGCTGCGGCCTTCCTGGACCGAGTCGAGAAGCAGGACGTTCGCCTCGACCGGCGTGTTGGCCCCTTCGGAAATGCGCGTGTAGTGCTGGCCCGGCAGCGAAACCGGCCGGTTCGGCGTAATATCGATCGAAACCGCGCCGACGTAGAAACCGTCCGGCTTCTTCGAAAATCCGTCCGGCTTCGGGTCCTTCAAAAACTCGAGGCACTTTTTCACGTCTTCCGTCGGATCGTCCGGGTTGGAATTGTACTCGATCCCGATGAGGACCGGCGGGCCGGGGATCCGCTGGAGGGCGTGGAGCATCAGACCGATGTTTCCCGTGCCGGTTCCGAGCGGAACGTCTTTCCCTTCCGCGTCTGTATCGTGGAGGTCAAAGCCCACTGTGTACTTTCCGAGGATCTCGATCCCATCGGTCGGAGCCAGGCCGGAACGGAGCCAGTGACCCGTGTCGTTGAACGCGCCGACGTTTTTCAGACCGCGGCACTGGTTCGCGACCAGAATCGGGTGCCACGTGTTTGGCGAGGCTTGCCGGCTGTGGCCGTGCAGACCGACGATCATGCCGTACTCGCCCGCGATTTTATCGAGCATCGGTAGCAGTTCCGGCTTCGGTTCGCTCACGAAACGCTTGACCCCGAGGGATTTGGAGCGTTCGAAAATGCGGCGGCATTCCGCCTCGTCGTCCGGGAAGGAGCCGTAATAAAGCGCGCAGAGCGTGATCTTTTTCGAGGCGAGAAAGTCCCGGATCTTCTGCAGGTCCGCGTCGGAAAGT
>JAFTCU010000286.1 GCA_017454585.1 Thermoguttaceae bacterium | reverse complement strand
GTCGCGAGTTTCACGCCGTTTTCCTTGCACGTGTTGATGATCTGGTCGCAGCGTTCCAGAGTGATTTCCAGCGGTTTCTCAACGATCACGTGCTTTTTGGCTTTCGCGGCCGCCAGAGCGGGTTCCAGGTGTGCGCCGCTGGGTGTTCCGATCGTCACGATTTCGACTTCCGGGTCGGCCAGCATTTCGTCCAGGTTCGTGTACGCCTTGCAGCCGGTTTTCTCGGCGAGCTTCTGGGCAGCAGGGGCATAAACGTCAAAGCATGCGACCAGGCGCGCGTTTTCAAGAGATTCAATGGCTTTGGCGTGGAAGTTGGAAATCATCCCGCAGCCAATAATTGCGAAACCGTAGGTTTTCATCATGAAAGTCCTATTAATTTAATTATGAATGATGAATTATGAATGATGAATTCGTTTTAACTCGAATGCAAATCTCACGAAAGAGGGGGCAAGTTTACATCCACCGCTGCATCCACTTTTCCAGGAACATCAGTGACCAAAGGATCCCGCCGTAGCTCCCGGCGCCCTGTGTGTGTTCACTGAAAAGTTTTCGGGCCGTGTTAATATCGACCCACTGCGAGATGGACGAGTTCGGACCGAGCACTTCATCCCGGAAAACCTCCTTCAGAGGCCCACGAAGCCACGTGTCCGTTGGAAGTTCAAACCCCTGTTTCGGGCGGCTCTTCATTTTCATCGGGAACTGCGGTTCAAACGACTTTCGAAGGATCCACTTGCCAAGTCCATCACGAATTTTCAGGTCGGAAGGAATTTGCCCCGCCAGTTCAAGGACTCTTGTGTCGAGGAACGGCGAGCGCACTTCCAGACCGCAGTTCATGGAGGCACGGTCCACTTTCACCATCGCCTCCGGAAGCCCCACGGAAATCTCCGCCATCTGCATCCCGAGCAGCGTGTCACGCGGGTCAGCCTCATTAAACGCGGAAATATACTGATTTCCAACATCTGAAGGAACAAAATCCTTCGTCCGGAAAAGAGGCGCGAGCAGTTTTTTGCGCAAAGGCATACGGCAGAACGAAACGGAATTCGCATACGCTTCCGCTGCGGAAAGCGAAAGATTCGTCAGGGCCGTCTTCCAGCGGAAAATGCGCGGCATAAAGTCCAGTTTCGGGTAAATGGCCGCAAGAGGCGTGAAAATCAGATGACGCAGGAAGCCTGGAATCAGGCGGCGAATGCAGTCCTCTTTCATGTCGTGGATCTGACGCGCGTAGCCGGCGAAACATTCGTCGCCGCCATCTCCAGAGAAAACGACCGAAACGTGATGTGCCGCCAGACGGGAAACCAAAAGCATCGGGAGCGCCGAGGGATCCGAATACGGCTCGTCGTAGCACTCGACCAGATTTTTCAGTTCCTCTACAGCATCAGGCTCGACGATTTCCTGAAACATATCGGTCCCGAAACGATCGGAAATCAGTTCGGCATACTGCAGCTCGTTGAATGCGCTTTCATTGAAACCAATGGAAAACGTTGGGATGGACTCACACCCAAGGCGACTTTGCACCGCGACCACGATACTGGAATCCAGCCCGCCGGAAAGGAACGCGCCAGTACCGGGCAATTCGCCCTTCATCATCGTGACGGTTTCTATAAGCTGGTCCTGGATCCGCTCTTCCCACTCTTCAATCTTTACCGACTCATCCGGTTGAGGTGTAAATTTCCAGTACCGGAACGGCCCCAGAATGTTTTCAATGCCGCGGGGACCGAGCTGGAATTTCATCCAGGAACCATGCTGGACTTTCTTCACATGGCGGTAAATGGAACGTTCGCCAGGCACGCAGTTCATGATGAAGTAGTCTTCAATCGCGGTCGGATTAATTTCGCGCTTCACATTGCCGTGCGCCAAAATACCTTTGATCTCCGAAGCGAAAAGAAATTTTTCATCATCCTGATAATAATAAAGAGGTTTCTGACCAAGATGGTCTCGAACAAAAAAGAGCACATTTTCTACAGAATCCCAAACCACCGCAGCGAACTTGCCACGTATTTTGGGAAGCATCTGCTCTAATCCATACTCCGCGTACAGAAAAGCAAAAAGTTCGGTGTCCTCATCCGTTTGAAATTCAACATCACGATCCTCAAGCTCCTCTCGAAGCTCGTCTGAATTATAAATCTCACCATCCAGAAGCACGATGAGCGTTTTTTCACCAAAATGATATTCGATCGGTGAATCGGCGTGTTCAAAAAGTGTCTCAGCCCAAAGGCAGGCACCGAGGCCCAAATTTCCCTTTACGAAATGCGCGTCACCATTTTTGCCGCGGTGTGTCAAGACGGCACCCATTTCACGGAGCGTCGCAAGCTCCACAGGGCGAGAGGCGTTTTCGTTACAATAAACTACACCAAAAATTGCGCTCATGGCAGGATCAAAGGTCCTTAAAAAAATCGACGTGCAAATAGCCTGTTATGGACTTTCAAACCGCAAACTCTTTCCTGAATGGAAAACCGAAAAAAGAAGGAACGAATAATGAAAAGAATTATGAGGGTTTGTGTCATGGGAAAAAACCAGTTTTTTTCAGCCGCTTTCCTCATTATTCGTTATTCGTTATTCATTCTTCATTCTTTTTCCGTTTCAAATATGAATGCGCTGTCCAATGTTCCGGGTTACTGAATAATTTCCTCTCCGTCAGGGTTTTTGTTATTACGAAAATTGACCACCTTCGCAGGCACGCCAACCGCGATCGCGTAGTCAGGTATGGATTCCAAAACAAGCGCACCCGCCCCGATAACGCAATGAGCGCCAACGTCTGCGAGTACAACCGCACGTTCACCGATCCAGGAATCTTCACCGATCGTGACGCGGGGATATTCTCCTCCCTGCTCCCGAATCGGAACGTCTGTTCGATCAAAAAAATGCTGATTCGTGCCGTTCGCTATGGAAACTCCGCTCGCCAACAGCACGTCATCCCCGAGAGTTACGTCCCCGAGGATACAATACGGCCCAACGTAAACATTTTCACCGATTTCCGCCGTTGGGTGCGAGAAAATCGTCCCAAAACTGATGCAGGAGTTTTTGCCGCAGCGGGGAAGGACCCACTGCAAAAACGCAAGCCGAAAATACTCGCCGAGGATTCCCGGCATAATCGCCAAAAACTGTGTCAAATCAGCAAAAACGCGCTGCTTCGGCAAAAACAGACACATCAGTTTCATTAATATTATAGTCGGAAAAATTCCAAATGCCGCAAAAAATCGGAAAATTCTTTTCATTTTAGCTAAATATTTGAAATTTTTCAACTTTCTGGACTACTCGTCGGACTCGTCTTCTTCCGGGTAAGATTCCTCATCATCGCTGAGCCTGGAAACGTGTTCGCCGGTCAAATCGTCCATTTCCATCACAAGGACGTAAATCGAAAATGCCTCAGCGCCTTTTCGAGGCTGCTCATCTTCACGGCTGGAAATGGTCTGAGTTGAACCTTTTGGCGGAGCGATCAAAATGTCGATCGATTCGCAATGGCCGGTGTCTTCGTTCACTTCAAATTTTTCAAGCCAGGTCGCGTTGGAAATCGAGTTTTGATTGTTCAACCCGCCATTTTTTCCGCCCAGCTTGCCGCGTTCCAAAAGACGCGGGGTCTTTGATTTATAAGCGGAAATCAGCTTCGCAAGCTGGTTTGTACAACGCAGTTCGATGAACGTAATTTTCAATCCGCTGGAGGAAGCGACTGGAGGCATTTCCGGATCAGAATTTGTATAAACGGCCACGACGTCTATCCCGTTCAGGGGCTGAAATTTCTGTCGCAGCTCATCGGAAAGCTTCGGTTCCTCCGCCTTGGGAAGTTTCGGGTTCAAAATGCGGTCAATCTCCCGCACGTCTTTTTCGGCTTTCGCAGCATTAGAAAATTTCCAGCACGACTGGCAAACCATATTATAAGCCTGATCCATCCAAGCGGTTCCGACCTCGATTTTCTTTTCACGCATCAGAACACCCTTGGATTTTTCGCGTTCTTTCACGACGTGCTTGGGTTTGTTCTTGCCAGGGCGAACATTCAGGGGCTTCTTCTCTTTTTCTTTCGGCGCAACACGACGATCCAGTGACTTCACGACCATCAGGAAACCCGGCTCTGTTTCCACTTTATCGAAAAGAACCTGCCGGAAAGGCTCCGGGCCGAGCAGCCACGCTTTATCCAGTAAACCGTAAACCTGCTTGCGATTTTCAATACATGGGATCGTCAGGTACATCTCAAGAGTACTAAGCCCGTCTTTATCGAGGGTCGGGATGCGCAGACGTTCATTGGAGCCCAAATCAGGCATATTAGCGATACTTTCCGCAACCAGTCCACCGAATGATTCTTCCAGCCGGGTCAACAGCAGGCTACGCATCTCAGGACTCCAGACCTCTTTTTCCAGAGCGGAACACTCTTCCGGATTCATCATCAATTCCACCAGCGGCTGAAGCTGCACCGCTTGACTTTGGAGGCCATTCGTTCGATTCTGCGGCTGCGTCACTTGCGCTTTTTTGCTCAAAAGGGAAACAGGAACCTGAGCGGAAGAGGCAGGAGCGCCCGCCTTCTGTTCCGCCTCGCGCTGTTTTTGTCTCTCTGAAGCCAAAAGGGCCGCTTTTGCCTGAACCGCTTTTTTGTAATCTTCCAGAGTTTTTTCATCAATGAATTTAAAATGATTCTGGGTCAACGCCTTGCAGCTCTTGAGCAGGTTTTCTTCAATGGTGGTTTTCCATTTTTCATCCAGGTCAGGCTGTTTGTAAATCAAAATATGCGCGATTGCGTTTGCGAAATCACGCCTCATAATGAACTTTTCGAGAACTTCATTCAGGAGGAAAGTCTGTTCCGCTTCCGTATCAGCGGCGGCCAATACTTCCTGACTTGTAATTTCACTGGCGATTCTGGCACGGAAATTCGCAGACGAAAATGGGCAGAATTTGGCCAAAACCTGTTTCTGAACATCCAATGGCGTAAACTGGGGCATATTTCCGTTTCCGCCAACGAATCGGAATTGGACCCACTTCTCCGGCGAGATTTCAATCGGCTGATGGTTCCCACGCATCGCGTTCATCGAATTCTGGTTTTGAATGGGGTTTCCATTTTCGTCCACATCGACTGGTTCGACCTCCGGCGGTTCCACCTCAGCATACTCGGCGGCCAGAGTTACACCCTTTTCAGGGATCAAAAGGAAAGCAAGCAGGAAATCTTCTTCCTCTTTTGTAATTTTGCCACTTTGAGCTTTTTCAGCATACCCAACGAGTGAGGTATCCAACGCGGATTTATTATCATCCGTTACAATCGCACCGGCAAGGAGAGCAGCAACCGCCCTTTTGGCGTTATCGCACGTATTTGCAGAAAGAGCCTCGAAAATTTGACGGACCTGCGCCTGGGTTAGTTGATAAAACTCAAGGATATTTGGCTGAGCCGGAGGGTTGGAACGGTTCGCATTTCTGCCATTCTCGTCACCTTCCTTGAATTTTTCCTCTTCTGCCCGCAGTTTTTCCTCCAGAGCCAAAGCAGCAGGAATTCTCGATTGCGCAAACTGGATCAGGAGTCTCGCCGCATCGTCTGCCGTATCGGGATTATTCAAACGAGTAATAAGCTCCTGAATCGTCGTGTCGTAGAGGTCCTTTTGGGCCTGACGAATATAAAAAATTTCCTTTTCGGTCCAAAGCGAGCTGCTTGCGGGAAGAGTCACTTCAGGAATACGCAGTTCGTCCGGAAGCGTGTTAGCGGGTTCTTCCACGGGTTTCTTTTTCTTTATTTTCTTGATTTTCTTTTTTTCCGGCGCAGGGGCTTCAGGAGCCGGAGCCTGCTGAGTCTGCTCGGGCATCGGGGCAGGCTGCGGAGAAACTTTCTTTTTCTTGCCGCCACAGCCAGAGACGAAGAGCATCAGGCAGACGCTCATGAAAACCATAAAAAATCTTACTTTAAATCTCATGGAATATCCTGCTTATAATTTTATTTTTAGTGATTTTGTTCGGAGGTCTCACAAACACTCCCAGACAAGAAAAATATTTCCTATTAATAGTATAACATGTGTATTTTTTGAAACAAGACGCCCTACCGGAATTTTGCAACAAAAAAAGCCAAAATTTTGGAAAATTTTGACTTTTTTTTAAAATTTGTGAGATTTAAAGGAAATATCGATTTATTATTTCGGAATTTTACCCGACATTTCTCCCATTCAATATGCAGGCTTTGATGGTGTTGATGGTGTATTTGGGTACTGCGGGTTAATGTTTCCAGGCATAAATAAAACTTTCGGCTGTGCCGGGGCAGGCGCAGGAACAGATGCGGGGGCGGGGGGCGGAGCTGGAAGCTCGGCAGAAGCCTGAACCGTGTTCCCGTCAAGAGTTCCCGGAAGCTCCATCATCGCGTCACCCGCTTGAGGGGCAGGCGGAACAGCGCCAGCAGGTCCTGCAGGTGGAAGCGTTGCCACAGGAGAAACGTTACCCGGAAGATCATCAATGGAATCCGGAAGTTCATCCCCGGACAAATCCAAGCCTGGATTAGGAGCCAAAGCTAAACTTTGCTGGGACGATTCCGCAGCAACAGTCTGATCGTTCACGTTTTGGGCAATTCGTTCTGAAGGGACAGGCGCAGAGGCTTCCGGTGCCGGAGGCAGCGCTCCTGTAGCCCATTCAGGTGTTTTCCTGCCTTCAAATTCATTCAGTTTTGCGATTTCCTGTGGGTCTGGCCGAAGTGTTGGATCATTGTCGTTTGCACGAATAGCCGCTGTTGGATTATGGCCTTTCAGACGATCGTGAGCCAGATTTGCAGTACTCTCCGCACTGGCTTTTTCAGCGGGAGGAACCACTTTCTCATCTTTGGAATGAGGCGTGAGTTTAACCGTTGGAATGCTCCAGTCGGTGATCTTCTTTTTTCCTTCCGTTCTGCAACCGGGGAAAGCCCAAAGACTTCCAATTAAAACAAAAATGATTAAAAGTCTGATATTCATAAATTTAAAAGCCTCTTGGGAAGGCAATTGGTCCATGGATTTCCAAACTTCATTTTAGCATTTTTTCAAAACTGAAGAAAGAGCAATTTCCCTCTAAAAATAAAGTTTTACTAAAATTGGAAGTTTTTCAGGCGATCCATGAAACACTTCAATCCTCAAAATATGTTTGAGGATTGAAGTATTCTGTATTTCACGAACCAAAATTACTCGTTGATTTACTCATCGGAAGCGGCATTGCCTTTTTTCGGTTCTGAGGAATATCTACCGGCGCTTTCGATGAACGGTTCTGATTTGAGTAAAAGACCGGATCCGCAACGTTCGGCACCGGATTTCCAAAGCTGTCCGGTATGTTCGTCAAAGGCGCGACCGAAATGGGTTCCGAAGCCTCGGGCATCTTTGACTCCTCTTCATCATTCTTCGGTTCTTCCGGAACGATTGGGGCAATTTCCGCGACTTTCTTCACCGGAATACTCTTCACGACCGGCTTGACGGGTTCCGCCTGATTCCCGACCGGCGCAGCCACAGACTCCTGAACGGCTGGTGTCGGTTCCTCCAATCCAAGGTTGGGATTGTAGGTCGGGATATTTTCCGTAACGTCCAGCTGGTTGACCTCCAGGTGGGCCAAATCCATCGGGACGATTTCCACTTCAGCTTCCTGCGTGGGGCCCGACTGGAGATTTCTGAAAAAGTCCGTTCTTTCCGAACAGGCGATTATTTCTTCGTAATACGGTTCAAGCAGGCCGTTGAAAGCCGTTTCCTCATTTTTAAGACGTTCAAAAATGGATGAAACGATTTCCTCGCGGGCATGCAAATGAATTTTCTGAAGGGCGGCGCTCCAGGCAGGAAGGATTTCCTGAACGACCGAGCTAAAGCATTCAACTTTGGGTGCGTTCCGTGACCCGGAAATGTCCGCAGTCACGAGGAGTTTTGGAAAGGTCTTTCCCTCCAACTGAGAGTAAAGAATTCCAGCCAGTTCCGCTTCCTTTTTTGGAGACTCAAATGAAACCTGGTTCATTTCCATCATGATCTTTCCCTGAATTTCGTCCCCAAAAAGGGTCAGATCAAGGACCAAAACACATCTCTGCGCCTGAGTGTACAGCGGAAGGGCCGCATGGTCACCCAGAACCATCGAATCGTAAACAAGCGGAATACGGGCTGAAATCTTGCGAAGTTCCATACCTGTCTTTTCGCTGTACCCGGTAACGATGAACGCATCTTTGAGCATTTCTTCAGGGATATTCTGGGAAGCAAGGCGCAAGCTGCCGCTGTAGGAAACCTCACTTTCAGGATCAATCGCGGATTCCCACTTGGAATCAAAATCGAATTCCTGACCAAAAAGCTCGATCACACCATCCGCTTTCAAGTACTTGACAGGCCGGGCGTTTTTGGGCAAAATCACCATTTCAGCCATTTGCGAGAGGGCTTTCCCCCAATTGATCGACTCTTCCAGCCTCTTTTCCACAGTACTCTTGAAAAGGTACTCCGTAAGACTGTCCGCTGTCGGAGCGGCATAGTGCAGTATGGTCGAAAACGCTTTCCCGTCCAGCGCGATTTTCTCGGGCATCTGCGCCAACTCTTTCGCGACCGACCGGTTCAGTTCCATCCAGCTTTTCTGAATGATCGTAGATTCTTTGCGCAATTCTCCCATTCGCTCCAGCTCAGCGAGGATCTCCGGGTTCTTGACACTGGCGGATTTCAGCACTTCGGCATTCAGTTCATCGACCTGAAGCTCTGGAAATTCCTTGAGCTTCTTTTCAATTTCGGTCACTTCCTCATCAATGGCTTTAACCTTGTCTGAAATGTCCTGGTAGATCGGAATATACTTTGCTTTAACCGAATCCAAATGACGAACCGATTCCAGCGATTCACCCTGTTTCCCCAGAATATTTTTAATTTCATCGGAAAACAGCGGCGCGATCGGAGCGGGACGCCAGGCGTTCTGGTACTCCAAAGTATGAAGGTTCGGGAAAACGACCCCTTTCATATTCGCGGTTTGCATCGTGATGTTCCGGAAAATCTGCGGAAGCGGCGCAAGTGTCACGTCCATTTCCTGAACGGAAAAACTGGAATCAGAATCCTGCGGAGCCAAACTGGCCTGCAGCATTTTGAGCGTCAGTTCGCTGTTCGTAAACGGAGCGCGGCCTTTGTCACACGATTCATACGTCACTTTTCCACGGGTAGTCCGCTGGAACTCTCTCACAAGCCGTTTCTCGATCGGATTGTTCATATTCCCTATGACTAAAATGATTCCCAACCCGATCAAAAGCCCCAAAACTCCTTCAAATACTATCCATAAAAACGAGGTATGGCTTTCTGGAGTTTGAGAAGCGAAAGAAGCTGAAATCACCGGCTCCTCAACCTTTTCAGGAAGCGATTCTTTCGTTTCCTGAACAGGTTCGCTTTCACTCTTTTCTTTTTCAGGCTCAGCTTTCTCCCTCGATTCAGTGGTTTCTTCGCAAGGTTCCTGGTCCAAATCTTCTACGATCGGAATCTCTGGAAAGGGTTCAGCAAAAGTCTTCAGAAAATCATCTTCCGGAACAACTTCTTCCTCTAACGATTTCAGAAAAGCCTCTGAATCAGGTTTAACCAAAGCCGTAGGACGCTGAGGGTTCCTTTTTTTGAGCTGATCCAGAAGATCGCTCAAGTCACCGGTTCGTTTACGGGAGGTCTTTGAGGCAGAAAGGAGTCTTTCCGACCTGCTTGCCGAACGGCCTCCTGAAGAGAACGACGGCTTCTTCTGAAATTCCGCAAACAAAGAATCTATTCTGCTTGAATCCATCTTTTGAAAGTATTGAATGGAATCGCGTTCGTTCGATTTTGAATGAAGATTTCCAGCCATCATTACCACCATTTTTCTTCAATGTGATGTTTTCTTGATGCTCTCAAGAAATTACACCACCGCTACAATCGTTATAATCCTTAAATTTTATCGTCCTTTCCCAGAGTGATTCTTGAATTTTTGTAAGAATTTTTTGGAAGAGCGCAAAGAAAACGCTTTCAGACTGTTGATTATGCCGCAAATTTAAATTGTTTGAAAGAAACGGGGAGAAAACGGGAATGAACTCTCAAAAGTATTTTCTCCCCTAAAATTTCATGACGATTTCGTCCCAAGTTTTTCTATTTCATCCTCTGAGCGACTTTTTTAGCCCAGTACGTGATGATGATCCCCGCCCCGGCACGTGTCATTGCGATGAGCGACTCGTCCACGATCCGGTTTTCATCGATCCAGCCGTTCAGTGCGGCAGCTTTCACCATACTATACTCGCCCGAAACGTTATACGTTGCGAGAGGGATTTCCGGGAAATTCTCATGAACCAGCCTCACAATATCCAGGTACGCAAGAGCAGGTTTAACCATGATCAAATCTGCGCCTTCCGCAACATCAAGCTCCACCTCGCGCAAAGCCGACTCAGCCGCCGCCGCGAAATCCATCTGGTAGCTGCGACGGTCGCCGAACTGGGGCGCACTGTCTGCCGCGTCCCGAAATGGGCCATAAAACGCACTCGCGTACTTCACGGCGTAACTCATGATCGGGAGTTCCGTGAAGCCTTTTGAGTCGAGAGCGTCCCGCATCGCGCCGATCATACCATCCATCATACCGCTTGGCGCGACCATATCGACTCCGGCCTCAGCCTGAACGAGTGTCTGACGCTGAAGCATTTCCAACGTCTTGTCATTATCAACGTCCAGCAGACCGGAAGGCAGCTTTTTCATGGCGCCGCAGTGACCGTGGGACGTGTACTCGCAGAAACATACGTCCGTGATGCACAGCAACGCCGGCGCGGCCTTTTTGACGGTCCGGACCGCCCGGGCAATAATTCCGTCAGCGGACATGGCGTCCGAGCCGCATTCATCTTTGTGCGCAGGGATCCCAAAGAGCATAATCCCGCCAATTCCCAGCCCCTCCAGTTCCTTCACTTCTTCGGCCAAAACGTCAAGTGACATTTGAAAGACATCGGGCATGGAAGGAATTTCCGTCTTGACTCCCGCCCCTTCGCAGACGAAAAGGGGAAGGATCAGGCGGCTCGGCGTAACACGATACTCCGTCACCAAACGGCGCACGGCTGGATTGTGGCGCAGACGGCGTGGACGAATTGGCATTAAATTTTCAAATTCTGTCATAGTTTTCTCCTGAAAAAAGAAAGTGAATCCTGATTTTCTACGATATAATAATATTATAGCACAAAACCCCTCCATTTACAGGGGGGGAGTCTTTTGTGAGTTACCAGTTTTCAGTTGTTAGTGTTACCGCCTCGCCGAAATGTGAGAATTGAGCACACGGTATTCCGCATCAGGCAAAACAATGA
This sequence comes from Thermoguttaceae bacterium, assembly GCA_017454585.1. The sequence continues at coordinate 4,242 of JAFTCU010000286.1, read as the reverse complement.
CGACTGACAACGAATAAAGGGCCGATCAAAATGCTTCCATCATCGCTTCCAATGAACGTTTTTGAGGAGTATATGCTCCTCGACAGTTCGCCCATCTACCCCATGGAATGTAACTGCCGGTTTCGGTTTTCCGGCGGTTTCGACCATGAAATTCTGGAATCGGCTTTGGCGGAAGTCCTTCAAAATCATCCGTTCCTGTATTCTCATTGCCGGGAACGGAAAAATTCCCGTTTCAACTGGGTAATTCCCACATTCGGACCAACCCGGGAGGAACGAATCCGGCACAAAGAGACCCATACGGAAATCCTTGGCGTACACTTGATGTGGCTGGAGGGCAAATGCCGTACGCCCCAATATCCGCACGAGGTCCGTGAGCTGCTCGATATTTGGAACGAGGCCATGATTCGTTTCTTCATCGTGGAAGAAAAAGATGAAAACGGGAAAGTCGTGCGGAGCGATTTCATTCTCAAGTGCCACCACAGCGCCACGGACGGAAAGGGTGTTTTTCGCTTTTTCGCCGATTTACTCATCGAATACGCCCGGCAAAAAGAAAGAATTGAAGAACCCGGCTGGAAGAATATCCCGGCAATTCGCCTCGAAACACTGTTAACCCGGCACTGGTATGGCATGGGACTTCTCGGCTGGGCCAGGCAGTTACTTTTCTGCATGATGAATATTCCGCGCAGTATTCGTTTCATAACACGCCCGGTTCAACCTTGTTTCCTGAAGTCAATTCAACAAACGGAACTGGTAAAAAAATCTGAAGAAGAAGGGATCCAACCCGACTCGGAACTTGTGCCAAAGAACCCGCCGCACGCCCAATTCCCGACGATTCTCTTCAGAAAATTTACCCCCGAAGAAAGCACGCGGATTTTGAACCGATGCCACGAAAAAAAATGTACATTTAACGATGCTATGCTTCAGGCGGTCTGGTGCGGCACGAAAGCATGGCGGGAAAAACATCCCGATGTTGCGTACTCAGGGCCCAAAAAATGGATCCGTATCGCAATTCCGCTTGATATGCGTAATCCTTCCCAGCAAAATTGTCCCGCATCGAATATCGTGAGCATGGTCTTTTGCGACCGTCAGGAACCGGAAATCGACACTTCCGACGCTGTCCTTCGTGATATTCAGAAGGAAATGTTTCACGTGAAACGCTTCCGCCTTGGTTTCCTCCTCATCGAGGGAATGAAGGATGTCGTTCTGATTTTCGGGAATCTGAAAAAGGTCGTTAAAATGTGTGACTGTTGGTCCACGGTTGTCCTCACCAACCTGGGACCGATGTTCACGCCGAAGCAGCTTCCCTTCACACGTGACCCGCTGGGAAAAATCCGGATTGGTGACCTGATTCTCGACGAAATGGATTCCGCGTCGCCCATCCGTCCGCAGACAAATTTTTCTATCTGCTGCGCGACATACGCCGGCGAAATGCAGCTTTCGATGATTTACGACACAATATTAATGGACCGTGAACTGGCAGACGATTATTTCACGCTCGTTCTGGAAAAAATGAAAGAGATCCTGGAAATAAAGTGAAAAACGGCCAAGAAAAAAATCAGGCGAAACGCAAATCCTCACGTTTCGCCTGATTTCATTTTCGGGCATTACGGTCTTTCAGCCTCCGCAAGACCGCCCGCAGATTCTCCCAAAGCTCCTCATTTCCCGGATTCGGAACGATGACCGTCGCGGCGGCGCGCTTCTTCTCAAGCGAAAACTGATTCTTTTCCCGCGCTTCCAGGTCGGCCTTTTTCCAGCCCCGTTTTTTGACAAAACAGATTTGCAGTTCACGCGGAAGATCGACGTACAGAAGCTCGTCGCACTCCGTCCCCCACCCGGCTTCCAGAAGCAGCGGCGCGTCCAGGATCACCACCGACGCCCCTTCTTTTCGGGCCGATTCGTAAAAATCGAGCCAGCCCGCGTGAATGGCCGGGTGGAACAGCGTGTTCAGAAAGGAAAGTTTCTCCGGCGATTCAAAGACGATCCGCGCGATTTCCCGCCGGTCGCACGTCTCGAAGCAGTCGAGCAGCGCCCATCGGAATTCCTCGTTTTCGTAAAGCTCGTGACCGTACCGGTCCGCGTCAAAAACCGGGATCCCATTTTCGCGGAAGAAGCCCGAAACGGCCGACTTCCCGCACGCGATCCCGCCAAGGATTCCCCAGACCTGCGGACGGCGCTCGCTGCGGGGATGGGTGGCAAACGTCAGCGTTTCCGTCGCAATGTACTTCACCCCCAGATCGTGTGGTTCGACCGGAATTTCCGGTACGACCTGGCAGTCAAACGCCAGTCCGACCGTCGGAATTTTCGGGCGAAAACGCGGTAAGAGCCGGTCGTAGTAGCCACCCCCCTGACCGAGACGATGGCCGCAAAGGTCGAAGCCGACGCCGGGCAAAACCGCGAAATCGATCTCCTCGGGCCGCACGTGCCGCTCGGGGTTTTGACGCACCGCCGGGTTGGGCTCCAAAATCCCATACGCCCCCGGTTTCAGCTCCGATCGGGAACGGATCTCCAGAAGCTCCAGCCCCCCATCCGGCAGGCAACGCGGAACGATCAAGCGTTTTTGGTCCCACTGAAAAAGCGACTCCGTGCCTGTTTCTGAGCGATGATTCACGTAAACGAGCAGATTCCGCGCATCCTTCCAGCCAGGAACCGCCTCAACCCGCCGGCAGGCCGCGAGACTTTTCCTGAGCTGGTCCTGAACCGACGCCCGAGCACGGCGGAGTGTTTCGCGAAGTTCAGATTTAAGCGATTTTTGGGAATTCATTTCAGGCGCAAGCTGGTAAACGTCCGGGAGATTTCTCCCCTCCTCTTTGTAATCCAGGCCGTACCCCACGATGAAATCGTCAGGAATGGAGAACCCAACGTAATCGACGGGGAAATTTTTGTGAAACTTCCCGGGCTTCAGAAAAAGCGCTGCAATTTTTACGTCTTTCGCCCCAAGATCAAACGTTTTTTTGCGCATGTACTCCATCGTCTCACCCGTCTCCACGATGTCCTCGATAAAAACGAGCGTCCGGCCCGTCAGAATTTTTCTGAACTCTCTAAGATACTTGATCTCTCCGGTACTTTGTGTCCCGTAGTAGCTCGAAACCCGGCAAAACGTGATCTCATGCGGGAACTGAATGTTTTCCAGCAGGTCCGCGAAAAAGAAAAGCGCCCCCTTCAAAACGCAGGCCAAAATCGGCTTTTCGTCCTTCAGGTCCCGCGTCATCTCCGCCGCCACGCGACGAACCTGGGCCTGGATCTGCGACTCACTCAGGTACGGAGTGAACTTTTTATCGAGGATTTGAATGGTCATAAAATTATTAATGCCTGCGAGTCTGAAACGTTTTGGTTTTGGTGCCAGTCAAAGAAAAACCTCAAAATCCGGGGCGATAAAATCCGCACCGACGGAAAGTAGCTGGTCTCGCTTCCACTCGTTGATCTGGCCGTCACGCTCGTGTTCACGCGTCGCCATTCCAACCGCGAAGCCGCCGATCTCGTGGATGAACCGCGTCTCGACGAAACCGTCGCCAAAACCCACGACTTCCGAGGGCTTCAGGCCGAAGTGGTCCATGAACTCCTGGATCACCGCCTGCTTGCTGAAATGATGCACGTCAGTCGGCGAGCCAAAAATCCCGCCGTCGAAAAAGTCATTGAGGCCCAAAAGCCGGCACTGGCGCTGAACGATCGGGTCTTCCGTCCCGCTGACGAGCATCATGGAAAGCCCCCACGACTTCATCCGCTCCAGAAACGCCCGCGCACCGGGGACCATGTGTTCGTCGCCCGAGATTTTCCCGGCCTGAATCGCTTTCTCGCGCTCCTCGATCCGGTTCCCGAGCCGACGGGAGAATTCCTCGTGCAATGCCTGCGAGTCGAGTTTTGGCCCGCCGCAGTTCACGACCTCCTCGGCCATGCGGATGCACTGGAAGATGGAGGGTTTTCCGGTCATTTCAAAGATGAAGCGCGAAATGTTTTTGCGCTCCGCTTGCGCTTCCTCGCCGGAAAATGGAACGAATTTGAAAAGCGTTTCTTCAAAGAGGTTTTGCATGACGTCCTGCCAGCCTTCGGTCAGAAGACTGACGGTTCCGTCGAAGTCAAAAACCGCGCCGCGGAATCGGGAAAAATCAGGGATGGAATCGGGCATGAGGTGGTTCAGAGGGAAAAGGTTTTCAGGGGAATTACGGGGACGACGCTTCCAGCGTCGTTTAAGGCCCCTCGTTAAGGAGGCTGGTTCGCGCAGCGAGACTGGGGGAGTTACGCGAT
>JAFTCU010000285.1 GCA_017454585.1 Thermoguttaceae bacterium | reverse complement strand
TTTTGGCCGTTGAAGGGTAAAATAACATAAAAATAGCCACCCCAAACGACCGCACTGAGGCCATTTAATCAAACGGTTTTCAAAATTTAAAAACCTGTAAGGTTTTTTAGGTTTGAGTGTGTTTTAAGTGCAACAAACTGGATTGTCCCCCTCCACCGCCGCCGGGGCCTTGGTGTCCACCTCCACCGCCGCCGGGGCCTTGGTGTCCCCCTCCACCGCCGCCGGGACCACATTGTCCACCTCCTCCGCCGCCGGGACCACATTGTAAACGGGGTAGATATGGTGGAGCGGGTAACTGGACCTAATTGCGAATAAAAGAGCGATTGTGTTGCAGGCAATGTAGCGCGTGAATTGATCGTAGAGAATTTCGATCGATTCACGTTTCAGAAACCAAACCTTTTTTATAATGAAAGTGGTTTGGTTTCTTTTGTTTAATCCAGTTCATCTTTAGAGAAAAAGAAACGAATATTAACGGTTTCACAAATTGGTTTTCTTTTAGAGAAGATCTGGTGAAATTTTTTAAAATATACCGCTAAGATTTTGCTTGTGGTGTATTCTGGAGTTTTTGTTTCATTTCTGTTTTTTACAGATTGCGCCTTAAATTATATTATGGAAACTTCTTCATCGTTGCCGCAAGAATCCAGTGATTCTCCTCAGAACACAGAGTCACTCTTCACAAATGACCCGAACAAAGCGTCCATCTCTTTCATCAATACAGAGGACTGCCAGCTTCGGTGTCGTTATTGCTATTTGTGCAAACGTCAAAATCCTTCCGTTATGTCGTTGGAGACGGCTTACCAGGCGATCGAGGACGCGTTGAATAATCCGGCTCTGTTTCCATCCGGAGGCATAATCCTTAACTTCATCGGGGGCGAGCCTTTCTTGGAAATCGAGCAGATAGACACGATCGTCGAGCATTTCAAAGCCCGCACTGCCGATTTGGAGCACCCGTGGCACAACAACTGGAAGGCCTACATCACGACCAACGGCGTGAATTACCACGACCCGCGTGTTCAAGCATTCATTCAGAAAAACCTACCGCACTTGGAAATTCATTATTCACACGATGGACCACAGGAAAAGCACGACCTACAGAGGGTGTTCGCGGATGGCCGCGGCTCGTGGAAAGCCGTGGATAAGAACCTCCCGCTCTGGCACAAAGATTTTCCGGCTTACGGTTCTAACACTATGATCTCTCACCTCGTGATCCCGTACATTTTTGAAACGTGTCTTTACTTCTGGGAGCGAGGTTTTCAGTGGGCCACGATGGGACTCATTTTTGACCCAGGATGGGAAGAAGGGGACGATGACCTGCTCGAAGAACAAATGGTCAAGGTCGCAGACTACCTGCTCGAAGAAAAACGTTACGAAAGGTTTTTCTGCACTCTTTTTGATCGTACGATGGGATTTTGGCTCGACCCCCAATTGTATGATGTCAACGGATGCAGCGTTATGAATTCCCGTGCAGTCACACCGCAAGGGAATTGGGTCATGTGTTCCCGCTTTGCCAATTATACGCTGGAACATCATCCAGAACGTTCGATTGGAAGGATAGGAGGAACCCTCAATCGAAATATTATGCGGCCATACCTGTTGCTGAATCGAACCATTCAGTCCACGCAAGAATGTCTCGACTGCGAAGTGAATTCCGGCTGCAACTGGTGTCAGGGCTGCAATTACGATAATGCGCAGACCGATACGATTTTTCAGCGTTCGACGCACATTTGCAAGATGCACAAAGCCCAAGTTCGTGCGAATAACTACTTCTGGAACCAGTATGACCGAATCTTCCCGCCGCAGGCAAGGGATGAACGCACAAGGCTACTTTTCGCCCCGGACCGGAAGGGGCTTCAGTACTTGTACGTCATTCTGGATTCTCTTGTGCCGTCGTTCTGCCATTTCCCGAACGAACGGAAAACGCACGAGACGATGAGCCTCGAAACCCTGAAAAAAGTCGTTTATTACTCTCTGACGAACAATTTGGCGCTAAACATTCCGCTCGGTCAGGAGCCGCTTTCAGAAGAAACGCTGGAAATCCTCAAGCCGTGCCGGTACATTCTGGTTCAGCCGGCGTCGGTGCGGGTTTCCAATCCGGAGCGGAAATATCCGGACGCGACGGGCGTTCTGGATGTCTGGGACCCGGCCGAAGGGGACCTCGCGCCTGAAATGAAGGGGCCGACCTTGATCCTGCGCACGTCCAGAACATTCCTGCCGAACCTGCCCGCCTGGCTGGAACGGAACTCGATGAACTACGAGCGTTTTTCGCTGACTCTCACGGACGTGGAGGCGTTCACGGACGAAGAGCTGAACGCTTACCGCGACGCATTGGCTCAAATCGCGTCCTGGCTGCCCGAGCGCGAAGAAAAACAGCCGCTTCAGCTCGCTTTTATGACGGACCTGCTGACACTCGAAAGGCCTGATCACTGCGAGGCGGGCGTAAAGCATTTGACCATCGCCCCGGACGGAAGTTTCTTCGTCTGCCCGGGCTTTTACTTCTCGGAACGCGCGCCCGGAAGTTACCTGAAACCTCTTACGACCATCGGGGAAGTTCTTCCCACGCATGAAACGCCGATCCCGAACGGCGAACTGTTCCGATTGGACCACGCGCCGCTTTGTCAACGCTGTGACGCGCACCATTGCCGCCGCTGTGTCTGGCTGAACAAACAGACCACGCTGGAAGTGAATACCCCCTCGCACGAGCAATGCGTTCAAAGCCATCTGGAACGCAACGCGTCGCGCCAGTTTGCGGAGCTGCTCGGCCCCGGGGACGATATACGGGACATTCCTGAAATTGACTATCTGGACCCACTTGACTTTTTTTACAAGGAAATCCACGCGATTTAAAGAATCCTCCGGGCTGGAAGATTGAGTTTGACCCGATTAGGAATGAGAATTTCTCAGATTCCATTCCGAATTGAGGGTCGGTCTGCAAATCAGAATCTCTTACCGGATCGCGTCGAGGATCCCTTTCAGATAGCCGATCGCGAAGATGTGGCCGAGCATATCGTACCCGCCGCCCTTTTCGCCGGCCATGGCCGGGGCGTGGTCGGTACGGATCAGGCCGTCGAAGCCGATTTCCCGGTACACGCGCATCAGGGCCGCCATGTCGTGGTCGCCGTTATCGTGGAACGCCTCGACGAAGCCGTTGGCCGTCCGCCGGATGTCGCGGAAATGAACGAAGAAAATGCGGTCGCGCCACTCACGGATCAGGGC
>JAFTCU010000284.1 GCA_017454585.1 Thermoguttaceae bacterium | reverse complement strand
ATCCGCTCTGGACGCCCTGTACAAAGCTGAAGCCAACTTCCGCTACATTATCGGCCTGACCAGCGCTGATGGACGCCTCTTCCGCCCGGCGGATGAACCGAGCGTTGCGAAAATCAACTTCGACTGGTGTGAAGCTCATACCGAATCCATGAACCGTAATATCGAGCTGCGCCGTCAGAAGTGGGTCATCAAACAGTCCGAACTGGAACTCCTTGCCTCGAAGAACTTCCTCCTCCCGTCCCTCGACCTGGTTGGTAAAGGAAGTGTCGGTGGAGCGAACGAACACTTCTGGAGTGATCGTGGAAGCGACAGCTCCTGGGGTCAGCTGACTCACGATGGAATGTGGAGTGGCCTGGTTGGCGCTGAATTCACCGTTCCGATCGGATTCCGCCGCGAACGTTCCGCGGTCCGTAACGCCGAGCTGAGCCTCGCTCGTAACCGCGCCATCCTTCAGGAACAGGAACTGGAAGTTACGCACCGTCTGGCTCACGCCGTCCGCAGCCTCGAAGACAATTACGTCCTTGCTCAGACTTACTTCAACCGCCGTGTCGCGGCCCAGAAAGAAGTCGAAGCCACGAGCGCAGCCTATGAAACCGGAAGCATTACCCTGAACATCCTGCTTGACGCCCAGCGCCGTCTGGCGGAAGCGGAAATCGACTTCTTCCGCGCCGTCATCGACTACAACCTGGCCATCGTGGACATTCATACGCAGAAAGGTTCACTCCTCGAGTACGACGGGATCACCCTTTCCGAAGGCCCCTGGGCTTCCAAGGCTTACTTCGACGCTCAGAAACGTGCGAAGATTCGTGAAAAAGGCCGCTATATGAACTACGGCTTCACCCGTCCGAACGTCATCTCGGAAGGCGCTTACCGCCAGCACACCGGAATGGCTGACCCGGCGAGCCTGAAGAATCGTGTCCAGGAAGAAATGTACTACCAGAACGTTACGCCGACCGCGGCTCCGGAAAACATGGAAGTGATTCCGACCCCGGCTCCGAAAAATGGAAGATCGATTCTGAATTCCAGCCCGGAAAGCACGATGGAAGTCATTCCGACCCCGGCCCCGCGCCAGGTCACCAGCACGGGGATCACTCAGACCTCTTACATTGACCCGACCAACGTCGCTGTCGGTCCGGTCCCGGGAGAAAGAAGTGAAAAGACCTTCCTGAAACTTAAAAAATAAAAAACGTACTCTGCCCGGCAGAGCTTAATGGGAGAAAATCCGCTGAAGAGATTCGGCGGATTTTTTTGTGTTTTTTGGGGTGAGCCTCTTGCAAAAAATGATTTTAAGTGTAAAATCTCTTTGGTTGATTCAAGTTTTTTCGAGTCTTTTGGGTTTGGGAGTTTTTATGGCCTGGTACGACGCGGGACTTCAATTTGAGTGTCAGGAATGTGGTGGCTGCTGCACTGGCGCTCCGGGATATGTGTGGGTTTCCGAGGATGAAATCGAACGGATCGCCGACCGGTTTGGCCTCACGAAAGAAGAGTTTGAAGCGAAATTCGTGCGGGAGGTAGGAACGCGAAAAAGCCTCATCGAGTTCATCAATGGCGACTGTGTCTTCTACGACCGGTTTCATACCAACTGCAAGATTTACCGTGACCGCCCGGTCCAGTGTCGGACGTGGCCATTCTGGGACTGCAATCTGACAGATGAGGCGGCGTGGGAAAATGCCTCACGCGGCTGCAAAGGGTGTAACCGCGGGAGACTCTATACCCTGGAAGAAATTGAAGCACGGAAAAACGAACGCGAAATGTGAGGGCCCCCGAAATTCTTTCCGGACGGGCGCTTTCATTTCTTCCCGTCCCCCCTTGCGTTTTGCGGAAAATCGTGTTTAATGGATAAAAAAGATTCAATTCTTGATTTCTTTGAACCTCAATACCTGTAGGACCACCAATGAAACGCATTTTCGCTTTAACCTTGATCGTTCTGGCTTTCCTTTCCCTCCCCACGTTGGCAGAGAATTATTATGTGGATGCTGAAAAGGGTTCAGACTCCAATTCAGGCACGTCCCCGAAAACCGCGTGGAAGACGCTCCGGCATGTAAAGCGTCAGAATTTTCAGCCGGGTGACTCGATTTACCTGCACGCCGGGCAGGTCTGGCGCGACCATTTTTCCTGTACCGCCAGCGGCGAGCCGGGAAAGCCGATCACCTACGGCGTTTACGGAAAAGGCCCGAAACCCGCGCTTTGGGGAAGCGTCGATTTGACCCGACCCGACTACTGGACGGAAGTTCAGCCCGGAATTTGGGCCACGCGCGCCGATGTGATCAAGCCGAAATGCGCCTACAAAAAGTTTGAAACGGCCAACTGGAGCTGCTACAGCGAGAACAAAGCAAAGACAGAATGGTCAGTCGGAGAGGACGAACAGGGCAAGTATTATTCGATCACTTGCCTGAAACCGACCGACCGCGACTGCGACATCCAGTTGAACTGCTCGTCGTTCAAGGTCCCGGCTGAAAAAGGTCTTCGCTTCCGCTTCCTCGTCAAGTTGACCGGCGCAGACGGGGAAAACCTCATGACCGAGGAATTCGCCGGCAAGTTCGCGGGGCTGGCCCGGATCATTCAGGCTTCCGCACCGTGGGGTGGTTACTCGATCCTTTCGGGAAAATCGTTCCAACTCACCGACGATGGGGCGGAAATCGAAGTAACGCTCAGTACGACCAACATCGAGGAAAAAGAGGATGGCCGTCTTTCGTTCTTCTGTGGTCCGCTACTCCCGGAAGGAAGCGCATTAACGATTTACCCACGGGGGGTCGAACTGGTGAAAATCGATCGGATCGGCCTGTTCCACGACGTTGGGAATATTGTGATGCGTCGCGCGGACGCTGATGGAAAACCTACCGGCGACGACATTTGCGGCTGGAAACGTTGGAGTGTGGAAACCCTGGAAGACGAAGGCGATTACTACCACGACCTTTCGACGAACGTTCTGTATTTCAAATCAGAAAAGAACCCGGCGACCGTCTGGGCGAAGATGGAAGCCGCGTGCCGGTGCAACCTTTTCGACGTTGGGAGCCTGCACGACGTAGTGCTCGACGGTTGGGCGTTTGAGTACTCCGGCGGTCACGGAGTGCGCGGCGGCACCGGGGCGAAACGGATCGTCGTGCGAAACTGCGATTTCCGCTGGATCGGGGGAAGCTGGCTTTACACGCGCGGCCCGATTCCGACCCGGTACGGGAACGGCATTGAATTCTGGAGTGGGAATGAAGATCTCCTCATCGAAAAAAACTACTTCTTCCAGGTGTACGACACGGCGATGACCAATCAGGGCCCGGATCCGGGCGTGCTCAAGAACATGGTCTGGCGCGAAAACCGCTGCGAAAAGTGCGAGCAGTGCTACGAGATCTGGCTCTCGAGCGAGGAAATGACGGTCGAGTCGCTGGTCGTCGAGAAAAACCATTTCACGGATTCCGGCTATGGCTGGAGCCACGCCCAGCGCCCGGACAAACGCGCGACGCATTTTCTCGCGTATGGTTTCAAATGCCAGGTGAAGAACATCGAGTACCGCGAGAATTACCTCGGACCCTCGGCCATGGTCATGGTTTGGTTCCACCACCCGCGGATCGACGAGTTCCGGTTCAGCCGAAACACGTACGACCTGCCGGGCGCGGACCCGAACACGACCCCGCTCTTTTACTGGGGCGGCCTGCCGAGCGAGGGCGTTTCGTTCGAGAAATTCCGCGAGCTGACCGGGAATGATAAAGATTCGGTTTTCAAGAATTAAAGAAAGCCCCTGGAACTTAAAATCAGGTCCCAGGGCGCAGACGCGACCCCCTTTATACCGCGATTTAAACACGGATTTTCACGGATTAGGAAGGATTTTCCGGATTACGATTGATTCAATGGAAGCGTTTTCTCAACTTCATGCTTAAAAGAAATTAAAATCCGTTGAATCCTTGAAATCCGTGTAAATCCGTGTTTAAATTAAGGTTTGAAGTGAAGTGGACTCTGAATTGGAAAATTTAAATTTTTTACCCTTCCTTTTGATTGGGTAATGAAATCACTTTTCTTGAAAAAGCTTTTTTTATGCCTGAAACCTTCGGAAAAGATCTGAATCCGGCCCAGCGAGAAGCCGTCGAGTACGGTGAGGGGCCGCTTTTGGTCGTCGCGGGAGCGGGGACTGGAAAAACGACCATGCTGGCGCACCGTGTGGCGCGTTTGGTAGCGGATGGGGCGCGGCCCGACCGGATCCTGCTCCTGACGTTCACCCGCCGGGCGGCGATGGAAATGCTCCAGCGTGCCCGCCGACTTCTCGAAAACGTGAAGCGCGCGCCGACCGAGTCCCAGCACGTCACGAACGTCTGGGGCGGAACGTTTCACGCCGTGGGGACGCGGCTTCTTCGGATCTATGGCTCCTGCGTCGGTCTGCCGCAGAACTTCACGATCATCGACCGGGCCGATCAGGAAGATCTCATGAATCTGGTCCGAACAGAAACCCTTGGCAAAACCACCGACGGCAAACGTTTCCCGAAGAAAGGGACCCTTGTCTCGATTTATAGCCGGTGCGTGAACTCGCAGGCCAAACTTTATGATATTCTGTCGAAATACTACCCGAAACTGGAGGAGTATCTACCCGAGCTTGCAAAAATTTTCGACGCGTACACCCAGCGGAAGATCGAAAACGCGACGCTTGATTACGACGATCTGCTTCTTTACTGGTCGGCGATGATGCGCCACCCGGAGATTGGCGAAAAGATACGCTCCCGATTCGACTGGGTCCTCGTGGACGAGTACCAGGATACGAACCGGATCCAGGCGGAGATCGTGCAGGGCCTGACGCCGGACGGGAAGGGCCTGACCGTGGTCGGCGATGACGCGCAGTCGATCTATTCGTTCAGGGCCGCGACGGTGCGGAATATTCTGGACTTTCCCAAGACGTTTCCCGGAGCGAAAATCATTCCTCTGGAGGAAAACTACCGCAGCACGGCGTCGATCCTCAAGGCAGCGAACCGGGTCGTGGCGCAGTTGCATGAGCGGTACAGGAAGGACCTTTTTGCCGTTCGGAAGGGGGGCGTGAGGCCGACTTTCTGCCGCTGCCGCGACGACGACGCCCAAACGCGCTACGTCGTGGACCTCGTGCTGGAACATTACGAAAACGGAATGCCACTGAAGGAGATGGCGGTGCTTTTCCGGTCCTCGTCCCACTCGCTGCGGCTGGAAACGGAACTGGCGCGGCGGCGGATCCCCTACGTCAAATACGGCGGGCTGAAGTTCACCGAAGCGGCGCACGTGAAGGATCTGCTCTCGTTCCTGCGCGTCGTGGAAAATCCGGGCGATTTCCCCGCCGGGCTGCGCCTCTTGACGCTCCTTCCCGGGATCGGCCCGAAAAAGGCGCGGGACCTGATGGTTCTGCTTCAGCAGGCGGGCGGGAATTTTAACGTCTGGTCTTCGTGGACCCCGCCGAAAAACGCGCAGGAACTTTGGTTTCCCACGGTCGCGCTTCTCAAGCAGATCAACGAGCCGGACCGGCCGCTGAAGGAGCAGCTT
>JAFTCU010000283.1 GCA_017454585.1 Thermoguttaceae bacterium | reverse complement strand
GAGTTGAAAAATTTGTTGTTCCTGATCACGACGCCGGTCGTTTCGGCCGAATTATTGTAGAAAATCAAGTGCGCGCCGATCCGGTTGGGGCGCTGGGAATGGGACCAGCAGACGCCTGCGTCCACGCACGTATTATTCTCGAATACGACGTTTTCCGTCACGCCGCCGCGGTTCCAGTACTCGAAGGAGTACTCGGATTTCTCGATCAGATTGTTCCGGTACGTGATGTTTTTCTGGATGGAAGGATTGGCCTCGGTGCCGCTCCCCTGGTTGGTCAGAGCCGCGTCGTAAACCTCCCAGATGTGATTTCCCTCGACCAGGTTGGAGTCGCAGCTTCCCCAGAACTCGATCGCGTTTCCGAAACGGACGGGCCTGCCGTTTTCAGCGGTGTGCTGATGGCCTCCGCCGATGAAATACAGATCGCAGTTCCGAATGGTCAGCCGGCGAGTGTTCCCGCCTCCGAAACCGTGGGCCGCACCGTAAGCCACCGCCAGGCCGTCGTAGATCACGTCGTGGCAGCCGCTCTCGTCAATGACCGTCGAACGAAGCGCCAGCTCGATGCTCTTGCAGGTTTTGGCCGGGTTTTCGTCCCAGCAGAGGAACACGCGGCAGGATTTCGCGTCGTAGTAGTAATCGCCGGGGGCCTTCACGTCTTCCAGAGCCCATTTTTTCATGCCGCAGTAGTGGTATTTGGTGAAGTTTCCGTGGTCGAAAATGATGTTTCCAACGTCCACGTTCAGGTAAAGCGAGCGATCCACGACGCACTCGTTCAGGCTTTCCAGAACGACTTCAAGTTTGGTCCCGACCGGGACGTCGCCGAGGCTCCAGTGCCACGTGAATTTACGCCCTTCCGGAAGCGGAGCGTCGTTGACGTTCATGATCACTTCGACTTCCCGCCAATCTTCCGTGACTTCGATCGCGTTTGAGGTCCCCTTTCCGATGTACGGCGGGCCGCTGAGCGTGATGCGCATTCCCGGCAAAGTGACCGGTTGACTTGCGCGGACCTTCATTTTCAGGAGCATCGTTTGGGGAAAATTCACCGCATCGATGGCCGAACCCCAAAGCTGAACGTTATTCGCGCCCTTCCCGCCCCCGATCACGTCAAACGTGAACTTGCGCAAACCGTCCTCCACCGTAAATTCCGATTTGACTTCGGCCTTTGCCCGATCGACGTAGAGGCTCCAGTCTTCGAGGAATTTCCCGTCCACTTCGCCGAGGACTTCCGGCCTGGTCTCGCGCGTGGCCCAGATGTTCGGGGAAACTTCGACCCAATCCTTTTCCTGAGAGGCTTCTTTGGAACCGTAAAACGTGGGTTTCGGCGCGTCCTTCGGCTGGCCTTTCACGCGGTAGGACGAGTAAATGACCGGATTTCCTTCCTCACCCGAGTGCGGACGAATGATCCCGCGCCAGATCCCGCCGCATTTCCAGAGGACTTTATCGCCGGGCTGGATCTCCGTGGCGGCGTTGACACGGGCGATCGTGGCCCACGCCGTTGCGGCAGAGGTTCCGTCTTTCGAATCGTCACCGGTGGGGGAAACGTAGTAATTCGCGCAAAACGCCTGCGCCGCCAAAAAGAGGACGGTCAGGAAAAAGGTGAGGGGGATGAAGTTTTTCATGAGGAATTCCAGGGATGGTGGGTAAAATTTTTTAACGATTTTTTTATTATAGAGTCTGGAAGAGGTTTTGTCAAGTGGCTGGGAGCGAGAAAAAAAGAAATCTGAGGGAGAAATTAACCCCGTGCGTCAATTTTGGGAAAATTTGGGGAGATGAAACTTCCGGCGTCGTTTAAAGGCCTCCTCATTGAGGGGGCTGGCTAGCGAAGCGAGACTGGGGGAGTTACGTGAACGCGCCGTTCAACTCCCCCCGGCACTCCGTGCCACCCCCCTCGAAGAGTGGGGCTTTCTCTTTCATTCCTTTTCATTCCTTCCCAAGCCGTTTGTTCTGAAAATCGGCCAGGTTCCCGTCACGGAACAAAACGAGGTAGTCCTCAACCTGACGAATGATCACCTGATCCGACTCGACCAGCCGCGGGAGGTACTGATATTCCGAGAGAAAAGTCTCCGGTTTGGCGAACGGTCCTTTTGACAATTTAATGGAAAGCTGGATCTTCTCGATCAGGGAGCCCGCGTTGAAAATCACTTCATTCACGACGTACCGAGGGTAAAGGGTCTTGGCCCCCGGCGAGAGCATCATGTTCACACGGCACGACCACTGGGCGAAGGTTCTGTACTGCTGGAGAAACTCGGGTTTTTCCGGCTTTGTCGGGGTCACGAAGTAAGAATAATTCGACGCGACAAAAGAGTATTCCCCCTTGGAGTCGTCGTAATTTCTTTTAAAATCTGGCTGGAAAAACTGACGAATTTCTTCTTTGGGATGGCTCATTCCCCAGCGGCAGAGCTTTGTCGCGTACTCCTCCGCCTCTTCTGGCGTAGTGGTCCATTTCTTGCGGTTTTCAACGTCCAGAACGTAAATCTTTTTGGCTGTAAAATTCAGGACGATGATTTCGTCCGTATTATCGACGAAATCGTAGGCGTTCCCGTCGTAGAAGATGGTTTTCCCGGAGGAAACTACCTCCTTGGAATCGCCGGTCATGACTTTGTAGTTGACCCGGAAATTCGAGTTTTCCTCAAAATACGTCCCCGAGACTTTGGGCTTGGGAATCGTCTGCGCATTCAAAACCGAAGATGCCGGCAAAAGCCCCCAAACCAGCAGGATCCCGAATAATATTCCAAACTTTTTCATGGCATTCTGAATGATAGGACAAAAATTTAATCTCGATCAAGGAAATAATTCTTCTAAGTCTAAAATAGCATAAAATTGAATTACAGTAAATAGGAAAATGGAACATTTTGATAAAAAATTTAAAATGAACCCGACTCGGGGCTATAGGAAAGGCTTGTCTTCTGGACTTGTGGGCTGGATTTCTGCTGGTCCGGGAACCTCCGGGTGGAATGTTCTGGTTCTTTTGACCCTTTTTTGAGTCAAACGTTAAAAAATTTCCACCCTTCCCGTTTACTTTTTTCCGATTTAGTGTAAAATACTGAAAACGTTTAATTCCACGAAAACTCACACATAAAGGAAAAATCATGCCTTGGATTTCCTCCACGGGTCGCCTTGACCGCGACGCTATTCTTTCCCTCGTTCATCAGGCGGCTGACGAAGCCCGCAAACGCATTTGCGCCGAACCGAAGCGTGTCCTGCTTCTTCCTCCGGACATTACACGCGCACACAGCGGAGCGGGTTGGATCACGGAAGAGTTTTACAAGATCTTCTCCCAGACCGCCGACGTTCACATCATTCCGACGCTCGGCCAGCACGTCCCACATACCGACGAGCAGAACCGTTGGATGTTCGGCTCGATCCCGCTTGACCGGATCCATGTGCATGACTGGCGCAACGGCTCGCGCACCATCGGCGAGGTCCCGGTCGATTTCGTGAAGGAAGCGACGCACGGGAAAGTCGATTGGGCGATCCCCGTCTCGCTCGATACGTTCCTGCTGGACGGTCAGTGGGACCTGATCATCAACGTCGGCCACGTTGTGCCGCACGAGGTCCTCGGTTTCGCGAACCACAACAAAAACTACTTCATCGGGCTGGGCGGCAAGCCGATGATCTGCGCGTCGCACATGGCGGCGGCCTGCTGTGGCATCGAGAACAATTTGGGCACGCTCGTTTCTCCTCTGCGCGCCTGCTACAACAAGGCTGAGGCCGATTATCTGGGGAATCTCCCCGACTTCTACTTCGAGGTCGTGATGGCGTATGACGAAGCCGGCCAGCTCGGTCATACCGGCGTTTTCATCGGTGACGATCTCGACACGTACCTCGAAGCGGCCAAACTCTCCCGGGAGCAGAACATCACGATCGTCCCGCCGCTGAAAAAGGTCGTGGCGGTCATGCAGGGCGACGAATTTTACAGCACGTGGGTCGCGAACAAGGCGATCTACCGCACGCGCAAAGCCATGGCGGACGGCGGCGAACTGCTGATCCTCGCGCCCGGCCTGAAACGTTTCGGCGAGCAGGAAGACGTGGACGTTCTGATTCGGAAGTACGGCTACTCCGGCACGGAGAATATTCTCAAGCTCTGGAAGACCGAGCCGATGCTTCAGGACCTGACGCACGGCACCGCGCACCTGATCCACGGCTCGAGCGAGGGCCGCTTCCGGATCACGTACGCCCCGGGCCATCTGACGAAAGAAGAAGTGGAAAG